>JAAEPW010000503.1 GCA_024232355.1 Chloroflexota bacterium | reverse complement strand
TACCGTCCATCGGGACGTGGGAGCAAGAGCATCTGTCCGCTGGAATTGCGTGTTGGGATCATTGGGGGTTACTGGACGCCACGTGCAGCGCGTCAGGCAGCTTCTATGGTAGCGCGTGTAACACCTGGAGAAGGCGAAACGATGTTCGATGAAATGGGAGGAATGCGACCCTCGCGATGCAGTCTGGATCGGCTGCCCAAAAAGTTGTCCCCCCATTGGGAAGCTCATCGGCAAGAGTGGGAAGCGGCCTTGCGTACTCGAGAAACTATCCCGTGTGAGACGGCTATGCTGGTCATCTCTGTGGATGGTGTGACCGTGCGTATGAAAGGCCAACGCGCCAAGCCAGATCGTCCAGGCAAACACGCCAGTGGTCCGACAGGACAAAAAGAAGCTGGTTGCGGCACAGTGATTTTGCACAATGCTGAAGGGGAACGCTTGCAGACGGTGCGTTATGGGCGCATGCCAGAGAGTAGAAAGGTAACGCTCCAGCAACAACTTGAGACAGAAGCAGTGAGCATATTGACCGTGCGGTCTGACTTGAGGCGAGTGCTGCTGTCCGATGGAGCCAGAAGCAACT
>JAAEPW010000502.1 GCA_024232355.1 Chloroflexota bacterium | reverse complement strand
ATCCGGTTAGCGCCAAAAATTCCGTCGATTTTTCGGCATATTCTTCATATTTGCTCATTGGGCACCTCGCACTTTTTAGGATGCCCTGTAGTTTACCAATGTTTGCTGTTTTTGTCTAATTTAATCGGTATAATGTCTATTACAAAGAAGATCATTCTGGATTTAACTCTTTTGTAAAGACGGTGTATGAATCTCCTTTTGATGGTCTCCACATCAAACGCCCACATTCGGGACACTCATAAAGCAAGCCCGTTTTCTCAACAATGAACTTGGTCAACTCGTACCACTCGTTAGCACGAGGGTCATCGCGTGGTGGCAAGTTATGCCCAGCAATCTCATACTGCCGAAACCTAGCATCTTGCACTGATTCGCGGTCTTTGGAACGGATTGTCACCCATCCATCATCTGGAATAGGTGACTAGTACTGCTCGGCGGAAATCCTTTGGCAGTTACCGCTCCGAGGGGATCTCAGATCCCCGTCTAAATCGTCGTTTTTACCATTTTCGGAGTCAATTTTCGTCGCGCAGAGCCGGGATCTGACGATCCCTGGCGAGCGCGGGCTTTCAGTGGGTTTCTGAAAACTGCGAAAGGATTTCCGCCTCCGTATACTAGTTATGAATAAAGCCACATGGACAAAGCAGTTTTGGTATTTCTGTATTCTCATTTCTGATGCGCGGCTAACAATTTACATTCACCTAACACGTGGCAGCAAAAGAACCTCAACCTCCGCTCCCGCATCCAGAGGCCCTGCCCCTTCCGGAATGACGGCCAATCCGTCGGCCTCTACCATCGAGTTGAGGATGCCGGAACCCTGATCGCCGGTCCGCGTGGCTGTGTAGCCGGTATCGGTCTCTTGCAGCCGCACTCGGATAAAGCGGCGGCGATCGTCCTGGCGTTTGATGGGATGGCCCAGCCGCGCTTTTGCCATTGGGCGCGGCCACGCCGACCCCGGTCGGTGAGTGAACCCTTGCATTTTCATAATCGCCGGGCGGCCAAAGAGTTCGGTGCTGAGCATCGCGGCCACCGGATTGCCGGGAAGTCCCATCAGGGGCACTCTATCGACGACACCAAAGGCCAGCGGTCGTCCGGGCTTCATGTTGAGTGACCAAAAGTGCATCGCGCCCTCGGCGGCCAGCACCTGTTTGACCAAATCAAAATCACCCACCGACACGCCGCCGGAGGTGATGATAAAATCCGCTCCCTGGTCCAGCGCGTCCCGCATCCCCTGGCGGACCAATTCCTCTTGATCTCGGGCCACGCCCAGGAGGAAGGGCACCCCGCCAAAGGACTGTACCTGCGCAGCGACGGCGTACGAGTTGGCGTCGCGGATCTGGCCGGGGCCGGGAAGCTGATCGGGCGGCACGACCTCGTCGCCGGTAGCCAGGATCGCTACGCGGGGCCGTCGCACTACCGATACCTCCACCTGCCCGACCGCCGCCAGCATGCCGATCTCTTGCGGGCGCAGCACCATCTCCGGCTCCAACACGACCTGCCCCTCGCGCACGTCCTCACCCGCTGCGCGGACGTTCCTGCCGGTGACATATGGAACCAGCACCTCTACCCAATCGTCGCCATGACGGGTGTCCTCAAAGCGTACGGCAGTATCGGCTCCTTTGGGGATTGGCGCGCCCGTCATAATGCGCATCGCCGTGCCGGGCGTCACTTGCACCGTGCTCACATATCCCGCCGCGATCTCTCCCACCACCCGCAGCCGGACCGGAAAGTCGGCCTGTTCCAAGTCTGCTCCGCGCACAGCATAGCCATCCATCGCGGAATTGGTCAGTGGGGGAATGTCCCGGTCGGCAGTGACGGTTTCAGCCAGCACGCGCCCCGTCGCTTGTAGCAAGGGCACGCGCTCCGGTTCCAGCACACGCACCGTCGTCAGGATATGTTCCAAAGCTTGGTCGACGTTTATCAGAGGACGGTGCTCTTTAGGCATGTTGTGTGTCCCCGTGTTTGTGCTCGGTGTCCACGCCGCGCAGCATCTTGATAGCGTGGGGCAGGATGGGGGCCAGTGTCTCCATCCCCTCGCGCACGGCCTTGGGGCTGCCGGGCAGGTTGACGATCAACGTCTGCCCACGCATACCGGCCACGCCCCGCGAAAGTACGGCCATCGGCGTCTGGCGGTAGCCCTCAAAGCGCAGCACCTCGGCCAGTCCCGGCATCTCTCGGTCGATGACGGCCAACGTTGCTTCGGGCGTGATGTCCCGTGGGGTCGCCCCGGTGCCGCCAGTGGTCATTACCAGGTCTATGTGTATCTCGTCGGCCAGTCTGATCAATTCGCGCTCGATGTCTGTCCGCTCGTCGGGTACGATGGTCTGGCTCACGACCTCGGCCCCCATGTTGCGCAGCAGGTTGGCCAGCAATGGTCCGCTGGCGTCTTCCCGCTCTCCGGCGTGTCCTTTGTCACTCATTGTTATTACTGCTGCTCGAATCGCTTCCATATTTCGGTTCTCTACTCCTGTTCTATTTGCCGAGATGCCATTATACTTGTTCTCCAGATGCGGGTCAAGGGATTGACTTCTCGTCAAACTCGTCTATACTGAGTGCGCAATAGACACGCCTCTTGGGCGGATCGAGGTATCTTGTAAAGAGGAGGTGCACGATGTTGAATATTCGAGAACTCGTCATTGGGCATTTTGCAAAACAACTTGAGGAAATGTACCGGCAGGACTATGGCATCACGGACCCACCGTATGGCGGAATCGCCTCCTGGACGTGCCGGCTAGCCCTCGAAAACATTGCCAACTCGGATACTCTTTATCACGACGTCGAACACACTATTATGGTCACATCGGTGGGCCAAGCGATCTTGCAAGGGAAACATCTGCTCGAAGGGGGTGTCTCTCCCCGTGATTGGTTTCATTTTACAGCGGCCCTTTTGTGCCACGACATTGGTTACGTGAGGGGCATATGTGAGGGAGATGGAGACGGTATGTATGCCACCGGAATCGGAGACGAAACGGTGACGGTTCCGGCCGGGGGGACAGATGCGGCGATGATGCCTTATCACCTGGATCGCAGCAAAGCGTTTGTTCGCGGGCGTTTCGGCAAGTCGATCAGAAATATCGACGCCGAGTTGATCGCTTCATACATCGAGATGACCCGCTTTCCCCCGCCGACCGATGACGGTTTTTACAAGGACACCAAAGGCTATCCAGGATTGATGCGGGCGGCAGACTTTATTGGTCAACTAGGCGACCCCAACTATTTGAAAAAGATCCCCGAACTATTCTACGAGTTTGAGGAAACCGGTGCCAATGCTCGGCTCGGCTACAAGAATCCGGGCGATATGCGCAAGAGTTTTGCAAAGTTCTACTGGAATGTCATCAGTCCCTACATTCAAGATGCTTTGCGATATCTGCACGTTACTCAAGAGGGCAAGCAGTGGATCGCAAATCTGCACTCTCACGTCTTTACCGTCGAGCACGACGCGGATTGATCGCTAGAATCGTATTTGGAAAGTCTCGCAACTTTTCTCCCAAATTCAATGTCGCACACTTTTTCTTTTGCCACGAATTCACACTAATTTTATCACGTGGCTAATTATGCGGCGTGCCAAAGTCGGCAAAAAAGTAGTATCCCCATTCGGGTTGGACCACGCCCACGCCGACTTCTGTCAGATAAGTGCTCAGTATCGTGCGCCGGTGCGGGTCGTTGGGGGGCACCTCGTCCATCCAAAAATCCATTGCATTCTGGGGAGACTGGGTGTGCGCCCAACACTCGGACCACCGGACGGGATCATAGCCCGCGCGCAGCATCCGTGTCTTGACGTTGGAGCCATCCGAGCCATAGTGGCTGCCCCATCCTCGTTGCAGACAGTCGTTGGCGTGGGCCTGGGCCACGTGGGCCAGGGTCTCGTTGTACACCAGCGGCGGCAAGCCATGTTGGGCACGCGCCTCGTTGATCAGCCACGCGATCTCGCGGGACCAGTCCGCCACGTTGGCGGGCGGAGGTGCGACCGGTGCCATAGTGGGAGTTGGCACGGGTACGGTCGGCGCAGGAGATGCGGTGGGAATCGTGATCGTTGTACTGAGAACCAAGGTCGGCGCAGCAGTGGGGATAGGGGGGGCGGTGGGCAACGGGGTGTCAGTAGGAACCGGCGTGGGCGCGCGGGCCACGGCCGGCGCATCCAACGGGATTATCAACTCTTGGCCGATCCCGATCAAGTCGGCGTTGGTCAACCCGTTGACGGCCTTGATGTCTGCCGCGCTCAGGCCAAAATCCTGCGCGACGCCGACCAATGTGTCGCCCGCTTGTACCACGTACACGATCCAAAAGCGGGATGTCCCTTCCCAAGCACCTAGCGAGGGAATGGACAGTGTCTGCCCCACCTGCACGACGACGGAATCCCCCATCCCATTTGCCAGTTGAATCGCCGCCATCGGCACGTCGTACGTGCTGGCGATACCCAGCAAGGTGTCACCGGCCTGGACGGTGTACTCGACCGGGTTGCCGGCGAACGGCGGTTCTGTGGGTGTTGGGGCTGTGTCTGAGGGCAAGGCAGGCGTGGGTGTGAGGGCGCGTGTCGGCCCAACCGGGGATGGAATTGGCGTTGACGTGGCGGGGCTGTCCACAATCCTGCCACCGCAAGCGGTCAGCAGAATGAGTGGGAAGCAAAGAGCGATCAGAATCGTATGGTAAACAGCAGGTCTACTCATGGTGTAGGTGTATTGTATGCGGTGTGAGCAGGGTGTCAAGCAATGTCACAAAGTTAAGGCTTGCAAAGACCCGCCAGGTTTTCGTCAGAACTTTTGTGAGCAAGATTTGACCTGATTAGCGGTACATTCTCGGTCGTATGGAACCCTTGCGAAGGTTCGGCAGCACTTTTTAAGCCAAAGGCACTTTCGCTGACCAGAAATCATACGGCAACAGTGTAATTCGCAACCTTCGCAAGGGTAAGCTGAGTAGTAGCGTTAAGGCTTGCAAAGACCTGGCAGGTCTAGTTCTCGTCTCTTGACTTGATGACATTGGGGTGTCAAGTTATCTGATAGCGTTGTTTTGATGCTTTGTTATCATTGCACACCGTACAACTGCACCTGCAAGCCACAGAATTCCCACAGGTTGAGCATGTCCAACTCTTTCCCCAGCGCCGCAGGGATCAATCTCTGCGGATCGGTGTACCAGTCGTGACTGTAGACCAACCACACCCGCTCGTGGCCTTGAATCAGGGTCCGCAGCCGGGGCAGGTCACTTTTGGTCATCTTTGGCTCCAGAATTCCGCGGTCGAACAGATCCACTGGGACGCCGTGCTCGGCTACCGTGTGGTTGTAGGAACGGAAATAGAAATCGAACGGAATTTGCACCCAGGTGGCATTGAACAGAATCAAATCGTCAGGTTCCACTCGTTCCGCCACGAGCTGGGCGGCGTCGTCCCACTGCTCTTTCTCGAAATCGACGTAATAACCTCGCAGCGAGGTGCCGTTGACCGCCAAAGCCAGAACGACAACGGCCAGGATGCGGGGCCAGTGGCGCAACTGGCGCATACCGGCAGCCAGCAGTAGGTAGAGTGGGATCGAGGCCCAGATCAGCGTGCGGGCGTAAAATATGGGCCGTCGCAGACTGACCAAGCACTCGCCCACAAAGGGTGTCAGGAACAGCACGAGCAAGAGCGAGAGACGGACCGGACGGCGACGAAGACGAATCAGGCCCAACGCCATCAGCACGATGTGCCCGGCCCACACTACCTCAGGCCAGCATATCTGCTCGTGCAGAAAATCGCTCAGAAAGGCTCCAATCGCTCCCAAGACAGTCAGCCAGGTCGGTTCCGGAATCCAAAACTCGCGGTGGACACTCGCGGCCTGGATGGTAAAGGGGATGAGCCAAGGACTCCACAGTAGGAACACGCCCACTTGGGCTATCAGCCAGTTGCGTAGGGAGCAGAGGGAATGGGAGCGGTTCATCAAAAGGTAGCCCAGTATAAAGATGTTGGTGGCGATGGGAAAAAAGATGGCGGTATTGTGGGTCCACAGGGTGGCTGCGGTAAAGATGATATAACCGAGCCAGGCTAGGTCGGTCTCGATGGCTTGTAACAGAGATGAGTGGGCTGGGTTGTCCAGATCTCGTTTTCCAATGCTCTCAGCCTCCATCCCGGGAGTGTCTTGAGGGCAAAAATCTTGCTTACAAGTGTCGTGCCGCTGCATGGGCCGCCCTCGGGACGGGGGCTTGAGCGTTTGCAATGAGGGCTTGAGTGTTCTGTGTGAAAAGTGAACAGCCTTGAGGAGGCGGGGGTCTCGTCGAGATTTCCACAGGGTTATAAATTGCTGCCCCAGCGACATTTCGACTGAGCGAGAATCGGTGAGCAGACGGACCAGTGCGTACGTCGCCAGCGATGCGTTGAGCGCCAGCAGCGCGTACATGCGCGCCTCTTGGGCAAAGCGCACGTGAAAGGGAGAGACGGCCAGAATTAGGGCGGCCAACAGGCTGATCGTTTGGTCTCCGAACAGGCGGCGGCCTAGTAGGTAGATCACGGGAATGGTCAGTGTGCTGAACAGGGCGCAAAGTGCGCGTACGGTGGCGGCGCTGTCTCCGAACGCCATCCAAAAGTGGAGCAGGGTGTAGTAGAGGGGCGGGTGTTGGTCGATTTTGACCAGCCAGTCGAGCATCTCACCCACGGGCTGCCAGCCCATCCAGACGCTGAATGCCTCGTCGAGCCACAGCCCCTTGCTGCCGATCTGGTAAAAGCGCAGGAAACCGCCCATCGCTATGATTGCTAATAGCAAAAACCAGTTGGCGCGTTGAGAAAACTGGTTGATCCGGTTTGTGCTCTGTGTCAATGCGCTAGAAAGAATCCGCCAAGCTGCGCACACGCAGTGACTCGCGCACGCGCTCAGCAGTCCACCCATCCAACGCGGGAATCTGTACTATCACCGTGCGACTGGCTGGCAGGTCAAAATAATTATCACTGAATATCGCGTCGGTGCCTTCCAGTGCCAACTCGACAAAGCGGGCCAATCGCTGCGTCGTGATCGTGATCTCAAAGCCCGCGTCCGACTTGCTCACATCGTAGCACAATTCAGGATTGCTCAACGCGAGATGCTTGTTGGGCGTAAAAGACATGATGCCCATACTCAACCGCTCATTATCTTGCCACAACTCGTAGACCAGTACGACCTCCCGCCGGTTTCCGTCATTGACGTGCTCAGTCAGGTCCAGCGAGCACACATTGAGCGCGCTTAACGCGGGGACGGTTACGGTCTCGCTGCCGGTTTTCAGTGGATCGCCGTCCAGCGTCTCCAATGACCAGTGGATGGTCCCCTGCCAGACGTCGGTCAGGTCATTGGTGAGATAAAGGGATGCCTCCGGTTTCCAGCCCACAGGTGTGGGTTGACCGCCGCCGCCCAGGATTTGCGTGGCGGCTTGCACGCTCATAACCTGCTCGCCGGTGCCCAACACTTTGCCGTCCAGCATTTCCAGCGACCAACGGACACGCCGCTGCCCGTTGTCCTCTGGATTGATGCTTTTATCCGGTGTGTCGTCTCTTGGCGGCCAATCTTCGGCAGAAAGCAGCACTGGAGCGTAAAAGCGTCGGGCCGCATAGTGGAGGGCTTTCCAGCGTCCATAGTAATCGAGGCTGGCCCAGGATGCAACGGGCCAACAGTCGTTCAGTTGCCAGTAGAGGGCGCCGCTGGTACAGCGATTCCGCCGCCAGTATTCGACGCCGGTGCGCACGCATTCGGCCTGGAGCAGCTGCGTCAGATAGACCAGCGACTCGAAATCCTTGGGCAGGCAAAAGTGGTCGGTCATATAATTGATGATCTTGCTGTTGCCCGCCGGGTTGCGCTGGTGATGCTCCATGATGTAGGAGGTCATATTCCAATCAGCCTCGTTGGCATAGGTGCGGATGGTTTCAAGGGGCGGGAGCGATTGAAAGCCAAATTCGCTCACGAAACGCGAGTTGTGTTCCCGGTATGCTTGGAACGGACGGTTGCCGTGCCACACCTCCCAATTGTGCGTGTTTCCGGTCCGTTGGCCGTTGGGGTCGATAAAGGGCGTGTTGGACGAAGGGGAACTGGGCCAGTACGAGTGATCCGGGTCCTCGGCTGCGCAGATTTCGGGCAGGACATGGTAGAACATACGCTCGTACGCCTCTTGAAGATGCTCGCGGCTGGGGTCCTGCCACCCCCAATCAACCCAGCCCCATTCCATCTCGTTGTTGCCACACCAAAGGGCCAGGCTAGCGCGATGGCGCAGGCGGCGGACGTTCTCCACCGCCTCGGCGCGCACGTTCTCGAAAAATGCTTCCTCGGCAGGGTAGATGCCGCAGGAAAAGACAAAATCCTGCCAGACCAGAATGCCGTACCGGTCGCAGAGATCGTAGAAACGCTCTGTCTCGTAGAACCCGCCTCCCCAGACGCGCAGCATGTTCATGTGGGCACTCACGGCGCTTCGAATGAGAGATTCCAGTTGGTGGTCACTGATGCGGGTGGGGAAAGAATCGGCCGGAATCCAGTTGGCTCCCTTGGCAAAGATGGGCACGCCATTGACGACAAAGGTAAAGGATGTGCCAAACTCGTCCGGCTCCTGGCGCAACTCGATGGTGCGTAGGCCCAGTTGGAAGGTGCGTCGGTCGCAGAGGGTTTCGGCCTGGTAGAGGGTCACTTGGACGTTGTAGAGCGGTTGCTCGCCGTAGCCGTTGGGCCACCAGAGTTGTGGATCGGTGATTTGGATCGCGACTTTTGCAGACACCGGGGGTTTCGAAAAACCCCTGGTGTCTTTCTGCGTCTCTCCATCAGGGGCGGTTATTTGCAGGACCACTTTTGCATCGGCATCCCGCCACCGCTCGACCGTCACATCAGCACTGACGGTGACTGTGCCATCGTCGGCGTGGCGCTGGCGCAGGTGGACGTCGTCCAGCCGGGCGACCGAGTAACCTTCCAGCCGGATATCCTGCCAGATGCCGATGGGAGCGAGTTTCGGCCCCCAGTCCCACCCAAAATGACAGGGCGCTTTGCGCAAATGGGAGCCGCCCGGAATCGATTGGGACGAGTCGACCAACGGCTGCTCGGCGTGCTTTTTGCGGATGTAGGCCATCGGCGCGTGGAAGAGGATGTGCAATTGATTGTCTCCCTCGACCAGGTGCTCTGTGACGTCCCAACGGTAACGCCGGAACATGTTCTCTGTGTATCCCAGGAGCTTGCCGTTCAAGGTCACGTCTGCCAGGGCATCTAGCCCGTCGCAGACCAAAAAGACCCGTTCTTTGGCTACTAGCTCGGAAGGGGCCTGGAATGTGAGCGTGTATTCCCAGTCGCGCTCGGTGACCCACTGCACGTCCAGTTCGTTGTCGGCAACAAAGGGGTCGGGGATACGGCCCAGGGCCATCAAATCGGTGTGAACTGAGCCGGGCACCTGGGCCAAAAGCCACTCGTCGGTCCTGGCCTCTCGAAATTGCCATTTACCGGTCAGCGATTGAATGTACATTACGTCCTCCTTGTTTCTCGTCCCCCAATAACAAAAAGCAGCAATCCAATCAACGCGCAGACGCCGCCAACTCGAAACATCGGAACGGCTCCCAAGCCGTCGTACAATATCCCGCCGACAAAGGCTCCGACTGCGGACCTCAAACCCATCGTTACGGCTGCGAGCACCCCCTGCGCCGTGGCCTTGGTTCCTTCTGGGGCGATTTGGGCCGCATACGAGACCCCCGCCGTCCACATCGCCGAAAAGGCCAACCCTTGGATCAACTGGATGGGCAACGCGAGCCACGGAATCTGCACAAAAGAAAAGGTGAACGCCTGCACAGCGCAGGCCGCCAGTGAAATCATCAGCAAACCTCGGCTTCCCCAACGGTTGAGCAGACGGTCTGCAAAGAACCAGAGCGGCATCTCGCCAAGTGTGGTGACGGTCAGAAAAAGGCCCATCAGTGTTTCGCTGGCCCCCAGGCTGTCCAGATACAAAAATGCAAAATTGAGCACAAAGGTCAGGCTCATCCCTCCGATAAATATCGTCATTAGAAAGAGGATCCAGCGCCGGTTTGTCAGCATCAGGCGCAAGTCTTGGCCAAATTGCTGGCTGGTCTTGGAATGCACGACGGGCAGGCGAGACGCCACGATCAGCGTCCCCAACGAGAGAATGAAATAGCCGTAAAACGCCCATCCTTGCCCATTTTGCTCGATCACCCATCCGATGATCGGGGCAGCAAGCCCCCAGCCCACAGATCCCCACAGTCGTTGTTTCCCGTATTCGTCCTTGCGCTTGCCCAGCGACTCGATGACCGAGTTATCCACCAGTGATATGATAGGAGATCCAAAGAACGCGTATATCGCGATGATGGGAATGAGCAAGAGATAGGTGGTGGTCCGTGATAGCGCCAGGACGATCACAAACATACTAGAGATCATAGCGAGCAGAACCCGTTTGTGCTGTTGGGTAGCGTCGGACAGCGCGCCCCACATTGGCGCGCTAAATATCGACACCAGGGGCGCAATCGCGGACAACGTTCCGATCTGGCGACCCGATAGCCCGATCCGCTGGTAGTAAAGTGTGAGGAATGGAACCAGGCAGGCCAGTGCGGCAAAGTAAAAAAGATAAAAAGCTTTCGAAGAGAGCATCGAGCGGTCAACCGATGCTGCAAGTTCACGTTGCATAAAAAAAAGTGCCTTTCGTAAAGATCAGACAGTACAGCGCCTGGCTCATCGCCAGGAACCATACTGTCTGCATCAAGTTGTGTTCGATCGTTACAGACGAACGACGTTTGGAAGAATCCTAGTGTTTCGCGGCGTAAACAAACTTATAGTTCAGAATTACCGACTATCAACGCAAAGCACCTATATGATGCTAACCTGCCGCGAAACACTTTGGCAGTTGGGCGTTGAAACTTGGTATACTATGGGGAATTTACGCCCAACTGCACTAGAATCTCAACGTATCCGCTTTGAACGGCTCATAGGCCATAAAGTCGGCGTGGTGGATGATGATGGATTCCGCCGTCCTCTTGCCCAGATCACCCTCTTTCGAGTGCGTGGCGATCATGTGGCAGATTTCGTCCGGTACGCCAAAGCGCATAGCCAAGCCCACCCCGGTGAACGGGTGGCGCAGCAGTTTGCCGGTCTTGCCGACGACGGCTTGCTCGTCTTGCAGCACGTATTCGATCAATTTGCCCACGTCGATCAGTATGGCTCCGGCGATAAGATAATCCATATTGATGGGTAGGTTGTCTCCAAAGAATTCTGACATCACCTTGGCGGATTTCACCGCAATGTGGACGGTCGCCTGTTTGTGCTCCATAAAGGTGACCTGGCAGTCCTTGATCAGAAGCGTAAAGGGGATTTTCAACAGATCTTCTGGTTCCAAGACGCTTTGTTCCAGGGCGTATTCCCAGGTTTGATAGACCTTTTCTTTCAGCCCAGGATCCTCTATCCATTCGATTTCCGGCCAAATCTTTTCGAGTCTGTCGCGCACAGTTGCACCTCCGATTTTATTTGTGTTTTTGATTCGATTTGCTCTGAACATGTTCAGTGAGCATTGTCCATAAATTGTACACACCATCTCTATTTCGTCAACCCACTTCAGTACCGGACACTTTTTTCTTTAGCCACGAATTACACGAATGTGGGGGGGAAATTTGTGAAAATTCGTGCAATTCGTGGCAAAAAATTAACATATCCCGCTCGTATGTGAAAAGTATCCGATAGCAAACAACCCACTTGGCGCAGACCGTTTGACAAACGTACCCGTGTTCATTATAATCTCTGCGCGATCCAAGTTGTGCGAGATGCTTTACGTAACACTATAAGGAGGATGATATGTCAAAGTTTCTATCGGCTATATCCAAAGATTACGCCCGCAGCTTTGTGATTACTTTGATCTCGGTTCTGGTCGTCGTCCCCCTGACGTGCTTGCTGATTTTCGTCCCCCTCGGAATAGTCACCCGATCGAATGCCAGCATCTGGTGGTTGATCGTGCCAGCGGGCCTCTTTTTGCTTATTACGATTGGCGGTGCATGGGGCACACTTGGATTGAGCTTGTACCGGCGCAAGCGCTGGCTCGACACCGTGTTCGTCCCGCTGGGGCTGACCGGGAGCACATATACGCTCAGCGGTCGGCAGTACCAGGGCACGGTGCAGGGACGAGAGGTAACCGCCCGGTTTTATCGCGGCCCGACTCTCGATCTGTACGTCAGCACACCACTTCAGACCCGCTTGGGTGTTGGTGAAAAGTCGCAGATGGGCCTGGCGGTAGCCGGGCTTTTTAACCGTCAGCCTCTGCTGCTGGACGACCTTGATCTGGAAGCGTTGAGCATATTTGCGCTGGACGAGGAATGGGCGCGCTTGCTGTGGGCTGATTCTGAGGCTAAGGTGTTGCTTCAGCGCTTGATGAGGGCCGGGGAGAGTTGGGTATTGATGCACCAGGTACACCTGCAACCGGGAAGATTGTACATGCGCTTGTATCGCAACAAAAACCTCTTTAAATACGGTTTCACACCGGAAGAGGTCCAACAATGGCTCGATGACCTGATGGCCTTGGCCCGCATCACCGAAAGCCTGCCCGCGCCCCAGGTGACGGCCGAGGAGACAGCGGCGGAGCGACTCGTTCGTTCTGGCCGCGTCACCTCTATCGCCCTGCTCATCGTAGCCGCTATCTTTGGCCCCATGTTGTGCATCTTGACGATTGCGGGGATCATTATCTTTGTGACTGCGACGCAATGACAAAAACCGAACAGTGCCCTCATCCCCCGGTAACGGGTGCGCTTGATCCCCAAGTCCAACGATTCTTGCAGATGGCAAAAGCGATAGGCAAACCACCTACGCACACGCTCACACCAACCCAAGCAAGAGCCGAGATGCGGACCACTGCCGCGATGCTGGCAGGCGAACCGGTATCCGTTGCCACCGTGGAAAACCTGCAAATCCCAGGCCCGGCAGGAGAGATTCCTGTGCGCACCTACACACCGGAGGGGGATGGGCCGTTCCCAGTGCTCGTTTTCTTCCACGGCGGCGGTTGGGTCCAAGGCGACCTGGATACCCACGATGGCATCTGTCGCTTTCTGGCAGACGGCGCGTCGTGCGTCGTGGTTTCTGTGGATTACCGCTTGGCCCCGGAACATAAATATCCCGCCGCCGTCGAGGATGCCTACGCAGCAACCCGGTGGGTAGCAGAAAATGCCGAGCGTCTCCAAGGAGATGCAACACGTATCGCAGTCGGTGGCGATAGCTCTGGCGGCAATCTCGCTGCCGTCGTCTCGCGAATGGCCCGAGATCGAGGCGAGCTTGCACTGGTGTATCAACTGCTCATCTATCCTGTGACCAACATTTCAACCCTCGATACCGGCTCCTACCGGGATTATGGTGACAGATACACACTCCTGAAGGATACGATGGCCTGGTTTCGCGACCATTATCTGGCCGACGAAAAAGACGGACAAAACCCGTCGGTATCACCCTTGCTGGCCCAAGACTTGAGCAGCCTCCCACCTGCGATGGTAGTCACCGCCGAGTTCGACGTGCTCCGGGACGAGGCCTATGCCTACGCCCAACGGCTGAAACAGGCAGAGATTCCGGCAACGTACATCTGTTATGGCGGCATGGTCCACGGTTTTTTGTCTGCGGTGGCGATATTCGATAGGGCCAGGGAGGCTGCAACTGAAATGTCCGCTGCACTGCGCGCGGCGTTTGTCAAGTGAGAGACTGTTCTGGGAGGAAAAAACTTGCCACATTATATTCAGAGAGCCGCCTTGGGCACAATAGTCATTGCCCTTTTGATCACTGCCTGCGCTCCGCAGAAAAACGATCTGACGACTATATCCCCCACGCTCGATGCCGATTCGCCCACCCATGTCTCTGCCGATGAAGCAACGGTGGAACTTGGCACACCTATCGGTGAACTGACCAAAGAGCCTCTTGCCACCGATACCGGCAGGGTAATTGTCACCCTTGTAGATCCCCCGCCGCCCTCCGACTTGGCTTTGGATGTCTACATCATCAACGTGAACGACGGGGCCTATTATTATGATGCAATGTCTGTGACAGAAGGTGTGAGCCAACTGGCGTTTGAGGTTTCGCCAGGCAACTATCAGACGTATGCTTTTGCGCAATTACGCGATACCCGGGTATGGCATTATGGATATTGGCAACCGGATGGCGGGCTGCAAACCTTTGCGGTGACCGGCGGAGCAGAACACACCGAACCCATCCTGACCGCACCATCCGACCCGTGCCTGCCCGAGTTTTACGTGCCCGCGTCTCCAGATGCCAAATACCCGGCCCCGGATACGGATTGGTATCAACAACAATTATCCTGCCCGTACGAGGCGGCAGACCTGGATTTGAATGGATGGTATCGGCTCGAGATCATTGGGGGCGGCGATGCGTACGCGTTGGAGACGTATAGCCAGGGAGATACTCCGGTGGTAATGGTGCCGGTGGCCAGCAGCATCGACGCGCAGGCGTGGAAGATCACACCGGCGGGTGACGGCTACTATCGGCTCACGAATCGCTCCCTCGGCGAACAATGGTCGCTGGGGATCGTCGAAGAAAACAGCCCCTTTATGGTATCCACCGCCGCTAACGAACGTCAGTATTGGCAAATCCGGCCCTCGGGAGACGTCCCGGACTTTTACCGCCTCGTCAACATATTTCAACATGGCTCGAGCCCCGGAGCCGGAATGCCCGCCGCGGACGACGAGGCCAGTGGTGGGTTGTGGCGATTGACGCCGGTTGACACCCAAACAACGGCCATCGAGCCGACCAGCACTTTGCCCGAGGGTATGGTTCGCCGGATAGAAAGCCCCGACTTGCGCATGGTCGCGTTTTCGCCGGATGGAGCGACTATTGCAGCATCGTCTGGCGGGAGCGAGGCCAACTTTGCCGTGCACGTATGGCGGACGACCGACGGCGCACTGCTGCACACGTTGGATCAATACACGGGCATCGTGTGGGAAATCGCGTTCTCGCCGGATGGCCAGATGTTGACTTCTGCATCGTCTGGCGAGGAGCGCCAACTGCACGTATGGCGGCTGTCGGATGGCGCGCTTTTGCAGAGTTTGGGCGCACCGGGCGCTACGGCGATCAGCGTGGCTTTTTCGCCGGACGGGCGTATGCTTGCTGTTGGCGGGATGGATGGATGGCCCAATGGCATTGTGCAGCTTTATGACACCGCCACCTGGCGCATCGTGCGCGAGCTGCCCGCGCCAGGGCAAAACGTGACGACGCTCGCTTTTTCTCCCGATGGGAACACGTTGGTGGGCAGCGGGACCGACGGGAACATCAGATTGTGGCAAGTGAGTGATGGCGCTTTGCTAAACACATTGTACTATGCCCGGCAGGCGAACGACGTCGCCATTTCACCCGATGGAACACTTTTGGCTATCGTGGTTTGCGCTACGGCAGGCGCTTATGGGTGCGAGCGAGGCGGCGTCGTGATATGGCAGATGAACGACGGGACGATGATCAATCAATTCGATGATCTGGCGGAGGGCGTCGCTTTTTCTCCCGATAGCAAGATATTGGCTTCTGGATCCGGGCAAAACGATCCCCTCATCCGGCTGCGCAGCGTCGAGGATTGGTCGCTGTTGGGCGTTCTTGATAGTTCTGCGTTCAGTTTGGATTTCTCTCCAGATGGAACCCTTTTGGTCTCGAACGATTTTTCGATTGTCAGTGTTTGGAACGTTGCAGAGTATGGAGACTAGAACTCGTGCGACCAGACACTTTTTTGCCACGCATTTCACAAATGTAGGACTAGAATTATCAGAGGAGTATGTAATGAAAGCCGCGTTTGCTTTGCTCGTGGATGACAATGTACATAATTTTGTCAGAAAACTAGCCGTCAACGTTCACTCGAAATATGGCATAGACTTTATGGTGTCGTTGCTTCCGCCGCACGTTTCGTTAAAGCAACCATTCGAGATTGACAGCTTGCCAGAGACGGAAGCATACTTTGACCAATTGACAGAGACCATCCAACCTTTTGAAACCACCTTGACCCACCTGGAACTGCAAACGGCGCCACTTGGCGATGGCGAGACCGGAATCCTGTGGCTAAACGTCCAAGAGACCCCGACGCTGCGAGAACTGCACAATCGGATCAACCGCGAGCTGTCGGAACGTTTCGAGAATACAGATGCCCCATTCGATGGCCCCGATTATCATTTCCACGCCACGGTCGAGTTGGGTGGGCAACCTATTGAGGTCTATCGCAAAGCTTATGCCGAGTACGAGCATGCCGAGATCAATTTGAGCTTGATGGCCAACAAGATCGCAATGTTCTATTGCGATGACGTCGGCACCAAGCCGGGCACTTTTATCACCTACAAAATATTGCCTGTCGGAAAGGGATCGATGTAAGAATTCTCTAATCGAATATGGGGACTTGGCGTCCAATTACCTGAACAGCTATAGAAAGGAAGCATATGACAACTGACTCGATAACCAACAATACCCCCGTCACCAAACAGCACCGTGACCTACTTCTGGCAGCAGCCATAATGACGTATTTGCTGATCATGATGGGGGGCATCGTTTGTGTCACCAATTCGGGCCAGGGATGCCCCGATTGGCCGGGGTGCTATGGCAAGATCGTCCCGCCGATGCGGACAGACTCGATCATTGAGTACACCCATCGCATCACCACTGTGCTGGCAGGGCCGCTCATCATCGCTGCGGCGATTATGAGCTGGCGCAAGACTCGCTCGATCCGGTGGGTGAGTTGGCCGCTAGTGGTTGCGGTCGTGTTCCTGTTTGTGGTGATCGTGTTCGGCGCGGTCGCGGTTCTGCGCGGGCTTTCGCCCGGTGGAGCGGCCATCGACCTGAGTCTGGCGTTGATGGTGCTCGCCCTCGTGCTGACGGCGACGGTGCTGGCGTTCTCTCGTTATACCAATCCCACCCTGCCCGACCAACTTTTGCTCCGCAGCCCCTTTGCGAGGTTGAGCTTGTGGACACTCATCGCGGTGTTTGTCGTGTTGATGAGCGGCGTCCTTGTGGCAGAAAGCGGCTCGATGGTGAGATGTTTGGGCTGGCCGATGTACAGCGGGTGGGTGATTCCTACTGATCCACGCGGCTGGCTTCAGATGGTGCGGCGCGTGGTCGCTGGCGTGGCGAGTGTGTTGATCATCGCCGTCGTCGTACAAGCCTGGCGCACGCAACGCAACCAAGCGGCGATCCTGCGTGCCGCGACGGTGGTGGGCGTTTTGTTCTTGGTGGAGACCATAGTCGGGGCATTCATGCGGATGGTCGGCTTTGCCGTCCCGCTGCTGGTGATGTACGTCGCGACGGCAACGGCTTTGTGGGCCTTGCTCGTTGTATTGGTTGTATTGGCTGGATTGACATCTTTCACACCCACAAAAAGAGTGCCTTGAGGCAAGTGTTCAACAAAAAAAAAAGCGCGAAACGCAAAATGCGTAGGGCAATTGCATTTATTTTGTATGGGGTATTTTGTTCCTAGTGGGGCACTTGACTTGAGGATCGCCATTGTTCAATTATGGTACGACGAGAGCGTGATATCGGGCGGCGAGTGCAAGCACCCGATCCCCCCAGTGCATGTCGTCGCTTTCGGCTCCGCACCCGACGTGCTGCACGTTT
>JAAEPW010000501.1 GCA_024232355.1 Chloroflexota bacterium | reverse complement strand
ACGCCAGACAAAACGGCGGGTAGCAAACCCGCCCTACATCTGTTCAAACCAGACCGCGCAACGCCGTGCCGTCCGCCGGATCAATCGCCTCCGCTGTCACCGTCCAGTGCTCTCAATGCACGAACGCTCGTAACCACCGAGACGGTAGCTACGAGCGTTTACGGTCAGATCGACGTTTTGTGTCGAGAATTTGTTAGAACTGAACAGCCATGTATCGAGTCTACTCCCCGGTCAGCATACGACGCAGCACTTTACCCACGAACGACTTTGGTAGTTTTTCGCGGAACTCGATCTCCCACGGCACGGCATACTCTTCCAGACGCTTGCGGCAAAGGTTTAACAACTCGTCTTTGGAGAGGTTGCTGCCTGGGCGAGGTACAATGAATGCCTTGACCTTTTGCCCGCTTTCTCCGCTCGGAACGCCCACGACGGCTACCTCCAAGACTTTGCTGTTTTCGTACAATACCTCTTCGATATCTCGAGGATAAACGCTGTAATCACCGGCAAAGATCGTGTCTCTCTTGCGCCCAATGATCTGTGCGTAACCATCGGCGTCCATCACGGCCACGTCGCCGGTGTGGAGCCAACCATCTTTTAGCACAGACTCGGCATCTATCTCGTCCTTTCGAGTCCAGTACCCGCGCATCACTTGAGGGCCTTTGACCGCCAGTTCGCCGATCTGTCCGGTCCCCAAATCCTCACCGGTTGCCAGGTCCACAATCTTGGCACTGGTATTGGGGATGGGGATACCGATCGAACCGGCCTTGCGTCTGCCTTTGAGAGGATTGGCGTGGGTCACCGGTGAAGCTTCCGTCAATCCATACCCTTCCACCAAGAGGCCGTGCGTGAGCTTCTCAAACGCTTCTTGCACCTCGATGGGGAGAGGGGCAGCACCGCTGATGCAGGCCTTGATAGACGATAGTCCGTACGAGCGCACGTCGGGCGCTTGGTTGATGGCCATGTATATCGACGGGACGCCGGGGAATATGGTCGGTTTGAACTGCTTGATGTGCTCAAGTACCTGTCCCAGCTCGAAAACGGGCAACAGCACGATCGTCGCGCCCATAACTACCGGGATATTCATCGCGGTGGTCATGCCATAGCTGTGGGTCAGGGGAATGACCGAGAGAAAGGTCTCTTGGCCATAGTGCATATCGGGAATCCAATGACGGGTCTGGATCGCGTTGGCGACCAGGTTGCCGTGGGTCAGACAAACCCCCTTGGGTTCGTCGGTAGTTCCGCTGGTATAGAGAATGGCAGCCAGGTCCTCGTTAGAGACCTTGATGTCGGGCGGCGTCCGCACCGCGTCCATCAGTAGTTGCCTCATCAGGTGTCCGCCGTAACTTTTGTCGGCTTTGACCTGTTCGCCAAGACCGGCCGCTTCCCAACGGGCCAAAAGCTGTTTGTAGACGCTGGTCGAGACGGCTTCACGGATGTCGGCAAAGACGAGGGTGAGCGGGGCGTGCGCTTGCACAGCCTGTGCCAACCCACCAAACTCTCTCAACGTGACCAGCACCTGTGCGTCGGTTTCCCTGATCTGTTGGATGATGGCGGGTCCGTCGGCATCGGGATTGGGCAGCACCACCACACCACCAATCTTGAGCGTGGCATAGTAGGCGACGATCATCTGTGGCACGTTGGGCAGCACCAGCATGACGCGCGCTCCCGGTTTGACACCCAGGCCGTGCAGCGCGTGGGCGAACTGATTGGCCCGCTGCTCCAGTTGCTGATAGGTCATCGTAGAGCCATAGAACACGGTCGCCGTCTTTTTGGGCACGTTGTCTGCCGCTGCTTCCAGGAATTTGTGCAGCGGCTGGCGCGGGATGGGCACGGTGGGAGGTGTGTGGTCGCCATAGTTGTGGAGCCAGGGACGGTCCTCCGGCGGTTCTAGTTGGGTGGTCTGCTCACGCCACGAGATGCGCCGCCCTTCTGCCTCGTCACCGACGAAACGTTCGATGGCCCGGTTGACCGCTTGATGACGTTCGAGCTGGACTTTATGCTTGGACGCACCCACGTCCATGACCTCGGCTCCCGGCACCTTGTTGCCTATGCCCTCAAAGACCCAGCGCGGAAAGTACCGGTCTCTTTCACCGGTGATGACGAGCGTCGGCGTGCTGATATTTTCCAACAGCGGCCAACCTTTCCACTCGCGCATATTGTTCAGCATCATGCGCTTTAGGACGTGGACCTCGGCGTTCCAACGTGGGCGATATTTCCACCAAGGTCGAAAAGCGGCTGCCGGAACACGCGTGAGCAAAGATGTCCCGCGAGGGAGCGGGTATTCGCCAGCGGTCGCGATCAAGATCAGTTTTTCCAGCCGCTCTGGGTGCGCGTTGGCATATTCGACACAGATCGAGCCGCCAAAGGAATGCCCGGCCAGGACGAATTTCTCCGGCAGGTTGAGTGTATCCGCAATCCCGTTTATATCGTCCACCAACTCGGACATGGTGTATTCGGTAAAAGGGGCATCACTCTGGCCGTGACCGCGCAGGTCGGGCGCTATGACGCGACATTTATTCGCAAAGTGATTGATCTGGTACTCCCACGTCTCGGCGCAACCGGCATAGCCGTGCACAAACATGATCGTCCGCTCGGCTCCCTCCGGCCAGATGTCCACGACGCTCAACTCGACGTCGGAGAGGCCGCGAATGGGCACGTCGACCCGGTAGAGGCTATAGTCCAGTTGGATGTCACGGCGTTTGAGACCTCGCAATTTTCTTTTCATGGCGTTTTTTTCTTCTCCTTTCGAAACTGGCCTTTCTTTAGAAAGCAAATCACTTGCTCGACCACCTCAGAGCTGTTCATAATAAAAGAATGGTGCTGGGGCACGATCGTCAAGTCGGCCATGCCCTCAACCTGAGACCTTTTCACCGACACCCTGCCGTCGTCCGCGCCCGGAATCAAGTGGGAGAAAATGGGATTTAAACTCCCGTCCCCCGTGATGACGCCGACCTCAAAATCCACGGGCCCCAGTATATTGGGAACACTGGTTGCTTCGGTGCCAAGTTGTGCCCCCACTGGGCCTGCGACAATCTCAAAAAGAATGTTTCCCCTAAAAGCGTCTACCAACTCGCTGCCTTGGTTGGGCGGGCTGAGCATCACGACGCGACCGAGATTCGGCAATGGATTTTGTTTCAAATAGCAACGCAGAATGATTCCACCCAACGAGTGCGTGACAAAGTGGATCTTTTTTACCTCGTTGGTGCAGCATTGGCGGATTTTCCTCCCAACGCACTCGGCCAACTGCTCGACAGGATATTTTCTGGAAGGGTAACCGATGTTAATAACACGGAACCCCCGTGACAAGATGCGCTCCAGCACGTACATTGACCATCTGGTGCGTCCCAGGCCGTGCAGCAGTACCGCGTAATCGTCTGACATGTCAATCAAGATTGTTCAGCTCTAGTTTTCCAATGCTCTTAGCCCCCGTCCTGGGGACGGTTTGGAGACAAAAGTTTTTGCCACAAATATACGCCGTTGCATGAGCCGCCCCCGAGACGGGGGCCTGAGCGTCTTGTGCGAAAACTGAATAGTTCTGGCGTATCAATGCCTTCTCAAGAATCTGCAAGTCCTCTTGCCTTTCTGAGACGCTGCCAGAACGGCTTGTAGAGGAAACTACGCTCATCCAGCGCGCAAAGCTGCTCGAACAGAGGCTTGGTGACGGTGAACGCCATAATGTCTGGCGGCAGGAACCGGCGCATGGCGATGTCCGTCGTGCCGATGATGGCTTGCGGAACGTTCAAATCCTCGAACAATGGCAGCAGTTGCATACAACCCGACCCAAATGGAGCGATGACGGGCAGGGGATCTCCTGGCGCGTGATTGTACTGCGCGCCCAATATGAGCAGACTCGATTGGTCAGGATTGACATAGAACGTGATGCTCTTGAGATACTCGTACTGGTTCCCTTGGAGAGGGCCGATGAGGATGTGGGGATGTTCTTGTTTGTAGGGTTTGTGGTGATCGAGCCACTGGTTCATCAGGTCGTGCGACGCTTTCAGCCCTTCGTCGTCCGCGAGGAACTTTACAAATTCCTCACGAGACATCACCTCGACACCGCAAAGCCAGTGATTGGCCCCACGGCAACCGGAATTCTTGTCCGTAATGTGCAGTGTTTTTCCCTTTTTCCACTGGTTGTAGAGAGCGAAAATGCACTGACGTTTGCCCGGCCCTGGTTTGACCAGGGGCGCAAACGGAGCGGGATCGGGCGCGTCGTAGAATCCGATGAGGTGAGTATCGAGACCGATTTTCTCAAGCAAGTGGGTTGGATCAGGTTGCATAATTACCTCCTACGATTTTTCAACTCGAAAGGTGAGCGTACCTACGTGCGAACAGGTTTACAAAACCCGCTCCGCATTCAGCAAGGCGAACGGTGCCTACGAGATCAAAACTAGTATTTGGGAATGTCTCGCTCTTGAAAATTTTTTAACTGGGAATTACTGCAGTGATTACCCTGCCTACTCCACCGGCTGATAATCAGTACCCAAGATGAGCGAGATATCGTGCGCGGCGTTGGGATCAGGACCGTGGATGACGGCCGTCGCCGGGAGGTTGAGGAAATGGGTCAGATACTCGGCCGTGTAGATCTTGCCGGTGTAGACGATGATCAACGTCTCAGTATAATCAGAGCGGTCGGCGTTGGTAGGGGTGATTACGTGAAAGCCCTCGAGTTGAAGGTAGTTGGACGTGCGTCCAGCCAGTCCTTCTGTCATGGTTCCGTTCATCACTTTTATGGTGGCGGCTTCTTCTGCCAGACGTGCAGCCGGGTCGTCTGCATACTCGGGTATAGGGGCCTGGGAGGTGAAAATATAGTCGCGCATCTCGCGCATCCGGTCGCGCAGAGGGATCAAGACTTGCTGGCCGTCGGGAGTGGTCCAAAATTGGGTGTAATACTCGTCAATAACTCCGTAGCGGATGTTTTCGGTCGATAATTCACTGCCAAGCTGCGCCAGCGCGATGATTTGATCGATGGTCAGATCGGTCTCTACAGCGCCTTGCAGCGTCTGCCACAATTCGGGGGCGCGGGAAGCCAACTGAGGCAGCAGTTCGAGCCGCGTGACCTGATCGAATATGGACATAATCACTTGCTGCTGGCGCTTGGCGCGGCCAAAATCTCCATCGGGAGAGTGGCGGGTGCGCGCGTACTTGAGAGCCATCTCGCCGTTGAGATGCTGTTGACCGGCCGGGATGTGCAACGGATCGTAGCCATACGCCTCGTCGGGATAAGTATTATCGTTTATTTCCTCTGGTACTAGGACGTCGACCCCGCCGATAATGTCTACCAGTTCTTCAAAGGCCGTGAAATTGAAACGTCCATAATAGTGAATGGGAACGCCCAGGTTGTACTGGACGGTCTCGACTGCCAGCCCCGGACCACCGCCGGGATAGTCGTAGAGTTCGCCAAAAAAGTGAGCCTGATTGATGCGCCCCTCTTCGTAGCCGGGGATAGGCACCCACAGGTCGCGCGGAATCGACAGCATCCCCCCGCTCTTTGTGACCGGGTCGATGGTCAGCACCATCATCGTGTCGGTGCGCCAGGGACCCTCTTCAAATTCGCGCTGGTCGATACCCATCACCAGGATGTTGACGCGCTCAGTTCCTTCCCAACGCGGCAGCGGCTCGCCCGGGTCAAAGACCACTTCACTGGGCTCTTCGCTCGGTTCTTCTACGGTAAAGTTGGGCAATATGTCAGAAGCAAAGGTGAAATCGTATACCCGGTCAAAAACAAACAGGCCAGCCGCGCCAGCAATGATTAAAAGAAGCACGATCAGGCCTGTGGTGAAAAGTATTTGAGCGATACTACTTGAACCACGATTTAATTTTCTGCTACGTCGCACTAGAGATCCTCCCACAAAACACCACCGCTTGCTCGCGGCGGTGTTTGAATTATCTAACTCGTGGGTAAATTATAACACAATCATGGCAGTGGTGCAACATAAAGTCGCCCACCGCTGATCACATACAACCGGCGCGTCGCCTCATCCACTGCCAAGGTTTCTAGCGCGTCAAAGGCGTCCCTGGCGTAAAATTGCGCCTGGAATTGCCCGTCAGGCGCCAACGCAACTATCCGCCGATTTCCGCGATCTGCCACATAAATCGTCCCGCTGCCGCTGTCTGGATCCACGGCCAACGCGACCGCCTGGCTGAGATCGAGGGGCAATTCGCGCACGTCGAATGCTTCGGGGTTGCCGCTCAGGAATTTGGCGATCGCACCGTCGGCGTAGAGGAGATAGATGTAACCGTCTATGGCCATATCCACCGTCTCGGCCAACGGTCTGGTTGGAGTGACGACAAAGTAGTGGTCGGGCCGCTCGGGGTAGGTGTCTCCTCGCGGCTCGTAGCGCCGGATTTGGTTGAGGACGGTATCCAGAACGTAGAGGCGACCATCGTAAGTGCCGATGACCTTGGGCGATTCGGGCGGCATGCCGATAAACGAGCGCTGCAACTGGAGTGCTCCTCCTTCGCCCTCCCAGGTGGGATCATAGCTGACCAACGCGCCATCCTGTTCGAGAATGAGCAGCCCACTGGTCTGCCGCCCGCCCGCCAGGTCTACCCAAACGAAATCCACCAAATCGCCCACGGTACCATCTTGAATGGACTGGTCCATTCTGATGATCGACATGCCTCCGGGATCGATCACGCTATCCCCAGCCTGATTCAAGGTCAATCGCGACACCCATTCACCGTCCGGGTCGAGCACAAAGACCATCTGTCCATGGATGACGAGTCTTCGTAGGGCGGTGCTTGATCCAAAATCGTGCAGCGTGACCGGCTGCAAGCGGATGATACCGTCGAGAGAGTCGAGGGCGACCTGGGCTTGAGCTTGCAGCGCGGTGGCGACCTGGTCATCCGGACGCAGGATTACGGCAGACTGGGCGTGCCCCAGCGCCGTTTGCCAATGAGATCGAGAGGATTCGGAGGTGACTCCAGGAGTCTGGGCTAGCCCGGCCGATTCCTCGGCCTGTCGGACAAGCCCCCGAAAGCGCGCGTCTGCCCCCAGCGACCGGTAAGCCAGGGCAACCGTGATGGCCAACACGACCGGAATGCCGATGGCGAGGATCATCATCAAGGCAGGGTCTTCTTGCGGAATCGAACGGGCAGTGCGTGGAGGCAAAGCACGCGCCGGGCGACGTCCTCTTTTCTTGGCATTGGGCAGCATGCGCCCGGCCAGAGTGCTCACCCCGCCGACCACGATTCCACCGGCAGCGGCAACTCCGCGCCCGACAGAACGGGCGGCATCTCCCATGCGTTCTCCCAAGCTGGGCCCCGGTTCGCGGGATGGCACGCGCTCGTATGGCTCGACCGGCTCGGGCACGGCCGCCGGGAAGGGATACGACTGTTCTACAACTACCCGCTCTTCCATAGTCTCCGGTGGGAGTGGTGCGTACGATTTGACCGGCGGGGACGCAGGGGAAGGAGGAGAATATGCCCGCTCTGGAACTCGGCGCTTTTGCACAGGTTTCGGCGAAAGTGGCTCGTACGATTTGATTGGCTCGGTCGCGGGGGGGGGAGGAGAAGGAGCCTGCTCCGCGACTCTTTTCTCTTGCGTAGGTTTCGGAGGAGGGGCGGAATGCGTCTGCCCTACATGTCTTCGCTCTTCCTCAGGTTTTGGCGGGATGGGCGCGTACGACTTGGTCGGCCCGGTCACAGGGGCGGGAGGGGAATGCGTCTGCTCTACTGCTTTTCGTTCTTCTGCAGGTTTCGGCGGAGATAGCTCACTTGGCTCGACCGTTCGGGTGAGCAAATCCATCGTGCTTGGTGCAACAGTGTCCGATTCCACAGGTTCTGGTAGCGGAGGCTCGTGTGGTGTAATGGTTTGTTCGGGTAACTCGACCACGCTTGCTTCGACCTTTGTTTTGAACGTGGGGAATTGCCGTGGAACCTTGGTTTTTGCCGGCAGCTTTTCACGATGTCTCGACCAAGGCCACTTGCGCGGCTCGGACCTGGATTCCGTTAGGGCCTTGAGACGAGAGACGGGCGGAGGGCTTTTACGAACTACCGGAGGCTCGCCCGGCAGCGGCCAGCGTATAACCAATGCAGAAAAATCAACCCCAAACCCTACCTGTTCCAGCCCTTCCAACATCTCTTCTATCCCAACCTGGGCCAGCACGCGGATGAGCCCGGCGTCGTCCGTCGCTTGAGACAGCCCAGACGATGAGAGCAGCAATTTATCACCCGAGACGACGTAGGCGTGGTGAAGGCGGGTGTCGGGCAACCGACCCACACCCAAGGGAGACATCGTCTCCCCCTGAGAAAAGCGCCTGATGCGCCCCCCACGAAAGACACAAGCACCAGTAGGGCCAGAGAGTAGGATAAAGAGGTCTTTGTCTTGCAGAACGGCACAGATGAGACCGCCACGACACTGGTCAGCGGGAACAGATTGCGAATTTGTCCGCAGCAGGTGTCGATTCGCAGCAGCCGCCGCCAGGCGCAGTGCCGCCGTGGTGCTGCCCGTGGCAGCCCAATACGTCTGCGCCACCACCTCGCGCAGTTCTCGATAGAGATGTGCCGAAACCAGGCCGGTCAGGTTTAGCAAAAGGAACAACTGCTCTTTGCGCCGGGCCTGGGCCGCTTGTAATGGTGGGCACAGCGTCACAACGCAGGGAGCTGCATCTTGCAGGCGCTGTCCATTGACGATGCGCAACGCACCGGTGATCGGTTCAATTGTGGGGTCAACGGGATTAGGTGAACTCATCTGACTTTAACTCCGTACTCGATCCACTTGTTTGCCATCGGGTATTTTTCTTCCGTCACGAATTAAGGCAACTGCAGGTTGCACCGAATTGTCACTACTCTGAAACCACCTTGAAATACGCCTGTCTTTGAATATCGCGCACTTGGAATGTGATCTGCATGTTGTAATCGCTCAATGATTGCGCAAAATGCTTTTTCAACACAGTGAGACCGTGCTCGCCAATTTCTCGCTTGATTTCTGACGACCGGCCCTCGAACAATTGGAGGTCAAGATGCACAAATGCATTCCTTGCATCCCCTTCCCCAACGAGATACGTATCAAGGCAGCGCGCGCGGCTCTTAAAGTTGGCGATGTTTATCCCGGCTGCGTCGGCCAGAGCCTGGTGCAGATCGGCAAAAAGATCGCGAAACTCGATGGGTTGATCAATGTTGTCGGTGTATTCCAACATGATTTGCGGCATTTACATTTCCAATTACAACAGCCCTTTGTCTCGTAACTGATTGACCACCTGCACCGTAGACTTGGCACGGTCCATCGTGTAAATGTGCAGTCCCGGCACGCCCGCTTCCAGCAATTCTGTGCACTGGCGCACAGCAAACTCGATTCCAAATGCCACCAGTGCTTGCTTGTCCCCCTCATCCAGCGCCGCGATTCCCTGGCGTATCTCATCGGTGATGGTCGCGCCACACAGACCGGCCAACATTTCCATCATCTTGATGCTATAGATGGGCATCACGCCCGGCACAATGGGCACCTCGATACCAACGTTCCGGCAGCGCTCGCAAAAATCGATAAAGTACGCATTGTCGTAAAAATAGTTGGTGATGATGTACTCGGCTCCCCGGTCTACCTTTAGCTTGAGGAATTCCAGGTCTTTTTCTTTGCTGGGGGCGTTGATGTGTCCTTCGGGATACCCAGCCACGCCGGTGCAAAAATCATACTTGGGTCGGATAAAGGCCATCAGGTCAGAGGCGTAGGTCAAGCTGTCTGGATGGGGCTCGAACTCTTTATCGTGGGGCGGATCCCCGCGCACGACCAGGATGCTCTCAATTCCGATCGACTGATAGTTATCCAGAACAACTGTAACGTCGTCCGGCCCCAGTCCGTATCCGGCGAAATAGGCAACGGTCTCTAGCCCCTTTTCGTGTTTGAGCTTTTCTATGAGCCGGCGTGAACCTTCGCGCGTCGATCCCCCAGCCCCAAAGGTGACAGAGACGAAATCCGGTTCCAGGGCGGCCAATGCGTCGATGGCCTTTTCCAGGTTTGCGGCGGCCTTTTCGGACCGGGCGGGAAATAGTTCGAACGAGATCGTCGGTTTTTGGCTCGTATTCCAAATGTTGGTCACTTTCATGTTATCGTCTCCTTGTAAATATTATACTGTCATCTCCGTACTGATGCAACAAGCAGGGACACACTTGGATTTCTCATTATGCAATTAGGTGGGATTTGGCTTGCGTTCTATCCCTTCCAACTTGAGCTTGAGATAATTCAGAACGTACACAATATCCGTCTCGTTGACCTTGGCGACGATGATCTCGGCCAGCTTGCCGATCACAGGCACGGGCGCCTCATATTCAATCTCAAGATGCAAATCTGTTTTCGTGCCTTCAGAGATCGGCTGAAAATCCCACGCAAGCGTACTGATAATGCCACCAGTTGTACGGGTGACGATGCGGTGCGGGCGAACGTGTTCGAGATCGACGCTGGAGCCTTTGATGCGTACGCCAGCCATGGTGTAATCAAACTGGAAACTGTGTCCGCCGTTCGGCAGCATCTTGAGATTGCGGACGTTTGACAGGTTGCGCCATACCTCTGGCAGATTAGCTGTATCGTCGACCACGTCGAATACTTTTTCCGGCGGAGCACCAACAGTGACGTTTTTTGTCAATTTGATCATTTGGATTCCACCTTTACTTCTCCTGTCAATCCCAGCCCCGTCAAGTCGCGGTAGGCCAACGTCCACACGGCAGAGCTAAAGGTCTCTACCACGCTGTAGACGGCCGCGCCCACCAGCCATGCCAGCACGCCGATGAGCAGCGTCAGCACGGTGAACAGCAGGGGCGAGACGAGTACCGTCAGCAAGGCCGCTGTAACGAGAGTCATCGCGACCAGTACCATCGGCAAGATGACTACGACCATCACGCCGATGCCGACGCCCAAGAGGATCAGCCAGATCACGTCCAGCGATGCTAGGTGTGCCCGCAGCATGGTCCAGGCGCGAGTGATGCTCTGGCGCACATCATATTCCTGCAGCACGCAAGCCCGGACGGCCAGCCGCTGCAACAGGCTGAAGGGCAGAGAGAGCAACACCGCCAGGCAGACGGCGGGCACAAAGCAGGCAAAAAGCGCAAACTCGACCGCCACGATGCCGGGGATCACCACTTCCGGTCGATCCTGTCCGGCGACTAAGAGCGCCGTCCCCAACATTGGCAGCGCACCGACCAACGTCACCACGCCTGCAGGCAAGCCAAGCAGCAGCCGGATGAAAAAGACCGGCCACAGGTGACGCCGACCAGCCTGCCAGCCATCCCGCAGGCTGACAGCCCCGCGATCTTCGGCGGCCCGCGTCTGGTCCACCAACGCCACCCGGCCCAATGTACCCAGCAGCGCCAGCCCCACACCGATGGCCAATCCCAATAACGCGAAAAACACCACCAATATGGGCAAGTAGGGGCTGGCGAGGAAATCAGAGACAATAGGCTGCACCTCTGGCGGCAGTTCGCGCGACAGTTGTTCCCAACGAGTGCTGCCAGAGCCAAACCGTGTACTCACCGTGCCCAGGCTGACCAAAAAACCGAACAGCCACAGAGCCTTGTGCCGACGGGTGATCTCCCAGGCGCGGCGGAAGACGTAGAACAGGTCCATCTCACAGTCTCCTAAATTTGGTGTTTGTGAAAAGTCACCGTCGCCCGGCGCTGAACTGCCGGGCCGATAGCTTGGGATGCATAGCATCCACGCCCGCTACGTGGTCTACAAACCAGCCTGCGCAGCAGGGTTCCGCTTTGAGCAGAGCGGTTTAGCGCCCTGCGAACCTACTCCCACTCGATCGTCGCCGGGGGCTTGGACGTGATGTCGTACACCACGCGATTGACTTCCGAGACCTCGTTGACGATGCGATTGCTGATGCGGGCCAAAAGCTCGTAATCCAGCCGCGCCCAATCGGCGGTCATAAAATCCTCGGTCGTGACGGCGCGGATGGCGATCACGTGCCGGTAGGTGCGCTCATCTCCCATCACGCCGACGCTTCGCACGGGCAGCAGCACGGCGAACGATTGTTGCGTCTCGTCGCGCAGCAGGCCCTCTGCGGCGAGTTCTTCCAACAGGATGGCGTCGGCGGCGCGCAGCGTCTCCAGGCGCTCCCATGTGACCTCGCCCAGGATGCGCACTGCCAGTCCCGGGCCGGGGAATGGCTGGCGCCACACGATCTCTTCGGGAAGGTCCATCGCCTCTCCCACCGCCCGTGCCTCATCCTTGAAAAGATAACGCAGCGGCTCAACCAGATCGAACGCCATATCCTCCGGCAGGCCACCCACGTTGTGGTGGGTCTTGATGCGGGCCGCCGTCTGCCGTTCGGGACCGCGGCTCTCGATCACGTCGGGGTAGAGGGTACCTTGGGCCAGAAACTGTGCGTTATCCAGATTGGCCGCCTCTCGCTCGAATATGCGGATGAAACGTTCGCCGATGATGATCCGCTTTTGCTCCGGGTCGGTCACGTCTTTTAGGGCGCTCAGGAATTCTTCGGTGGCGTCAACGGGTATCAAGTGCATCCCCAACTGTTCCCGGAATGTCTGCACCACCTGCGCCGGTTCGCCCTGGCGCAGCATCCCCGTGTTGACGAATATGCACGTCAACTGATCGCCCACGGCTCGGTGGACCAGGGTCGCGGTCACAGAAGAGTCGACCCCGCCGCTCAGCCCGCACACCACCCGATTCGTTCCCACTTGGTCCCGAATCGCCGCCACGGTTTGCTCGATAAAAGCCTCCGACGTCCAATCGGGCGCGCAGCCACAGACATCGACGACAAAGTTGCGCAGGATTTCGTCCCCCCGCTCCGTGTGCACAACCTCGGGGTGGAACTGGACACTGTAGATTTTGCGAGACATGTCGCCCATCGCCGCTATGGGCGAGTTGGCGCTGCGGGCCAGCACCTCAAAGCCCGGCGGTACCGCCTCGGCGCTGTCGCCGTGAGACATCCAGACCTTGAGGCGTGAGACGTGAGGTGTGAGGCTGGCGAACAGGGGATTATCCGGGCCGATAAATTCTATTTCTGCCGGTCCATACTCGCGCTTGTCGGCGGCGATCACCTTGCCGCCAAGGCGGCGGGCCAGCAGGTGCAACCCGTAGCAGATGCCCAGCACGGGCACGCCTTGCTCCAGCACGTAATCAAGCAGGCGGGGCGCGCCCGAGTCGTAGACGCTGGCGTGGCTGCCAGAAAGGATGATCCCTCGGGGCTGCAGTGCCAGCACGTCCTCGGGCGGGGCGTCCCAGGGAAAAAGCTCGCAATAGACGTGCGCCTCTCGCACGCGGCGGGCAATCAACTGGGTGTACTGCGAGCCAAAGTCGAGAATGGCGATGGCGTTCTTTTTGTCCATCATCATTCGACCACGATCGTGCCGTCGCTCATATCGGTGATGTTGGCCAGCGTGATAACGGGCACGCCAAATTCGTCCAACTCTGCCCGCCCGTTCTCGAACCCTTTCTCGATGGGCGCGCAAAAGCCGACCACCGTCGCGCCGGCGTGCTCGACCAACCGGGCCAGAGCCGCGATCGTCGCACCCGAGGCCAAAAAGTCGTCCACCACCAGCACCCGGTCGCTGGGGGCCAGATACTCGGACGCCACCATCAGGAACACGTCTTTGCCGCCCTTGGTGCGCGAGCGGGCGATCTCGACGTAGACCAGCCCCGTCATCGTGATCGGACGGGCCTTGCGGGCATAGATAACGGGCACGTTCAACGGATACGCCGTCGCCAGCGCCGGGGCTATGCCCGATATCTCGGCTGTGATGATCTTGGTCACGCCGATGCCCTCAAAAGGACGAGCCATCTCGCGCCCCATCTCGAACATCAACTGGGTGTCGATCTGATGATTAATGAAATGATCTACCTTGAGAATGCCACGTCCGAGGTTCTCGCCCTCGGCCAGAATACGCTGTTTGAGTGCTTCCATTGCTAACTATACCCTCCCTATTAGATTTGCATCATTCTACACGATGCGCGTTTGCCTGACAAGTTTGTGACGCGTAAAACGTGATGCGTCTCCTCTGCTCCTTGTCCCCTCCTCTCCCTGTCTCCCCGTCCCCTTGTCACCTTTTCCCCTCTGTGCTACACTATCCCAGCACGTCACACTACTCGCAGGAGCCACGTATGCTTGCCAAAGTCACCAGTTGCGCCCTAGTCGGTCTGGAAGGTGTCATCGTCGATGTGGAGGTGGATACCTCTCGTGGGATGCCGTCGCTCATAATCGTCGGTCTGCCCGACGCCGCGGTCAAGGAATCGAGCGAACGGGTGCGGTCCGCAATCAAAAATTCGAGCCTCGTTTTCCCCGGCAAGCGTATCACCGTCAACCTGGCCCCGGCAGACATTCGCAAGGCCGGTCCGTCCTACGATCTACCCATCGCTGTGGGCGTGCTCATCGCCTCGGAGCAGGCGTGGCCCCAGGCAGTGGAGGACGCGCTCTTTGTGGGCGAACTTTCGCTCGATGGCTCGGTGCGCCACGTCAATGGTGTACTGTCCATCGCCGCGCTGGCCAAGCAGCAGGGGTTGCAGCGCGTCTTTGTCCCCGCCTGCGACGCCCCCGAAGCGGCCCTGATCGGCGGCCTGGAGGTCATCCCCGTCGAGAGCCTGGGCCAACTGGCCGTACACTTGCAAGGGTTGCGCTCCATCCCACCCTACGAACCGGACCTGAACCCATCCACCCTGCCGCCCCCGCAATACGCCACCGACTTTGCCGAGATCAAGGGGCAGGAACACGTCAAGCGGGCGCTGGAGGTGGCGGCGGCTGGCGGCCATAATGTTCTTCTTAGCGGCCCACCAGGAGCTGGCAAGACGCTTCTGGCCCGCTCGATGCCGTCCATCCTGCCCACGATGACGGTGGACGAGGCGTTAGAAGTGACAAAAATTTACAGCATCGCGGGAGTTTTGCCCAACGATACGCCCCTCATCCGGCATCGGCCTTTCCGTGCACCACACCACAGTACCAGCCACGCCGGGCTGGTCGGCGGCGGGCATTGGCCGCGACCGGGCGAGATCAGCATGGCCCACCGAGGTGTGCTCTTTCTGGACGAGCTGCCCGAGTTTGGCACGCGCACGTTGGAGGGGCTGCGACAGCCGCTGGAGGATGGCATCGTCTCCATATCCCGCGCCACCGGCACACTGACCTTTCCCGCCCGATTCATGTTTATCTCGGCGATGAACCCCTGCCCTTGCGGCTATTACGGCGACCCGGCGCGTGAGTGCTCGTGCTCGATGCAGACCATCAGCCGATACCAAAAACGAATCTCTGGCCCACTGCTCGATCGCATCGACATCCACATCGAAGTCCCCCGCGTGGATTACGACAAGCTGACCGACGAGCGACTGGGGGAACCATCAGAGACGATCCGGGCGCGGGTGGAGCAAGCGCGGAATATGCAGCGAGAACGTTTCGCGGAGACACCGTTATCGAGCAACGCTGATATGGGGCCTGGACAGGTGCGCGAGATCTGTCAGTTGGACGAGACAGGCCGGGGGTTGGTGCGCGCGGCGATGCAGCAGTTACAGATGAGCGCGCGGGCGTTTCATCGCATCCTCAAACTCTCGCGCACCATCGCGGATCTGGCGAGAGCGGAGAATATCGAAACGGCCCATCTGGCGGAGGCGATCCAGTATCGCCCGAGGCGAACAGTCTGACCGGTTTCTGCTGTCGATCAACTATTCCAGCAGCAGACGTTCTACCCAAGCAGGAATCGCCGCCAGGTCGTCCAGCACCATCCCCATCGGATGACGATCGACGAAAGCGGCACACCAACTCGGCGTATAACTCGTGCGCAGCAGCCCAAAGGGGATGCTCATTGCCAATGGCAGTGCGCCTGGCAATGACAGAGTATCGGCGATCACGGCGAGACGGCTGCCATCAGCCAACTCACGGGTCAACGCATCATGGTAGATGCGCCGCCGTAGGTCCACCGTATGTAGATCATCCACTGTCAAAAATTGTTCCCCATCTCCAAAGGGCGGCGCCCAGTTCGGGTCTAGGTCATACTGACGGGTGTCGCCCAAGACGCGGACCGGCGGCAGATCCAATCGCCCGAGGTTGTGTTCCACCTTTGCGCCCAGCGAGTTGGTCAGCACCAACGGTTCGACTTGAGGATGGGCGATCAGCCAACGCAACGTCTCAGGAGTAGCCTCATAAAATGGAACTTGCAGCGAAGCGGTGTGCGTGTGAAACAAATGATTGGTACATACGGCGATAGGATCGTATTCGGCATTCGCAAAGTGATTCGCCACCTTTTCCGAATAGATCGAGTTATCAGCCAGCATGGTCTGCAGCGCTACGGTGTTGAGGATAAAAGCCCCCTCGTCACAGTAAGACACGCACACACCGTTCACCTGCCAATGATATTTGTGCGGCGCGGCTAGCAGACGGGCAACCGTATCCGCGTACGCAGTCTCCAGTTCCTTTAGTGGCACACTCAGTATCTGGTCTGCAAGCTCTAGCAGCGAGCGGTGGGTCACCTCGGGCACCTGCCGCTCCTCGGCGGTCAGCGTGCCGTCATAATCGAGAACAACTTTGAGCATATAATCCCCTCAGTGTCACCAGTGTCAGAGAGATGTAGTGGGCGGCTCGTGCGCAGTCAAATAGCTCAAAAACAGGCACAAGATCCTATCCTACAGGGGGCTCCGACAATAAATACCGGTCGAACCAGCGCAGAATATGTTTGAGCCTTTCGATGCGCCGGTCTGTGCGCCCGCCGCGCGAGAGACCGTGAGGTTCATCGGGAAAGCGGACCATCTCGGTGTCTACGCCCAGCCTTTTTAGCGCCACGAATACCTGCTCATCCTGCTCGATAGCGCACCGCAAATCCTGCTCGCTGTGAATGACTAGGGTAGGGGTTTTCGCGTTGCCGATGTGTTTCATCGGAGATTGCCGCCAAAAGTTTTCGACGTTCTCCCAGATCGGCTGGTCTCCAAACTCGGCTTGAAAAGTCCAGTTAAAGTCGCTGGACCCCCACATACTGATCAAGTTGCTGACGCTCCGCTGCGTGACCGCCGCCTTGAAGCGCTCCGTGTGGCCAATGATCCAGTTGGTCATATAGCCGCCATAACTCCCACCGGTAACGCCCATCTTTTCCGCGTCGATGTACGGTTTCTGCTGCACCAAGTCGGCCCACGCCATCAGGTCAGCATAATCTACCGTGCCCCAATTATCCACGATAGCCTTGGAGTGCGCCTCGCCGTAGCCCTGCCCGCCGCGCGGATTGCAAAAATAGACCACATAGCCCTGGGCCGCCAAATAGTAAAACTCGTGCATAAAGAGATTGCCGTACTGCATCCGTGGGCCGCCGTGAATTTCCAAGATCGAGGGATACTTTTTCGACGTGTCAAATCCGGGCGGTTTGAGGATCCATCCCTGCAAGTCGTTGCCGTCTGCACCCTTGAACCAGACCTCTTCGATCTCTCCCATATCTCGCGCCTGCAGCAAATTCTCGTTGACGCGCGTCAGCTTGTGCGAGCGCCCGGCAGGCACATCCTGCACCCAGACCTGGGCCAAGTCAGTCATATTGCCATGAAGATAGGTGAGTTTCGACTGGGCACCGTCGAAATTGAACGTGCCAACAGAACCCGTGTCATCGATCACCGTTTGCAGATCTCTGTCCAGCGTCAACGATTTGAGCACAGTGCTGCCATGCCGCGACACCTGGAAATAGAGCGTGTGCCCATCCTTTGACCAAGTGGGAGGCGTCATCGGCAGCGAACCGGGCAAATCGTTGCTGGTCACACTCGCCACGTGGAAATCGAATGCTTCCGTGAGATTCTGTGCCTCGGCGCTGCCGTCTGCCGGGACGATCCACAGATTGGCGTTCTTCCACCACGCCCCGTGCCCCTCTTTGCCCAGATAGGCCACCCACGCTCCGTCTGGCGAAAAGACGGGGGTCGACTTTTCCCCGATTGGCGTCTCGATCTCGTCCAGCTCTCCGCCGTTGGCTGGGATGACGAACAAACCTATGGCATCCGGGTCGAGGTCGGGGGCGTCGCTGCGATTGGAGAGAAAGACGATGCTTTCCCCATCCGGTGACCAGCGTGGGGACAACTCGTCGTAGACGTCGCTGTCGGTCAGTTGCTTGGCCTTGCCCGTGCGGGCGTCTATCGTCCAGACGTGCCAGCGCTCTTGGGGCAGAAAGCCGTATCCATCCAACTTGAAAAAGACCCGCGTGATGTGGCGCGAGACGATGCCCAACTCTTTCTTTTGCTCGTCGTCTTCCCGCTCGATGGCCTCTTGATCCTTTTTGCGGAACTGGCAGACGAGCCGTTTGCCGTCGGGCGACCACTCGAACGCAGCAAATTCGCCTTTTAGGTTGGTGAGCGGCCGTGCTTCTCCGCCGTGAAAGGGGATCACATGGATTTGCGGCTGATCTTTGTCACTGCGATTGGAGACAAAGGCAATCTCATCGCCGCTAGGCGACCACCGGGGCTGACCGTCCACCTGATCGCCATAGGTAAACTGCCGAGGTTGTCCCCCGCCGGTGGAGACGACCCACAAATTCGCGTATTTCTTTTCGGTTTCCTTGTCCACCCGTTCGACAGCAAAGATCACGTGCTGTCCGTTCGGCGAAATTTGGCAATCGGTGACCAGTTGAATGCGGTACAAATCATCGGCGGTGATGGGGCGCTTTTTACGGGTTGGCATAGTTCTCCTCCTGGCTGTGATATTTTGCTGCCGAACGCTTTTGCACAAATTGCACGAATGTAGAAAAAATTCGTGCAATTCGTGGCGAAAAAAATCAATGCTTTTCAATCACGTGTGAAAAGTGTCCGGTAGTAAATTTCTGAACAACGCCTAGTCAGCCTCTCCCATCGCCTCTAGCCGCTTTGTCTGCTCCTGTGCGGCCAGTGCGTCGATGAAAACGTCGATCTTGCCATCCAGCACGCCGGACAGCCCATGGTTCACCTTGACGCGATGGTCAGTGACTCGATTCTGGGGATAATTATACGTGCGGATTTTCGCACTGCGCTCTCCGGTGCCCACCTGAGAGCGTCGTGACGCGGCGACCTCCGCCTCTTGCTTTAAGCGTTCCTGCTCGTAAAGACGTGCCCGCAGGATTGCCGTCGCCCGCAATCGGTTCTGCGTTTGCGAGCGCTCGCTTTCACAGGAAACGACCATGCCCGTTGGCTCGTGGACGATGCGGATAGCGGTAGCATTTTTCTGCATATGCTGTCCGCCAGGGCCAGAAGCACCGTAGGCGACAATTTCCAAATCCTTGGGGTCGATGTGAATCTCGACGTCATCTACTTCTGGTAAAACAGCCACGGTGACAGTGGAGGTGTGGATGCGTCCGGACGATTCGGTGACGGGTATGCGCTGCACACGGTGGACGCCGCTCTCAAATTTAAAGCGGGAAAAGGCTCCCTGCCCGCGCACGCCAAAGACCACCGCTTTGAACCCACCGACGCCGGTCGAATGCTCGCTCAACAACTGGGTTTTCCATTTCCGCCCCTCGGCGTAACGATTGTACATCCGGTACAGTTCAGCGGCAAAAAGACCAGCCTCGTCACCACCAGCCCCAGCGCGAATCTCAATGATCACGTCCTTGGCATCGCGTAGGTCTTTGGGAAGCAACATTTGATGGAGTTTGGCCTCTAATTCTTCCAGCCGAGGCCGCAACTCGGCGATTTCCATCTCGGCCAACTCTCGGAATTCCGGATCGGTGTCGTCGTCCAATAGAGTGTGCGCTTCCTTCAACTCTGTGGCTGTATTTTTATAGTCCCGATAGGTACTGACGATGTCTTCGAGGCTGGACCGCTCTTTGGCATACTCGGCCACGCGCGCATAGTTTTGCGCCACTTTTGGGTCGGCCATTAGGCGCGCCAGTTCCTCGTATCGTTCCTCAATCTTGTTCAGTCTGTCTAACATAAACCCCCTCAGTATACGCAGTGAGGCGGCCTGGGCAGGCCGCCCCACGCACTGGCTGTATTATAACAAAGCAAGACACGGCGTCAAGTATATGATGCGAACCAGACCTGGCAGGTCTGATCTTTTCAGGAGAATTATTCAGACCTCAGCGCCTCCAGCGGATCGAGCTTTGCCGCCCGCGCCGCCGGATATAGTCCGGCCAGCAATCCGATCAAAGTAGCAAAGGCCAATGCCAATGCCACCAGCCAGCCAGACACCACAAAGAATGCGCCCGTTACGGGTATCTCTTTCCACGCCAGGTAAGCCAGGATGCCCTCGTTGAGACCCAACCCCAGCAGCCAGCCAAAGATCGTGCCGGTCACCCCACCCAGCAGGCCGATGAGAGACGCCTCTGCCATAAAGAGCAAGCGGATATCGCGGGGCGACGCGCCCACGGCCTTGAGAATGCCGATCTCCCGCGTGCGCTCATAGACCGACATTACCATCGTGTTGGCGATGCCGATAGAGGCCACCAGCAAAGCCAGCCCCCCCACCGAGCTGAGCATGGTCTGCAAAATGACCATCGCTTTGTTGACCATGTCCAACAGCGTCTCCAGCGATTCGACCTCAAAACCCCGCCCCTGGAGTTGTGAGATGATTTGGGCAGCATCGTTCAGGGAAACGGCCTTGATCACCAGTACATCATAGCCCTCATTTTCTATGATGTTGGGGTCGTTGTACCACCACCCTTTCAGAGCCAAGACATCATCCGCATCAAGCTCGGCGTCGAAATAGGGACCATCGACTCCCATGTTGGTTTCGAGTATGCCTGCCAGACGAAAGGAAAAGGTCTCTGTGTCGCCTCGCGGGGCTTTGAGCACCAGGTCAATTTGTCGTCCGATCAGGTTGTCGATTTCGTCCTGTCCTTCGTACCCCAACAATTCCAAGGTGCTTGTGTTGACGACAATCTCTCCCTGACTGCCATCGACCAGTTCCTCTCCAGCGATCATATCCGGTGCTAGGGTGAAGGGATCGTTCATCCCCATATAAGATCTGCCCACATTTATCTGTGTCATTTCCTCCCCAATTCTTAGGGAGACGTCCATAGACCGAGGCAAGAACACATGGGGAGATGCTTCCAGCACGTCATCCCGTGCGCGCATCTCTTGGACCAAATCTGAGGTGATGATCATCGTTCGCTTGGGTTCGGTGAATTGGTTAAAGGCGGTTTGCTCCTCCGTCATTGGGCGAATGGTCACTGTCTCCAACCCGGCACTCTGGAACACCCCGATGATCTCTTGCTGCACGCCGATGCCCAAGGAGAGCATGGTCACGATTGTCAGGATGCCCACGGTCACGCCGATGGCGCTGAGGATCGTGCGCACCTTGTGACGACTCAGATTGCCGAAAGAGGTCTTTACCAGATCTTTAAAGGTCATTGTTCCACCTGCCCATCTCGTAATCTGACCACGCGGTCGGCAAAGGCGGCCACTTCTGGGTCGTGGGTGACGACCAACAAGGTCAACCCCTGGTCCTGATTCAACGTTCTGAGCAGCTGCATGATCTCTGCGCCGGTGACGGTGTCCAGATTACCTGTCGGCTCGTCGGCCAGGAGCAAGGCCGGTTGGCCCACCAGGGCGCGCGCGATCGCCACCCGTTGCTGCTCGCCGCTGCTGAGCTGCGTGGGACGATGATCCAGGCGCGCTTTCAGTCTCACCCGCTCCAGGAGCGTCTGCGCCCGCGCCAGACGTTCCTTCTCTGGAACCCCGCTGAACATCAAGGGCAGGGCCACGTTCTCCTCGGCCGTCAGTCGGGGCAGCAGATTAAAGCTCTGGAAAACGAATCCCACGTGCTGGCGGCGGTGTTGGGTCAGGGTGCGCTCGTCGCTGGCGCTCAACTCGGTGCCATTGATCCACACCTGACCATCGGTGGGCTGGTCCAACCCGCCGATGAGGTTGAGCACCGTAGACTTGCCGGAACCCGACGGGCCTACCAGAGCCACAAACTCCCCACGGGTGATGGTCAAGTCTGCGCCCCGCAGCGCGTCCACGAAACTCTCACCCATCTTGTACCGGCGGGTCAGGCCCACCGTGCGTACTACAGTTTCCATATATTTTCTCTCCACTGCCGCCGCGCTCACAGCTAAACCCCGCTCCGCGGGCTCATCTGTAGCCTCCAAAGGAGGGTTGAGCTTTGAGCCGGGCGGTTCAGCGCCCGGCGGACTAAACAAGACAAAGTGCGCCGCACCTGTTAATGCAAAGCTACTGCAACGATTCAGCAACCTGCAAAACTTGATCCTGACTGATATGACCTGCAATCGTAATGGTCACACCCTCTTCCTCCCAGGTCAAGAAACTGTTCCCCTGGTCGTCGGTAATCAGCGTACCGGTCTGGCCGCGCACGGTGACCTCAACCGCTTCACCGCTGGGCTCTTCTCTCATCCCTGGGAACGAGCCTTGCACAACGGTGAACGAGGTCTCGGCATGATTATAATAGAGAACCAGAGCCCCTTCCACGGCGAATACGTCAATCAGAGTAGCCTCTTCTGGCACGTAGGTGGGAACCAGCAAGGCAGACTCGGCCTGCTGGGCGAACTGCTCCCGCGCCTCGTCCAAGGTGAGCGGCGTGGGGCGCATATCCTCAAGCTCGGTCACCTCTGCGCCTTGGGGGATCTCGAACTGGAACTGTTCGTCCGGTATCCCGGTGTTGAACTCGAAGGAGCGGACGTGCAGCCAGCCCTCGCCAAACATATCGTTGACAATGTGGGCCTGCAACACAATCCAACGCTCTTGCTCCACCCACAGGGTAGCCACGCTGCCCACGGGCAGAATCGTCTCTTCCACGTCTTCCTTGGGGGTGAACTCGAGCTTGTACGTCGCGATGCCAGAGATTTCCTCCTCGCCCAGCAGTTCCACGTCGCTGGTGTCCGACACCTGCTGGATAATCTCTTCCATCATCTGGATCATCTGGCTGGGGTCGATCTCCTCTTCCATCTCCAGATCGCCCAAATCACCAACCATCACCTCGTTTTCGACGGGGTTGTACATCCAGGCTTGCTCGCCATCCGTCACAGATATGGTCCCTACCAGCTCCGACTTGCTGGATTCCAGCACCTCAGCCCGGAACTTGTTGGGCATTTTCTCCCACACCTCGACTATTGCGCTTTCGTCCATTCCCTGGGCCTGGACATTGGCCTCCAAGACGGCGTGGGCATCCTCGATACTGGCCTCGACCTCTTTCATCTTGGCCACGACCTCTTCAGCGGTCGGTCCGCTCTGGCACCCGGTCAGCAGCAAAGCAAGTATTAAAAGTGTCACCATACTCGTTACCAAAAATTGTCGCTTGTTCATTTGTCACTCCTTTTATGATATGGAAAGTACAAATGTAGTCGCGGTTTCCATACCGCGCGCTATGGAAATCGCGTCTACGGCTGCAAAGCTTATTCGCCTGCAAGCGACTATAGTGTATCACAAAAGTATTGTCAATGTGTGACAGGGCGATTATCAAAATATTAACAATTGTTACGGGAAAAGCCAAAAAGCCCCCTGGTGCACCAAGGTGGCTAAAAGATCCAAATGCTACATTTATACCAACGCTCAATCAGGCTTTTCCTTATGAAAAACCCCAGGCTGAGCACTCGAAAGTCTCAAATATTCTCACTGGGGTTTTTCACAGGGCAGAGTGAACCACATACGACTGCCCTGGCCTATGGTGCTTTCGATACCCATCCGTCCACCGTGCGCCTCTACGATGGCGCGCGCGATGGTCAATCCCAGGCCGGTCCCACCCCCCTGCCCCCGGTGGTATGGCTCAAAGGCCCGCTCCCGTTCCTCGTCGCTCATCCCTGGCCCCGTGTCTTGCACGCTGATCTCGATCGCTTCCGCTTGATGCACCGCGGTTATCGTCACCTGCCCACCGCCCGGCGTGAATTTGATCCCATTGTCCAGCAAGTTGAGGATGACGCGCTGTAACCGGTCGGCGTCGGCAGAGATCGTCGACAGGGTAGCAGAGATGTCGGTTTTCAGGGTGATGTTACGATGACGAGCGCGTCCAGCGACAAGGTCCACGGCATCGTGGACAATGGCGCCGACGTTGGCGGGACGGCAATCCAATTCCAGCCGCCCACCCTGCCACCGCGCCAAGTCCAGCAACTGGTTGACCAGACGGATCAGACGGTCGGTCTCGCGCTCGGCAAGCTCTAGAGAAGATCGATTGTCAGGTTGAGACTCGTCAATCAAGTTGACCAGCAGCCCTTTGATGGCCGTCAACGGCGTTCGCAGGTCGTGAGATATTTCGCCGATGAACTGGGCGCGAGCGATCTCTAACTGCTTGAGCCGTCCGGCCATACGGTTCACGCTCTCAGCCAAACGCCCCACCTCATCCGGCGGGTAGCCGCCCAGACGAACGTCCAGATCGCCAGCGGCGATGCGTTGGGTTGCTTGCTCCATCTCGCGGATGGGCCGGCTCAACCGGCGGGCCAGGAATATGCTAACCAACAGAGACGTCACGGCGGCGACTAGGACAGCGATCAACAACATGTAGCGCAAGGTACTCAGGAACCGTTCGCCGTCTTGGGTGGATTTGGATACTTCGGCGACACCAATGATCTGCTTGCCAACCACGACCGGTCGCGCAGTATAGCTTCTCTGCGGCAAGTCGCGGCTGGGTTGGGTGAACACGGTCGGGCTGCGGTAACCCAGCTCGGTCAGGGCCGCCTGGCTGGGCTGTGGCCCGATATCCCGAGTGGCGGCCAAGAGTGCACCGTTGCTGGCCGCGAAAAAGCGCACGTTGAGGTCGGCCTGCGGGGCAAAAAGGCCAACAATAGTCGGGGCCAGACCAGCCAGCACACGCTCGTCGGCGGCCAGATTGGCGGCGTAGGCAGCGTAAAAATCAGCCTGGGCAGCCAGTTCCGCGTTCAGGCGATCGTCGAGGTAAAAGGTGGTCGCTGCATAGACCGTGGTGCCGAGGCCGATCACGATGATCCACATGGTCAAGAGATAAGTCATGGTCAGCCGCCGGGCTAGGCTCTGTCTCCTCTTGGGTGCGTTTTCTGTCACATCCAAACTCCTTCAATTTATTTGCTACCGGACACTTTTTTCTTTAGCCACGAATTTCACGAATTATGGCAACCGTAGGTTGCACCGAATGTAAATCAAAAATTAGTGTAAATTCGTGGCTAAAAATTCAGTATCTGTTGTTCACTTGTCAAAAGTGTCCGGTAGTGAATCAATTTAGGCAACATTGGGGGTTGACAAACAGTTTTTTGCATGGTATAATATTATCGTAAAAATACGATATAGGGGAGGCGAATTATGACTACAAACCAAGAGCCGCGCACTGTCCCGCCCGTCTGCTGCACGCTGGATATCTCTGGCGCCGAGCAGGATCGGCTTGTGACCATGTTCAAAGCCCTTGGAAACCCCCACCGCTTTGAGATCATGAAATTCTTGGTAACTCGTCCCGGTTGCATCACTGGCGATATTGTACAATTTTTACCCCTAGCCCAGGCCACTGTTTCGCAACATCTCAAGATTTTGCGAAACAGTGGCTGGATCGATGGTACGGTAGACGGCCCGGCGACCAGCTATTGTTTGCACAAAGAAAACATTGCCTGGTTCAGGACCCAAGTTGGGAAAATTTTCTAGCCCCAATAAATTTTTTTACGATACATCATCGTAAAAATACGATATAAAAGGAGAAAACAATCATGTTGGAACAAATTTCAGAAATACTCGATTTCATCGTTGCATCTTTTTTGCACATCTGGCCCTACTTGCTGATCACTATTCCGTTGGCGGTGGCAGTCAATCTCTCCGGTGCTGCCAAGTATATCAACCGCGCCTTTCAGGCACGCCCGATAGTGGCGATTTTCCTGGCTACGGCGGTCGGGGCTTTTAGCCCGTTCTGCTCTTGCGGCGTCATCCCGGTGATCGCGGCCTTGCTAATGAGCGGAGTGCCGCTGGCGCCGGTGATGTCCTTTTGGATCGCGTCCCCCTCGATGGATCCAGAAGCCTTCTTTTTGAGCGTCAGCACCATCGGCTGGGAGCTAGCCGTGTGGCGACTGCTTGCCACGCTCGTCCTGAGCCTGAGCGCCGGATTTGTGACCCACTTTATCGCGGAACGAGGCTGGCTGGGCGAGTATACGCTGCGCCAACAACAACCGTCCTCTGCACAAAGCCCCTGGACACGCTTGAAGAATAGGTGGCAGGGATTCAAGCAAAACCTATCGTCCCTATCATTTCCCCGGTTGACGGTAAAACGCCCCGTCCTGGCCACCGAGGCAGTTTGTTGCTCCGCCACTGCGACTGCGGGGATCAGCAATACCAGCCCGATAGCCCCGCTCGCTCCGGAGCCAGCATCAGATTGCGACTCTGGTTGTGGTGACAGTTGCAGCACAGAAACCATCCCCTTTCGCCGTCGTCTGCTGAACGAGACCTGGGACGCCACCCTCATGGTAGCCAAGTTTATGCTGTTGGCCTTTTTCCTAAATGCCCTGATCACTCTGTACATCCCTTCCGAATGGATCGCGGGGTTGTTGGGTCGCCAGAATCCGTGGGCTATTTTGACCGCCGCTTTTCTCGGCGTACCGGCCTATGCCAGCAACATGTCTGCATTGCCGATGGTGAGTGGCTTGCTGGCACAGGGAATGAACCCGGCTGCGGCCCTGGCCTTTCTGATCGCTGGCCCAACCACCACGCTGCCCGCAATGTCTGCGGTATGGGGTTTGACCTCGCGACGGGTATTTGCCCTATACATCTCGTTCTCGCTGGTCGGAGCGATTGTGTTGGGGTACGTATACAGTTGGGTGATGTGAGCGATCACGGGAAAAGCCGGAAAAGCCCCCTTGGTTCACCGGGGAAATGAAAGGCCAAAGCTCCATGTCCACGCTAGCGCTCAACCAAGCTTTTCCTTATGCAAAACCCCAGGTTGAGCGCTCGGAAGCCCCGGATGTTTGCACGGAGGTTTTTCACGCATCCTCAGCCAAGCGGTAGCCCACGCCCCATTCGGTGAGGATGACGTGGGTGTCGGGAGCGATGGCGGACAGCTTGCTTCGCAGACGGCGCACATGGACGTCCACAGTGCGCTCATCAATATAGCTCTCGTGGCCCCAAACGTGCGAGAGAAGCGATTCACGAGTAAAGACCTGCCCACGATACTGGCTCAAAAAGTGGAGCAGGTCATACTCTTTGGGGCGCAGTTCTAACAGTTGGCCCTGGAACCAGGCCCGACGACGGGGGTGATCAAAGCGCAGCCCTTGTTCGGGCCGGGATTTCGGGGCTTTGGGTTCGGATTGACGGCGCAGAACGGCTCGGACACGGGCGCTCAACTCGCGGGGGTTGAACGGCTTGACCAGGTAATCGTCTGCCCCCAGCTCCAGTCCCACGATCTTGTCCACGTCGTCGTCCCGGGCTGTGAGCAGGATGACGGGCACCCGATCGCCCGCGCTCCGCAGGCGGCGTATGACCTCAAAGCCATCTATCCCCGGCAGCATCACGTCGAGCACGACCAGGTCGGCAGCATCGGTTTCGAGGTGCGCCAGTGCCTCCTCGCCGCTGGCGACTGCCTGCACACCGAATCCCTCCCGCTCCAACCGCTCCCGCACGACGGTGACGATGGCGGGTTCGTCGTCTACTACCAAGATGTGTGCCATTGACTCTACTGCCTCTGAATCACCAATACCCCGCTGCAACTGGAGGTTTTCACAAACTCGGACCGTAACTGATGCTTTGCCAATTCTCTGATCATTGTCTCTGCGATCATGTAATACTCGGCATTATCCCAACCGGTCGATTGCGCCCGCACGTTCTCCATATCCCTTTGCGTCTCAAAGGCTACGTCCCCGATCAATACTTGCCCCTCGTCATTTAGATGTTGCACCAGCCCTCGAAAGAATGTCACCTTTTGCTTGTCGTCAATGTGGTGAACGGCATATGACGAAACAATGAAATCGAAAGTTTCCCCCGCCAATTCCTTGGGCAGACCTTGATTGAAATCAAACTGGACAAATCTCCCCTGGGGCATTCTCGTTCTCGCCAGGTCAAGCATCTTGGTCGAAAAATCGACTCCCGTGATGGCTATCCCTGCTTTGTACAGCGTTTCCGTCAACAACCCGGTCCCGATACCAATGTCCAGAACCGTTTTTGCTCCCCCGGCTTGGACTTGGTTTTGAATGTATCCCAGGGTATCGTAATATCCTTCAAACGGATAGCCCTCGTCCTGCATTTTCAGGATATCTTGATCGTACGCGCCGGACCAGTTGTCGAATCCCTTGTTATCTAGCACTTGGTATTCCTCTCTCTACAAACCCTCTATCATTTGTTTTGTCATCCTTGCACAACAAAAGGCACCACAATCACAAGCTGTTTCATCAACCACGTATTGTGCAAGATTTTGAGTACTATTTCAACGATTCAATATACTTTCTCGCTTCCTTCAAGCTACAATTCATCCTCTTTTGATACTTTATCACTGCATTAATTATCTTCCCTTGTACCACAAGATTTTCCAGTTCATTGATAAAGACCAGATCAAGGCCATTTCGATACAGTTGCTTCAAGTACTTTTTATGCTCTAATACTTGTTCAATTTGCTTTGAAGAAACTCCCTTGTCACTCAAATAATCCCTAGCAAAGGTCCGATATTTCTCAATGCCAAGAATTTCCTCAAGCGAGTCACCAAAAATATCATTGATTCCCTCTCGTTTACTTGAAAACGTTAAGGATGGAATGTAGCAATACCCGCAAACTTTACAAGTAATGGCTTCTGAGGGTAAAGCTTGCTCCATTTGCAACATCCAAGGGCTTGCTTTACATTGTGGACAATGATCAAATACTGTGTACCATCCCATATCAGAATGGCCAGGCGGGACTAACGACACGTGAACTCGAATTCCCTGTTCGATATAAACCTTTAACGCTGACAAAAAGTGTTGAATTCCGAATTGCTCTTTCTTGAGCGGGAGATCAGAAAGGATGATGGAAAGAATCTCACATTGTTCTTGAGTTAGGGAAGATTTGATCCAGAGTCCAAACCAAATTGGATTTGTGCTCACAAACACATTCTTAAGTTCAGCTTCCAACCCGTTTTTGAGAATGATCTTTTCCAAAGATTGGGCTAACTGTTCATCCCACGGAGGACAGTAAAAGCTACTCGAACAACCCGCCAACGGACCTGCTCGGCTTGAAACATTGAGATTGACAGTGCAATTCTGACAGCTCTCTTCGACAACTGCTACTCCACCATACCTGTCAAATGTATGGCTTATTATCAAGCCATACTCCGGCAGACGTACTCCAGTATCTGAAGTATCCCATTCACAAACACATATGTCACCTAGAATGGTTCCTTGTGCCAGAGCCCGAGAATAACGCTTAATGTTAACAAGTTGCTCGTAAGCAACCTCTGACTCTACCCAATTCTCTCCATATCGCATTGGGCAAGTATACTCTAAAGCCCATTGAACCACTTGGTATGTATCACCCATATCTCACAATCGTTCGATAATTCTCAGCGTGTGTGCTGCTCAATCTCTGGCAGTACGTTCGGTTTCGCACAACTATATGCTCTTGCTCGCTCTCCACCTATCTCCCCAACTCACTCCGCCATAAGCCTGGACACATCCTCAGCCTCAAACGGCCCGCCGTGCCCAACGTAGACGGTGTGCGGCGAGAGCGCGAGCAACCGGCGAACACTGTCCCGGTTCTGTGCCAGGTCCCAAGCGATAAAGGGGTGTCCGGGTTTGCGTATCAGGCCCATCATCTTGGCCATCACTGCATCACCAATGATGGCCTCGCCGCTGTCCAGCAGTATCGAGACGGAGCCATGGGTGTGCCCCGGCGTGTGGACCACTCGACCGGCCACGCCGTACTCGTCCAGCCGGGTCTCCTCGCCCTCGAACACGACATCCGGCTCGCAAGATGGGATGCTATCGGGGCCGAGGAGGCGCTGCAAGGCCGGGATTCCCATCAGAAAGGACACCAACCTCGAAGCCTGCCGCAGGCTGTCCTGTTGGTTAGTCCCCTGCCGCAGATCGTCGGCGTCCAGGGTGTGGATGGCTACCGGCGCGCCGGTTCGTTCTCGCAGGGCCAATGCGCTTCCAAAGTGGTCAATGTGCCCGTGGGTGATCAGGATCATGCGGACGTCATCGGGCGCTACGTCGTGCGCCTTTAGCTTTTCCAGAATCTTGTCGGCAGAGTCGGGGGCGCCGGTGTCCACCAGCACGCACCCTGCCTGTCCACGGATCAGAAATACGTTGGCTTGCCCCAAGCTGATTTGAGTAACGGTTGCGGTCATTTAATTCCTCCTGGTATTGTTCACTACCAAATACTTTCTTTTGCCACGAATTGCACGAATTTCCACTAATTTTTTACTCGCTTATAATTCGTGTAATTCGTGGCTAAAAATATCTATCGCTCGATGCCCTTGCGCGCTGGCACCCCTTGTTCATAATAATGCTTGATCTCGCGCATCTCGGTCACCAGGTCGGCCCGCTCGATCAGTTCCTGCGGGGCGCGGCGGCCCGTGAGGATGACTTCGACGTGGGCGGGGCGCTCGTCCAGAAAGGCCAGCACCTCTTCCACGGTCAGCAGTCCGAACCACACCGTCACGTTGACCTCGTCCAGCACGACGATGTCGTACTGGCCCGATTGGATCGCTTGCCGCGCTTTCTCCAGCCCACGCTGGGCCTGGGCGATGTGTTCGGGCGTGACCTCTTCCCGGCGGATGCACCGAATGTCCCCGTACTGTTCGATGGTGATGAGGGGATGGTCGCGCAGGGCGTCCAGTTCGCCGTAGGGTTGCCCCTTCATAAACTGGCCGATGTAGGTACGCATCCCGTGGCCCGTAGCCCGCAGCGCTAGGCCAAGAGCGGCGGTGGTCTTGCCTTTGCCGTCGCCAGTGTAGATTTGGACGTAGCCTTGTGAGAGTTGTGAATTGGTCATTGCTTGTCCGTTCGTTGAGTCAGGGCAGCCCGTTCATCCGCCGAGAGAAAAGCAATGGCAAGCGCATTGCGCTGGGCTTGCCGGGTGTGATCAGGCGTCAGGCCAGCGGCTGGCGCGGCGACCTCGTACTCGTGAGGCAGATCGATGCCGCTGATGCCCGGGTTGTCGGTGTTGATGGACGCCAGTATCCCTCGTTCCAGAAAGGTGCGCAGCGGATGGCTGGCATAGTCGGGCACGAGGCTGGTTTGCACGTTGCTGGTCATACACGATTCGATGCCGATCCGGTGCTCGGCCAAATAGTCCAGCAGCGCCGGGTCATCGATGGACCGTATCCCATGGCCGATGCGAGTGGCTTTCAGATCACGAATGGCCTGCCAGACGTTTTCCACACCACCGCTCTCACCCGCGTGGATCGTCACGTGCAGGCCCGCCTCCCGTGCCTGCCGGATGTGCGCCACGAACAGGTCGCCCGGCCAGTTTATCTCGTCCCCGGCCAGGTCTATGGCCGCCAGCCGGTCGCGATGGCGCAGCAGGGCCTCCAGTTCTTTCTGGCAAACGTCCGGGCCGTAGGTGCGGCTGAGGATTCCGATCAGCTTGGCTTGGACGCCAAAATCGCGCGCGCCAGTCTCCACGCCGTCGGCCACAGCCTCGACCACGCCCGCCGGATCCAGGCCGTTAGGCTCGGCCATGAACCACGGGCTGAACCGCAGCTCGATATAGTCAATGCCCTCGCGCTGGGCATCCTCGACGTTTTCGCGCGCCACCCGGCGGCAAGCATCATAATCCACCAGGATGCCCGTCATCCACTTGAACTTGGCGAAAAACGCCACGAGACCGGGTTCAGGTTCCGTCACCTGGACGTGCGGGCGCAGTCCTTCCAGGTCCCAGGCAGGCAGCGGCAGGTTGTGCTGACGGCCCATGTCGAGGATCGTCTCTAGGCGCACGGCGCCGTCCAAGTGGCGGTGCAGGTCAATCAGGGGAAAAGTAGTGTCAATCATATCCATTCCTCCTAGCATATGGATTTTGCGGGAAGGGTCAATAATGCACCAAAAGGATACTCGAACTTGGCGCTCTTGTCAATCAAGACCTGCCAGGTTCTCGCCCCATGGCATTTTTTTCCTGAATGTACTATACTCAAGTCATCAGGAATACGGGTGAACTTTTCGACGGAAACCGCATGTAATAGATAGGTGTACTCGAAGCGTGGAATTGTACTTGTGGAAAAAGACTACCTCGGATGAAGAAATACACGATCATTGTGTCTCGGCGGCTAAACATCGTGTATTTCCATATCCGTGGTAATCTTTGCGTGACCAAGACAACTTGGCAAGAGGTAATACGATGAACACCAAAACCCGATCAATCCTGATCGCAGCACTACTCGCCACAAGCGCCATGGTGCTGGCAGTGGCATTCATGCAGCGTGGAAGGCTATTCACATTCATAGCTAGACCCAAACCCACACCAACATTGAGGCCAGGCGAGGCGCTGGCGCGAGAATTGATACAACCAAGGGGCCAGGTCACATTTTCAATGGACGAGTGCGGTAAAACTCTTGAAACCGAATTGTCGTGCAGCGTGATCAAGTCCGCGGCACCTATCACACGTACCGAGTGGGAAGAATTACTTCCCCAAACCGAGTTCTTTTTGGTAAAGAGCTATCTGGTGCCTGGAGGAGAACCTGGGGATGGGGGAGGACCACGTGACTGGCTCATCATCGAGTATGACGACCAACACTACACCGCCGAGACTTTTGACCGCTTGCTAAAGGCCAATGGTGTCACCGCCATCACTGACGAGAACCGCGAACTGGTCGCCAAGGCGTTCGCGCTTATGACCATTCCCGACTATCTCGAAGAAGAGGTTGTTTTCACTGAGTGGGATGTGGGCGAGTGGGATTCTGGGCTATTGATATATACCAACTATTTAAAAGCCTGGACGAAAATCCAGGGTTTGGAGATTTGGTGGTGGTTTGCATTCAATGATAATCGGTTAAGAGCTGCTACGAGATTTAGGGTTGTTGAGTCTAATATCGGGGACTATATTGACGTGTTCTTTCTTGAACTGCCTATTCCTTCAACCCAACACTACTACTTTCGTGGAGAATAACAAATGAAAACCAAATCACAACTCGTCAACACAATAATGCTCGTACTGGGCGTGGGATTATTCCTAGGCGCATCGACGCTGTTGGCCGGGTGCAACAGCCAGCAAGAACACACCCCACCTGTGACGCCAAACTCCACCGTGCCCCAGACCACTACACGGGCGCTCACACCAACTGCCAGCGCCACACCAGCACCTACTCCCACGCTGACAAAAAGAGAAAAAGCGGCAGCGGCTGTAGGACAAGAGTACAGCAACTACAGCCCAACGCGAACAGAGTGCGAACAAGCATTTGAAAGTGGAAAAGTTAAAGCTTGTGTATGGCCTGATTCCATCCAACTGATTGTACGGCCAGAGTGGAAGCAGTTGTTTCTTGACACAAGTTTCTACGTGATTGGGCTGACAGGTCGCTATCAAGAGCCTGAGCACGACTATTACCGTCGCACCAGATTGGTAGCTTGGCAAGACGACCAATGCTACACCGCCGATACCTTCAACGAGTTGCTCAAGGTAAACGACGTCGTCATCACCGCAGAGAACCGCGAGCTAGTCGCCAAGGCGTTGGTGTTGATGACGTTACCCAATCACATCGAAGATGATGTCGCCTTCTATGATTGGCGCAGAGAGGATGGGCCTTGGGCTGCAGCCAAAGGGAGCTCTGATTATTGGTATTATAACTATCGAATCACAGTCTGGACCAAGATTCAGGGATTGGAGTCTACCTGGTGGTTTTTGTTCCTGGAAGAGGATCAAGAGATTCGACTGAGAAATGCAACGGCGGGCCTCTTGGAGTATGGCGTAGGCGATTATACAGATATTTCTTACGAGATAGTACCATTTCCTGACGTTTCTCGTACGTATGGTTTCTGGGGAAAATAACAAATGAAAACCAAATCACAACTCGTGAGTACAATAGTGTTCGTACTCGCTCCTTATTGCTCTCAGCCACCCTCCTCGGGGGCGGGTCAAGCGTGGTACCTCTCGCACAGACCTGCCAGGTCTTGTTGCAACCCGTTTCAACAGCTTTCGTATTGATAGCAAGGCACTGAAACACCTCGCTATTTTCGTCAATGTGCCAACTGTGGTAAAATAAATGAGGACGCGCAACGCTTACCTACAAATATCTCTCAATCTAAAATCAACCAATCTAAAATCACCCCAGTGGAGGTTATGATGAGCAATATACTGCTTGAACAGGCCGAATTCGCAGACAATCCCGAACCACGCTGCCCGGTCGTGCTGCTCCTGGACACGTCGGGGTCTATGAAAGGCGAGCCGATCGATCAATTGAACGAGGGCTTGCGCGCTTTTGACCAGGCCCTGAAAGGAGACCACCTGGCCGCCTTGCGGGTCGAGGTCGCCATCGTCACCTTTGGGGGTAGAGTCCACGCTATCGACGTCCGCAGCGGCGCGGCGCAACCGGTCCAGTTCGACGCCAATCAAGCATTCGTCACCGTGGACGGTTTTCGCCCGCCGATATTGGCGGCTGGCGGCCCCACGCCGATGGGCGAGGCCGTTCGCCGGAGCCTGACGCTGCTGCGAGAGCGCAAGGACATCTACAAACAGAACGGGCTGGACTATTACCGCCCTTGGATGTTCCTCATCACCGACGGCCAACCGACCGACGAGTGGCAGCAGGCCGCCCAGCAAGTGCGGGAGGAAGAAGACCGCAAGGGCGTGAGCTTTTACGGCATCGGCACCACGGACGCCGTGATGGCGACGCTGGCCCAATTCACCCCCTTTGACAGGCCGCCGTTCCAGCTCAAGGAACTGGCCTTTGGCGAGCTGTTCCAGTGGCTGTCCAAGAGCCTGTCGGTGGTGGCCCATTCCACGCCGGGCGTCCAGGTGCCGCTGCCCGATCTGAGTTGGGCCACGTTCGGTTCGGACCTGATCCCCGACACGAGCCGGTTCGAATGAGCAAGTGGCACGTCGTTGGGGCATCGGTGCCGGGCACATCCCATGAAAAGAACGACATCCCCTGCCAAGACGCGCACGGCCACCGGGTCTTGCTGAATGGCGCGGTCGTGGTCGCCGTGGCCGATGGCGCAGGCACAGCCAGCCGATCGGACGAAGGCGCGCAACGGGCCGTCAAGCAAGCGCTCGACTCGCTGGAACGGGACCTGGCGTACAACGTGCCGCGAACCGAATTCGAGTGGCAGCAGTTGATGAACGCCGCGTTCCGCCAGGCCCGCGAGGACATTGTCGGGCACGCTCGGTGGCAAAATGATTCGGCGCGAGATTTCGCCGCCACCCTGACCTGTGCCGTCGCATCCAACGAAGGGTTGGCCGTGGGGCAGATCGGGGACTGCCTCGCCGTCGCCCAAAAAGGCCCGGATGACCCGCTCTTTGTCGCCACCCAGCTCCAACGCGGGGAATATGCCAACGAGACCTTTTTTCTGACGATGAAAGGCGCCCTCGACCAACTCCAGGTTCACGTCTACCCCCCGGTCCAGACCCTGGTACTGATGTCCGACGGCGTGGTACGCTTGGCGGTGAACGCCGTCGACAATGCGCCCCATACGCCCTTTTTCCAGCCTCTGCTCAAGTTTGCGACCGAGATGGAGGATGAGAAAAAAGCCCAGGAGCAATTGGCCGCCTTCCTGGCCTCCGAACGGGTCTCTGCCCGTACCGACGATGACAAAACGCTGGTACTGGCGGTTTCCGTTCCCGACAGGTGGTGAGAAACCCCCTCTATGGTGGTTTACGACTCGAAACGCAGGCCCGTCGAATTTGGACGCCAGATCGGTCAGGGGGGTGAGTCCGCCGTATACCACGTCGCGGACCATCCCAACTATTTGATCAAACGCTACACCACGCCCCACATCGCCATCTACGAGCAAAAGCTGGCCTGGATGCTGAGCCATCCCCCCAACGATCCCACCGACCAGCCGGAGCACGCCTCCTTCGCCTGGCCCATCGTGATGCTCTACGACGAAAAGGGCGTGTTCGTGGGCTATTTGATGCCCCGCGTTCAGAACGCTGTCACCGCGCTCAAGGTCTTTAACCCGCGCCTCCGGATAAAGACACTGCCCAAATTCGACCGGCGCTACCTCCACCGCACGGCCCTAAACCTGGCGGCGGCGGTCGAGGCGCTGCACGCCCGCGATTACGTCATCGGCGACCTGCACGAGAGCAACATTATGGTCACGTCGTCGGCGCTGGTGACGTTGATCGACACCGACTCGTTCCAAGTAGAGACGGCGGAAGCATTCTACCCTTGTATCGTCGGCAAGCCCGAGTACACGCCGCCCGAGTTGCAGGGAAAGCACTTTCAAGAGGTTCGGCGCACACCCGAGCACGATCACTTTGGCTTGGGAGTGCTGATCTTTCAACTGTTGATGGAGGGCAACCACCCATTTCGAGGGCGGTGGTTAGGGAGCGGCGATCCGCCGCCGATGGAAGAAAAGATCCGCCGGGGATTGTTCCCTTACTTTATGGGCATATCGGGGCCGGTCGCCCCACCCCCGACTGGTCTCGGGCTAGACACACTGCATCCCGAGGTGGTCAATCTGATACAGCATTGCTTTGCGGACGGGCACCAGCAGCCCAGCGCACGACCCACGCCGGGCGAGTGGAAGCAAGCCCTAGGCACAGCAGAGGACAACCTGACAGCGTGTCCTCAAGGGCATTATTATTCCAACTATACAGACACTTGCCCCAAGTGTCGCACCCAAGCCGCCCCACGACAGCGTCGGCAGCCGGTCACGCCCCCGCCTGCCCCAGAAATTGTCGTCCAACCGGTGTACCGAGCCTCGCCGATTAGAAAGCCTACCAGAGTTTTACCCAAAACACCAATGACAAGGCGTCAATTTCTGACCTACCTGGTCCTGCTGGCACTGATAGGACTGCTTTTGTTACCTTGCATATTTGCTTTGGGGGTGAGACCTCTTACGGGAAACACAACGTTGTTCCCCACAACTGCCCCCCTCTCCCAATTGACGCCGCAGCCCACAGACATCCCTGTGGTGCAAGGGACCACCGACGCTCGCGGCGTGCCGATGGTCTTTGTCTCCGCCGGGCCATTCGTGTTGGGGGGCATCGGGCACCTGGTCGAGCCGGTCCGTATGGTCATGCTGGACGCTTTCTACATCGACCAGTACGAGGTGACCAACGCCCAGTTTGCAGCCTTTCTCAACGAGCAGCGCACCGATAGCATCATTGTCACCACGTTTCCAAAAGCGAGGAGCCAGTGGGTCCACCTGTACCCGCAGAACGACGTGTGGCAGGCGGATGAGAGCTATGCTGATCACCCGGTGGTCTTGGCAAACTGGTTCGATGCGCAAGCCTATTGCGAATGGCGAGGCGGCAGACTACCCACCGAGGCCGAGTGGGAAAAGGCCGCCCGGGGCACGAACGGCCGGGAATACCCGTGGAGCAACAGTTTTAGTGCCGGCCTGTGCAACACGAGAGAATCAGAGGTCGGCGGCCCAATGCCAGTGGGAAGCTATTCGCCGGAGGGAGACAGCCCGTACGGCTGCGCCGACATGGCGGGCAACGTCCAGGAATGGGTCCACGACTGGTTCCAGGAAGATTATTACAGCGTCTCGCCATCCAGCAACCCGCCTGGCCCGGACAGCGGCACCCACAAAGTGATGCGCGGGGGTGATTGGATGAATGGGAACGGGCAAGATATGGCTCGCACGTCTACCCGAGGCAGCCACGCCATCCCTACCTACCGGAACATTGACGTGGGCTTTCGGTGCGTGGTGCCAGTCTCCGAGTGATTGTCCTCTCACCCTAGCGCTCTCAGTGGACGTGCCGTCCGCGTTTTTGGCGACGCTAATGCTCTCCCCGCACAATCAAAACAAAATCACCTGCAACCAACAAACCGCAGGCAAGAGCGGGATCGCAGATCCCTTATGAGCGATGTGGGTTACTGCTCAGCCAATGCTCCTAGTCCCCGTCCCGGGGACGGCTTGTGTGGCAAATAATTGCTCAAAATGTGACACTTTTGCCAGAACCGCCCTCGGGACGAGGGCGGTAATCCTAAAACATCCAATTTTGCAGCAGTCTAAGTAGTAACCGATGTGGAATGGGTAGCTCTCCAAGTATAACCTATTATTAAGGCCGGTCTGGGTAAAAGTCGATGATCCTCTGATCCACCGTGGCAAGCGTCGCCGCCCGGCCTCGCACAGCACCAGGCGCGACGGTCACGCCGGCAACCTGAGCCGCCGATTGCGTGAGAGCGTCCATCGGCAAGGCTATCCCGACGACGGCGCGGGATTCGCTGAGGGTAAAGTGTACGCCTGCGGGTCCGTCCGCCCAGTTTCCGACGGTCGGGTCCCACACCAGGGAATAGGTCTCGTACGCTCCAACGTTAGGGTCATAATAAGCAGCGATGGCGACCTCGACTCCCAGGTCTGGGTTGGTGTGGAGAGATCCGGGCGGGCGTCCGGTCTCGGTGTTGCCGTCCAGATCGAGGACAAAAAGCCACTCGGTGTAGGCCGATGGAGGATCGGGGACAGGCTCGTACAGGGCAACCCACAGCAAGACCTCTCCCTCGGCCCAACCAGACAGTTCAGACGGCACGTTCCCAGCGCCCTGAAGCGTGATTCGCAGATCGGGGGCGGCGCTGGCGGCACGGATGTCGACACCGGCGGGCACGCTCTGAACCGGGACGAGATCGTTGTAAGAAACAACGTCGCCCTGGGCATCGGCTGGGGATACTTGGATGATGGGAGTCGGCAGCGGCGTCTCGGTCGGCACGGGAGTAGCTGTGGGGATCGGTGCAGGCGTGTTGGTAGAGATCGGCGCGAGCACTGCCGTGAGCGTGGCCGGGGCAGCGGTGATGGTTGGCGTGATGGTCAGCTCGGGCGCATCGGATGGCAATATGGCTCGTGCAATCAGTGCGATGATGACGCATAGAAAAACGACGACGAGCCCCGTAATCGTCAATCGAAGCTCTTTGGCACGTTGTTGTTCCATTAGTTGGCGATATTCGCGCATACAAATCCCTCTTGCAATATAACAGGCTATGTGATCGGTAGTATACGTTTATTTTCGTTCTGCGCAAGCGTTGTTTGACAGCCTCAACGAGAGCGTGTACACTTGACCGAAACACGCACATTCTACCACAAATAGAGAAATTGAGCACGGTTGTCAATTTGGGATATATGGACAGGGCACTGGAATAATTTTCGTCACGAATTGCACAAATTTCCACAAATTGTTCCACTGTGTCTGTATTCGTGATAATTCAGTGCAACCTGCGGTTGCCTTAATTCGGTGCAACCTGCGGTTGCCTTAATTCATGGTAAAAAATTATTCCCGATCTTGATACGAGGAGACGAGATATGAAAATCATCGTGACCTTTGGCGAGATCATGCTGCGCCTCTCGCCGCCAGGGTTCCAACGTTTTATTCAGGCGCGCAGTTTCGACGCCGTGTATGGCGGTGGCGAGGCCAACGTGGCAGCCAGCCTGGCCAACTATGGCCTGCCCGTCGAGTACGTCACCCGCTTGCCCGCCAACGACCTCGGCGATGCCTGTCTCAACTATTTGCGCCAGTACGGAATCGGCGTCCGGCACATCATCCGTGGCGGCGACCGGCTGGGCATCTACTTTTTAGAGATGGGCTCGGCTCAACGCGGTAGCAAGGTTGTCTATGACCGGGCGGGGTCGGCCCTCGCGACGATCCAGCCCGGCATGGTGGACTGGCAGGCCGTCTTTGCCGACGCGGGCTGGTTCCATTGGACCGGCATCACGCCCGCCATTTCCGAGGGCGCGGCCCAGACTTGTCTGGAAGCGGTGCGAACGGCCAAGGACATGGGGCTGACCGTCTCCTGCGACCTAAACTATCGCAAAAAGCTCTGGAAGTGGGGCAAAGAGCCAAACGAGGTCATGCCAGAATTGGTCAGTTATTGTGACGTGGCGGTCGGAAACGAGGAGGACGCCGACAAAGTCTTTGGCATCCGCGCGGCCGGGGCCGACGTCACCGGTGGTCAGGTCGAGGCGGACGCCTACGTCCAGGTCTGCCAGATGCTGGCCGAGCGTTTTCCCAATCTCGACACCATCGCCATCACCCTGCGCGGATCGCTCTCGGCCAGTCACAACACCTGGAGCGGGATTCTGTGGCATCAGGGCCAGACCTATACCGCGCCTCGCTACAACATCACTCCCATCGTGGACCGGGTCGGCGGCGGTGACAGTTTCTGCGGCGGCCTGATCTATGGCCTGTCCACCGGCGGCGATCCCCAGCAGGCGCTCGACTTTGCCGTGGCGGCTTCGTGCCTCAAGCACACCGTCTCTGGCGACTTCAATCTGGTCAGTGTTTCCGAGGTGGAAAAGCTGATGGGCGGCGACGCATCGGGACGCGTGTCGCGATAGAGGAGGAAAACGATGGCTCGTTTCAAAAGGCTCCAAGTGCTCAATACCATCATCGAGACCGGGTTGGTGCCGGTCTTTTACCACGCCGACGTGGAGGTCGCCAAAAAGATCGTGGCGGCGTGCGCCGAGGGCGGGGCCAAAGTGGTCGAGTTTACCAATCGGGGCGATATGGCGCCAGAGGTTTTTAAAGAGCTGTCGCGCTACGTCAGCTCGGAACTGCCCCGGACCATCTTGGGCATCGGCTCGATCATCGACGCGCCGACTGCCGCGATGTACATCGCCTATGGCGCTAACTTTGTGGTCGGTCCGGTGCTGAATGAACAGGTCGCCCGTCTGTGCAACCGCAGAAAGGTGGCCTACTCGCCCGGATGCGGCAGCGCTACCGAAATCTCTCAAGCCGAGGAGTTGGGCGTCGAGATCGTCAAGGTCTTTCCCGGCAGCGCGGTGGGTGGCCCAGCTTTTGCCAAGGCGGTGCTGGGGCCTTGCCCCTGGACATCCCTCATGCCCACCGGCGGCGTCGACGCCACCCAGGAAAGCATCGATGCCTGGTTTGGGGCCGGGGTGGCGTGCGTCGGCATCGGCTCCAAGCTGATCCGCAAAGACCTGGTAGCAGCGGGGGATTGGGTCGAGATCACGGCCAACGTGCGGCGGGTGTTGCAGTGGATCAGGGAAGCGCGGCAAGAAAGTGTAAAATGAAAATCTCACAGTTCTTCAGATTGGTTCTTCTGTTCATCCTACTGACGGCACTGATCGGGACGGTGAATGCTTCGACAACCGTGCAAGCTCCCAATGCTCCAAACGCCGTACCCGGAGAGTTGCGCAGCTATGCCACGATCCATTCCATCGGCATCGAATGGGACATCACCGGTGACGCCGACCACGACGCCGAATGCCAAGTGCAATATCGAGCCCTGGGGGCGAACGCCTGGAAACAAGCAGTGCCCTTGTTTCGGGTGGATTTCAACGACTCCAACATGCTGGCCGGGAGCATCTTTTTTCTCGAACCGGGCACCTCCTATCAAGTGCAATTGGACCTCTCGGACCCGGACGGTGGGTCCGACAGCCAGACCATGACCATCGCCACGCGCGCCGTGCCGCAAGAGCCTAGCGATGGCAGAACGCTTCACGTCGTGCCCGGAACAGGCGGCGGCGATGGCTCGGAAGGTGACCCATTCCAGGGCATCGACGCGGCGCAGGCGACGGCCCAACCCGGCGACGTTTTTCTCCTTCACGCCGGGAACTATGGCGGTCGAGTGCTCTTTGACGTATCCGGCGCGGCAGGCAATTATATCGTCTGGAAAGGTGCCGGCGATGGCAACGCGATCCTCGAAGGGGTACGCATTGACGCCGATCACATCTGGTTGGAAGGGTTGACGGTTACCGCCGAGAATGGCCTCTTGACCTATTCATCGCCGGAGGATGTCGTCATTCACCGCAATACGTTCACTGATTGCCATTACTGCATCTGGTTGAATCATGGCGGCGAGAATTGGACCATCACCGACAACCTGATCGTGGGCGACGTCTCGCCCGACAGCGGCAGTTTTAGTGGCGAGGGGATCGAGTTGCAGCATAGCAGCGGTCACGTGGTGGCGTACAACAGCATCAGTTACGTGGCCGACGGCGTCTCATATCCCCATCGCAATTGCGACATTTACGGCAACGATATTTTTGACGTCTCGGACGACGGCATCGAGCCGGATTATGGATATGCTAATGTCCGCGTTTGGGGAAACCGTATTTCCAACGCCTACCACAACGGGATCAGTTTCCAGCCAATGAACGGCGCGCCCTGGTACATCCTGCGCAATCAGGTTGCTGCTCCGGTGGAAAGCGCGCTCAAATTTCGGGATCAGGTGGATAGAGCACTCATCGCGCACAACACGTTCGTGGGCTGGCAAGGTGTACAAAAATCTGGGGCGCAATATTTGCTGTCCGTCCAATCCAACAACAACCTGTGGATATCGGTCACGGATTGGTACGCTTGGGAAAACGGCAGCGGTGGGACGCCGGATTGGAGAACTAGTCTGGATTACGATGGTTTTGACTGGGGAGACAATGTCTATGCGTTCAAATGGGGAGGAAGCGGCAGATACCCAGATCTAGCAAGTTTCACCTCGGCCACAGGGTTACAACCCCACGGGATTCGGGTGGACAAGGACACGTGCTTTGAGACTTTTGACGTACCCAACGCGCCCCCGGCCTCGATGCCGCTCCAGTTCATGACCCTAGACCCCAATTGCAACGCCGTCGACGCGGGCGTGGCGTTGGCAAACATCAACGAGGATTTTAACGGGACTGCCCCCGACCTGGGCGCTTATGAGGTTGACGCCCCCCTCCCCCACTACGGCCCCAGACCCGTTGACGAGCCGCTTGCCCTAACTCTGACCGCCACCTCGGCCAACCAGGCCATTCACCTCAAGTGGACCGTCAGCGACGACTTGCCACCCACCAGCACCTGGCAGATCGACTACCGCAGCCAGAGCGGCACCCTCTACACTCCCATCACCGAGATCAGCCCCACCCGCGCCCACACGCTGAGCGGCCTGAGCAACTATGTATGGTACACCGTCACCCTCAATGCCATGCTCGACAGCACCCCCTTCCTGACCGACACAGTGCGGGCGATGCCCACCAACATCTTTGTGTATCTGCCTGTGGTTTTAAAAGGGGAATGACAGAAAACTGGCAATTGCGACTTTTTGTGGTATAGTGCACCACCGGGAGGACCAATGAACAGCAAAGCAGATGTTCAAGTGCGGGTGGTGAACGCCGCCGATTGGCGCGACCTGTACGAAATTTGGACCACCCCTCAAGTCTGTTGGGGAACGCTCCAAGTGCCGTTCCAGTCGAAGGACGAGGTCAGAAAAAAGGTCGAGACCGCGCCGGAGGGGATGTACCGGCTGGTGGCCGAGGTGGAAGGCAAAGTGGTCGGAGCGACCACCCTGAGATGTGAACACTCCCCGCGCCTGCGGCATGTGGCCGGTTGTGGGCTGAGCGTCCACCCCGACTATTGGAACCGGGGCGTGGGGGCGGCCCTGATCGCCGCCGTCGTGGACCTGTCCGACAACTGGCTCGACATCAAACGGATCGAGTTGACGGTTTATGCCGACAACGCAGCGGCCATTCACCTGTACGAGAAATTCAGCTTTGTCATCGAGGGAACCAAACGCAAGTATGCCTATCGCGAGGGCGAATACGTGGACACCCACGTGATGGCTCGCGTAAGAGATTAAATTTTTAGCCTGTGGAGGAATATCGTGACAAATAATCAAGCAGCTCCGGCTGCCAAAATGCCACCCTTGTGGGTCATTAAAACACGCGCCCCGTTCTTTACCGCCGACCTGGCGCCCGTCTGCCTGGGGGCTGCCATCGCCTGGGCGCAAACTGACACATTCAACCTGTGGTACTTTTTGTTGACGTTGGTCGGCGCCATCTGCCTCAACGCGGGCACCAACATGACCAACGACTATTTTGACCACAAGTGGGGTTCGGACGAGGTCAACACCGAATTCGTCAATCCCTTTACCGGCGGAAGCCGCCTCATCCAGATGGGGATGGTCAAACCCGAGGTCTTTTTACGACAGGGCATTGGATTCTTTGTCGTCGGCAGCCTCATCGGACTGGTGCTTACCCTTACGCGCGGTCCGTGGGTGCTATGGCTGGGTCTCATCGGCGTCTTTGCCGGCTATTTTTACACCGCGCCGCCTTTCCGGTTGGTCGGCGTTGGTCTGGGCGAGCTGTTGATCGGGCTGTGCTTTGGCCCACTGATGGTGTTGGGCAGTTATTACACCCAGACCCAGGCGGTCACTTGGGAGCCCGTCATCGCCGCGCTGCCGGTAGGGATACTCATTACGCTGGTAGTGTGGATCAACCAGTTCCAGGATATGAAGGCCGACGCCGCGGTGGGCAAGAACCACTGGGTGGTACGGCTGGGCCGGAAGCGTTCAGTCACCGTCTACGGGATATCGCTGGCATTGGTCTATTTGTCGGTGGTCGTAGGCGTTTTGTTCGGCGTGGTCACGCCCTTTGCGTTGTTGGGTCTGTTGACGCTGCCCATCGCCGTCAAGGCGTATCGCGTGGCTCGAGTCCACTACGACAACCCACAAGAGTTGACACCGGCAAACGCTGCCACCATCCAGGTACACTTGATGACGGGTCTTTTGGTCACACTTGGCTATGTGATTCAAGGCATCGTCGGGCGGTTGCTGTAGACGAGTGGAAACGCTGCCAGATACTGGACCTGCCAACCAACCATTCTCCTTTAGCGACGTAGCCCGGCGGTACGACGCCCTGAACCACCTGATGTCGTTTGGGCAGGATCGTCGCTGGCGACAGATTGCGGCCGAGGCTGCCCACCTGCCAGATGGCGGGCGGGTGCTCGACGTGGGAGTCGGCACCGGCGATATGGCGCTGGCCCTGCGGCAGCGTTGGCCTGGCAGCACCGTGGCGGGCATAGACCCCACGCTAGAGATGATGCGCGTCGGGCAGGGCAAGCCCAACGCTGAGACGGTGCGTTGGACACAAGGAGACGGCCTGCGTCTCTCCTTCCCCACCGCCCACTTTGACGCCGTCACGAGTTCATTCCTGCTGCGCAACGTCGGTGATGTGCCAGGCGCGCTGGCCGAGCAGTGCCGTGTGGTGCGGCCCGGTGGGCGCGTGGTCTGCCTAGAGATGACCTGGCCGCGCACACCGATCTTGGGACCGTTGTTCCGGTTCTACTTTGCAAACCTGATGCCCCGTATCACGGGGATATTGAGCGGTCAGTACGCCGCCTACCGCTACCTGCCGCGCTCGGTGCAGCGTTTCATGACACCAGAGAAACTAAAGACCGCGATGGAACACGCAGGGTTGCGAAACGTCCGTTATCGGATGCTGATGATGGGGACGGTCGCCCTACACGTGGGAGAACGCGAAAGCAATGTCTGACAAGGCTATTACGCGCGGCCATCCCTCCTACGTCTGGCGGGCGGGGCAGGACCGGCGCTTTCAGATGGTGTGTCGCTGGGCACCGCTCACTGGACAGCGGGTGCTCGACGTGGGCTGCGGCCTCGGGATGTACACGAACGCTTTCCTGCGCGAGACTCCCCAGGTTTTTGGTATCGAGATCGAGCACGAACGGGCGTCAGAGGCACAAGGGCAGAAGCGGGCCGCTGGCGTAGTCCAATCGCCTGGCGAGCGCCTCCCCTTCCCTGATGCCGCCTTTGACGTCGTTTTTTCCCACGAGGTGCTGGAACACGTCACCGACGACCGGGCCTGTGCGGCCGAGATGGTGCGCGTGACCCGGTCAGGCGGGCGCGTCGTCGTCTTTGTCCCCAACCGGCTCTACCCCTTTGAGACCCACGGCGTCTTTTGGCGCGGGCGCTACCGTTTTGGCAACGCGCCGCTGGTCAACTGGCTACCCTCCCCCCTGCGCGACCGGTTGGCTCCCCACGTCCGCGCATACACTGCCGGTGGTCTCTACCGCCTATTTGACGATCTCCCCGCACGCATCATTCACCACACGCAGATCTTTCCCGGCTATGACAACATCGTTGCCCGCGCCCCTGGTCTGGGGCGAACCTTGCGTGCCTTTACCTACGCCCTGGAACGTACCCCGTTGCGAATATTCGGACTTTCACACCTATTAATAATAGAAAAAGAATAACAGGGGAGCGAGCATTCCCAAATGCAATACTGGTCCCGCTAAACCCGTTCGCACATAGGTGTGCTCACTCCTCAGTTTTGAGAGCGCGGAGCGAGCATTCCCAAATGCGATGCGGGTCTTGCCAAACCCACTCGCACATAGGTGTGCTCACTCCTTGATTTCGACAATAAGGATCAACACAATATGAACCTCCCAAGATTTCACATCGAGGGGCACATCTATTACATCACTACCGTGGTTCACAATCGTATCCCCGTGTTCACTCGTCCCAGCTTTGTCGTCCCCCTGCTCGACAGCCTAAACTTTTATCGCCACAAACGAGAATTCAAACTACTGGGCTATGTAATCATGCCCGACCACATCCATCTCGTGATCTGGCCTTTTGGCAAATCCACTGTCTCGGAAATTATGCGAGATTACAAACACTTTACCTCCAAGCGGATCATTCGACAGGCCCAAGTCGAGAATATTGAGGACTGGATCACAGCCTTTCGCAAAGCAGGACATGAAACCGGTCGGAGTGAGAACAAGGTTTGGCAAGACAGCTACTGGGATACAAACATTTATACGGAGCGTTTCTTGCGCCAAAAGTTGAATTATATTCACCGCAATCCGATGCGTGCTAATTTGGTTGAGCAGCCACAGGATTATCCATATTCAAGCTATCGCAATTATGTACTGGACGAAGAATGGTTGATCGAGATCGATCGGGAATGGCTATGAAATCATTTGCAAGATTTCTACTTTGAGGATAGAGAATAAAACAAGACTTGCAAGACCCACTCGCACATGGGTGTGCTCACTCCTCACTGCCGTGATTGAGGAGCGAGCATTCCTAAATGCGATGCGGGTTTTGCAAGCACTCTATCATTCCTGGGGCTGTCGCTTGCGGATTTGCACGATCACCGTACCGAGCGCTGCCAACACCATCCCCGCTACTTCTTGCCACGTCAGATTCTCACCGAGAAACACCCAGGCCAACATGGTGATCTGAAACAACATCGTATTGTTGATAATGCTCGATTCCATCGCCGAGAGGGTCTGCAGCGTGCGGTTCCACAGCGTGTACGCAAAGGCGCTGTTCACCACCGCCAGCCACAGGATGATGGCCCAGTTTGTCAGTGTCAGGCGGGGCAATCCCTGCACCACGATCCCGACGGCCAACAACACAGCCGCACCAATGCCCATGCTGACGACGGTAACCGTCATCGGGGTGAGGCCGTCGCTGCGGTTGACGTGCCGCCCCAAGATCGAAGACAGGGCATTGGCCAATACCCCAACGCTAATCACAATCATCCCGATCACCTGACCATCTGGCAGCGATACCGGGTAAAAGTAGACCAACACGCCCATCAAGTACAATCCGGTGCCGATCCACTGTACGACCGTAGGACGCTCTCCCAGAAGGAAAATACCCATCAGTGCGACGATAACCGTCGTAAAGCTGAGCATCAGGCTGCTGGTCACCGCTGGCAGGTAAAACAAGCTCAGGAACTGCGCGCCCTGCGTGACCGAGTAGAGCAGCAAGCCCAACGCGATCAACCGCGCCCAGGTTCCAACAGGTAAGGTGCGCAGCGACCCAAGCTGGCGAGATCGGATGGCAAAGGGGAGCAAACACGCAAAGGCCAACGCGTAACGCAGCCCGGCAAAGGTTAGGGGTGGAATGTCTTTGAGGCCGATCTTGATCAGCACCCAAGACGTGGACCACAAAAAGGTGACAAATAGTGCCTGGAGAACAGTGCGAACGTGGGGTGAAATATTTTTAAACATTTTTACCTCCGAGAATAAAAAAGGGCCAGGGTATGCAAAACCGCACACCAACCTAACCCCTCTAGGCTTTTATCTTCTCAGGTACCCGCCGATATATGGCTTATGCGACGCTCGGTTCAGACCTAACCGGTGGTTAACGGAACCCTAGCCACCTGATTGACGATGGGAGCATTATAGTGCGTTGGTCGAATTCTGTCAAAAAAGTAGAACTTGGGTACAGATCATATGTCAATCTGGAAATTTTCCTCTGGTCAGCAATAGTGCCATTGCAACTCCTGTAACAGCTCCCGCAACAACTCCACTGGTAGCTCCATACGCAAACCCAATAAATGCGACGAGTGCAACATCATTATAACGAATAAAGGGCTCCAGGATTCTCACAACCCACGATTCAGCAACAACACCCAAAGCCCAACCGATACTTGATGCCAGAACCCACCAATGCACTCTTTTGAATTTGGTACACAAAACCATCCCCTGAACCGTACCAAGAATTGCACCGGCCACAAGTACAGTGGCTACTTGAAAATATTCAGAATTCCTTTCCCACTCGACCCAGGAATGCCCAATAGCTAAAGTTATTAGCATACTGGTGGGCAGTACTGATGCAGCAGCCATTGGCCACCCAAGAAAGCGACCAACAAATGTAGCTAGTGTCCATAGTCCAGTCTTGCGTACTTTTTTGTGTAGAATTAGCTCTTGTCCTATGCCTATAAAGATACCACCAGTAAAGCAAGCTATAGGCATACCGAACAATCCCCATACCTCTGGGTCACCTCCTGAACCAGCAGCACCTAAAGCGCCAGCTCCCGCCGAACCCAAGGCCGTGACAAGAATCCAAAGCCCCCACAGTTGAATAAACGACGGCCAACTTTTAGAAGCGTTCATAGTTTTTCATTTTGACGTTCTTGGAATTTCCTTGTTACTACTCGGGCTGCTGCAAAATCGGATGTTTTAGGCTCGCAGCCCTTGTCCCGAGGGCAGTTCTGGCAAGAGTGTCACATTTTGAGCAATTATTTGCCGCACAAGCCGTCCCCGGGACGGAGACTAGGAGCATTGGCTGAGTAGTAACATTTCCTTACGTATCATGCCTCACTAAACGTCCGCAGCGTCTCCAGGTAGCACGACGGCAATCCAATGTCATACCGCATCCCGTCCACCATCACCCCCAAGAACCCGTCCTCCTGTCGCAGGCGGTCCAGCGCCGATGTGAGCTGGAACTCGCCCCGCTCGCGCACGTTGTTGGCAATGTGCTCCTCCAAATAGTCGAATACCTGTGGCTTGATGATGTACTGCCCAAAGACGGTCAGATACTCGTCTTCCGGCAAGCCAGACACGCGCAGGTTGTTGCGGGCATAGTCGACCGTGGGCTTTTCGGCAAACTCGGTGACGTTCAACAGGCGATTGTCATCGAGCCATACCCCTGTCACCGTCCCAGAGTTGGCAATCTTGTTCTCTGGCGTGCGATGCAGGCCCAACGTGCTGATCCCGTGCTGGTTGTACGTCTCGATCAACTGGCGCGCGCACGATTTTTCGCCGCAGGAGCGGTAGAGGTGGTCTCCCAGCATCAGCAGGAACGGCTCGTTGCCGACCGCCTCCCGCGCGCAGTAGATAGCGTGCCCGAAACCTTCCTGCGCTGCCTGGGTCACGAACGTGACCTGACGCCCGATCTCTAGGATGCGGCGCGCGTACGCTTGAAAGTGACGCGGCAGCTTGTTGTAATTCTCGATCGACACCTGGACGTTGAAAAAGGACTGGAACGCCTCCAAGTCGTGCTCCTGCACAATGATGATTACCTCATCCACACCAGCATCGAGCGCCTCCTCAACGATCAACAGAATGGCGGGCTTGGCGATCCCATCTTGGTCTATGATGGGGAACAGTTCCTTTTTGGTCGCCTTGGTAGCCGGAAAGAGGCGCGTGCCAAAACCCGCCGCCGGGATGATGGCCTTGCGCACCTTTTGCCCCGTGCTCAATGTCAGCGTGAGGCACGGCATCTCCAAGTCGCGCTTGATGATGTCGATCACCGCTTGCTGGTCGACCTGGCTGCGGGCGATGAACTGCGCTGTACCATCACCCTGCGAGCCGACGCCCTTGCCGCCCCAAATGTGGGGTTTGAGCGGTTCATAGTTCAAGACGCGATGGAGCACGGGGGCGGTCAGTTCCTCAGGACAGGCTGGGGCGGCGTAGCGATCAAAAAAGGCCTGTGCCTCGACCATCAGTGTGCCCAACCGCTGGATGTCTCCCGCCTGGAGCGCCTCGATGGCCTGGTGCACCACGCGCTTGTTGATCGGACCCAGCAGCTCTTGCACGCCGCGCTCGACCTCATTATCGGCAAAGGGATAGCTGCGGTTCAACCGGGCGAGGATCTCCATCGTATCCTTTTGCGCTTGCAAATCCACAATGACGAAATACATGTCCTCCGGCACCTGCAACTCGGTCACGTCCAAGTGATCACCGTCGTAGGTCATCAAAATGGGACGGTTGCCAAAAGCACAGCCCTGGTCCATCCGTCCGCAACGAGAGGGCGTCGTGATCTCGCCCTGGTAGGCCAATTCCATCTCGCCCCGGACGGTCATCTTGAGGTCATAGACGCGGTTGAACGCCCGCGCCGCCAGGACGCAGACCGCCGCGCTCGACGACAGCCCTTTTTTAACCGGCAAGTCGGTCTTGTAATTGTCGATCACCAACCCGCGCACGTGGTAGTGAGTCAAGATCTGGTACGCGACCCCGGCGATATAGCTCCAGAAACCGCCGCGCTGGGCCTCTTCCAGCAGCACCTTGGGTTCCATCGGGATTTCGTACGGACCACGTTTTTCGCCGTCGGGCGTGGTCGAGCTGAGTACCAACGCCGTGGGATGGGGTTCAACCTCGGCATAGATGCCCTGATCGGTTCCGGTGAGCAGCGTGTAGCCCTTTTCGATGTCGGCGTTGATGCGCCGGTATCCGCCGGCCCAATCCGAATGCTCTCCAAATAGACAGATACGTCCGGGAACAAAGATTTTCATTTTTTCCTATTCACCTTTTTTCTTATTTTCTTTACCACCTCGTCCAACTCGGACCGCTCTGGTTTGTTGCGGTAGGATGGGTCGAACGTCAGGCCAAATCCGTCTCCCTTGTAGCGGGGAAATACGTTGAGGTGGACGTGAAAGACCTCTTGCATCGCTGCCTCGCCATCGGACAGGAACAAATTCACCCCTTCACACTTGATGCCGCTGTCGCGCAGTGCCTGTGCCAGTCGCTGCGCAACCCGGAATATGTGAGCGCCGGTCTCCTCGTCCAGATCGGCGAGAAACGCAGCGTGGCGGTTTGGAATCACGAGCAAGTGCCCAGGATTGACAGGTTGGATATCCAGAAATGCCGTGCAGACGTCGTCTTGGTAGACGATGCTCGACGGCATGTTGCCCGATAGGATTTCGCAGAATATGCAGTCATTCACGTAAGGTTTCTCCTTGGCATTACGTTTGAGCACTGGTTCAGTTGAATAGGATTACGATATAGTACACGTCGACCATCATCGACCACTATGGACAAGACGACCACCACCGAGGATAGGAAGCGGCTTGTGAGTCACGCACCAGCTAGCAGCCACCCACCAGTCTGTGGTAAGAAACTGCCTGCGATGAGGAAAACGCGAAATGTGATCCAAAGGACCGTACGCCAGTTTGTCAGCAAGTCAGGGCTGTTCAGTTCTAGCTTTCCAAGGCTCTAGCCCTCGCACTTGTCCTGAACCCTGTACCTGTCGGTCCAGGACAGGTGCTGCCAAGTACAGGGTCCCCGAGGGCGATTTGGGGCAGAAAATTACTCACAAGTCGATGTTTTGTTGCATGAGCCGCCCCGGGACGGTGTCTATGAGCGCTCTATGCCAAGAGATCGTTAGAACTGAACAGCCCTGGTCAGCAAGTAGCGCATCGTCGTAACCTTCTGTCGTCAAGGTCGCCACGGTTTCCACATTTGTCAAGACTCCTCAGATGCGCCCTTCAATTTTTGCGAATATTTTGTAACACTATTGACATTGATAGTATGCGCGATCCTCAAGGTCCTTCCCACAGTTTGGACAGACTTTGATTTCTGGTTTGTAAATGTGCCGGGTTTGTATTTCCAAATCTTTGCTCGTCTTGGCCATGAACCGCTTATATTCTTACTCCGGATTGGGTAGGCGCTCATGTTACCAGATTTTTGCATTCGTACCACTTTTATCTTGATGTCAAAAAAGAACATTTGACGATGGTCGAGGGACTAATCTCCCATGCCGAGACTGACGCGGCGAAATTCGCACGAGCGTTGGCGGACACTTTCGGGGGGGCAGGGCTGTTCAGTCCTAGCTTTCCAAGACTCTAACCCTCGCACTTGTCCTGAACCCTGTACCTGTCGGTCCAGGACAAGTGCGGTGGCTGTGAGCGATCTGTGCTGAAGGATCGTTAGAACTGAACAGCCCTGGGGGGGAGATATGTTCAAGAAGCAGATTGACGATGTCGGGGAATTCCAGAGAAATAAATCTCCCAAACAGATTTTGTGATGCAGTCAACAACACTTTGAAAAGGTAGATTATGACGGAATTCCTTGAGCTTTGTCGGTTATTTTGCAACTCGCGTGCGATTTATGACATTCTCTGCCGTAAATTTTGGGAGGATTTAAGAACTGGAAAAGCCCAAATGCCCGTCACGTTGTGCTGTATGCTGAACGCGATACATCCACAGCAGAAATTGACCAAGGCGCGTTGACCGATGAACAGATAGCCGCAATGATGGCGGGCTTTGGAAGATTTGCAAGTGCAAGTGTTTATTGAGGGTGAACAAGCGCGGGTTACGTGTCGGATGCCTGTGACTAGTGGGGCACTTGACTTGAGGATCGCCATTGTTCAATTATGGTACGACGAGAGCGTGATATCGGGCGGCGAGTGCAAGCACCCGATCCCCCCAGTGCATGTCGTCGCTTTCGGCTCCGCACCCGACGTGCTGCACGTT
>JAAEPW010000500.1 GCA_024232355.1 Chloroflexota bacterium | reverse complement strand
TGCACTACCCCCTCCTTTTTAGTGCTGACCACCAGATGGTCGCACAAGAGAGGGCTGAACCCCAGCATGGAGGGCAACTACCTGCATTGGACTCTGCACAAATGAGGAGTTGGACCCTACCCGTGCCCCAGCAGTACTCGTAATGGACCAGTAAGAACACGACGAAGGGTACAACTCCCAAAATGTAACAAAACCAAATGGCTCCAGCAGCTAGGCCTGCTTGGTGACTCCGTTCTCCATGCTTTCCGATTTGTGCACTCCGGTGTGGTCGCCCATCGCTACGTCGTCCTGGCTCTTCCCCTTCTCCGTCGTCTCCGTGTCCATTCGGTTGTCCTCAGCCGGGTCGGTGGGAGGCGGCGGCTGCACGGCGACTGGCAGTGTTGGCTGTCCGGCGATCGAACTCGTGAGCTGATCCACAGCTTCCGTCGAAGCTGGCTGCTGCCATTTCTGTTTGTCCCGTTCCAGAAAGTAGGTGACATTCTGGGCTCGGGCCTGATCCCGCAGGTTGGCTCCGGCATTGCGCACACGGAGTTCATCATCCTGGATCTGAGGCACTCTCGGTTCGTTGTTCCCAGTCGGCTGCACCGGCTGCTGCAGCACCACCTGCGTCGTACCCGGAACTTCGCCATGTTGCGTGTACAGCACCTCACCGGCTCTGGTTTCCCGATCGAGGCGCGCCCATTCGTTGTTGCCCAAGGCCAGGCTCCTTTTGGTGGTCTCGAATGCTCTCAGTGCTCCCATCGGCGC
>JAAEPW010000499.1 GCA_024232355.1 Chloroflexota bacterium | reverse complement strand
TCTCGCCCGGGCAGCCTGGATGTACTGCATATTTACGATATCTAGCAGATTCCCGCGCATCATACGAGTGAGACCCGCGGTACCACCGGCTCCCACGACCACGATCGGTATCCACAAGTGACTCAAGAAATCGAGCAATTTGCCCCAACTCCAGGGAGCGTTTATATACTCGGGGGAAAATAACCCTCCTACCGATTGACCAAAGTATCTCTGCGCCACCACCATCAGTATCAATGCCACCATAAAGCCGGGAACAGAAACTCCGGCCATGCCGATAAAGGTGAACACGTGATCGCCAAGAGAATACTGGTGGGTTGCCGAATAGATGCCGATGGGGATGGCTACGACCCAGACGAAAACTAAAGTGGCGACGGCAATGAGAACCGTGTAGGCCAACCGCGCTCCGATCAACTCTTTGACGGGCCGCTGAAATTGGAAAGAGCGCCCAAAGTCGCCACGAACGAATCCCGTGATCCATTTCCAATACTGCACATAGAGCGGCTTGTCGAGGCCAAATCGCTGCGTGATCGCGTCCATCTGCGCTTGTGATGTGCTGGTTCCTTGCAGCCGTAGTGTGGCCATATAAGCGTCCATAAATGTGCCTGCCGGAAGATTAATGATGGCGAACCCAATGATCGAGATAAATATCAACGTCACTATCATGTAAAGAAAACGTCGAGCAAAGTACCCTGCCATTGTATACCTCCTGATGGCCTTTGGTTGCCAATGCTTTTAGCTACAAGGGGGGAGGTGATCCTCCCCCCTTGTATGGCAACCCTCGTTACGAGGGCAACATCGTCTGTTTATTCTATGTCTGTGTAGTAGAACTGCTCGGGATGGATGATACCAAAGTAGGTCATGATCCACGGGTTCGTAAAGCCACCCGTTCCCAACTGCTCGCGCGTTGGCACGTTCCCCACATTGTTCTGGAATGCGACAATGGTTGGGGTGTTGGACAGCGCGCCGAAGAAGAAGGGGCCCTCGTCGACGTGAATCTGAATCATGTCGAGCGTCAGTTCCAGTCTCTTGTCGTCGTCAGGCTCGCTCTTGGCCAGTTTATACAGCTCTTGCAGGCGAGCGATGGGGCCGTCGGCCGGGGGCTCTTCACGCGGCGGCGTCCTGTCGCGCGGATCCAGATCCAGCTCGGTGCCTTCCGCGTCTGTTCCCTCGATGGCATACCACGCACCGTAAAGGGGCGACCAGCGGGAGCTTTCGATCGGCACCAGCCAGGCGGGATATACTAGGTGGTTCGGCCCATCGCCCAGCTCTCCATAGAGTTGGATGTCAAATTCACCGGCTGTCCCCATAGCCGTCAGCTCTTCGCCAGGCTGAGGGTTAAAGGCAGTCTTTAAACCAACGGCCTCCCAGCCTTCCCTTAGGATCTCGTTGGCTGAGACATAAGAAGATCCAGATGATGCGTTAAAGTCCAGGCGCAGTTCCAACGGGCTGCCATCGGGCAGATCGCGCCAGCCGTCGCCATCCGCATCCACAACCCCGATCTCGTCGAGCAGAGAGCCTGCTTTTTCGAGATCGAATGTCACGGCGAGGTCCCGCCACTGCTCGTACAACTCTTGCCCTCGCTCCGAGTTATGGTATTCGACCGCCTTGGGGCTAAACGTGCCGGTGCTCAGCGTGCCGGTACCAAAGTAGATGGTTTTCTGAACTTTTTCTCGATCCAGGGCATGGGACAACGCCCTGCGGAATTGAGTCGTTTGGTAAACTTCCCGCTTGGCGTCATCGGGATGGTTCCAGTTGGGCATCCACAAAGGAATGCTGCCCGAACCGCCATCCCAGAGCATCGTGGTGTAACCGCCGGTCGTTTCGTTCTGCCTAAAAGCCGCCATATTACTCAGGTCATTGTACTTGCACGGCCGTCCACATATCTCTGTTTCCCCGCCAAAGACCTTTAGCATATTGACGTCCAGGTTTTCGACAACGGTGATCTCGACGTGATCGATGTAGGGCAGTTGATTGCCCGCCTGGTCTACCACATAGTAGTAGGGGTTGCGCTCTAGCACCATCTTGACGCCTGCTTCGACTTCCACCGGCATCCAGGCGGTCAGCACCGGGACTTCAGCGTTGGCTCGATAATGCTTTTTCTCATCAAAAACGTCAAAGTTGTCGTATTCGTCTGAATAGTCGGGGTGGAACTGGATCATATAGTGTTTTGCAACGAGCAATGTCTCGCCGGGGTAGAACGGTCCCTTGGGCCACATTGCCATAAAGTCCACAAAGAGTGGGCTAGGCGCCGCAAATTTGAACTTTATCGTATAGTCGTCCACCTTTTCCAGTTCAGCGGGTTCACCAGCAGCCTTTAGCCAGGCAGGGACTTGCTCGGTAGAATACTCTTGATTCAGGGCCATATCCTCATACCAAAAGATGATGTCATCCACGGTAAAAGGTACGCCGTCAGACCATTTTGTCCCTTCGCGGAAATAGAACGTCCATTCCGTCTTGTCCTCATTCGATTCCCAGCTCTTGGCCAGGCCAGCTTCTTTTTCCAGACCGTCCTTGACCCACCATACGGGCGAGTGGCCATATTGGGCCAAGCCAATGTAAAACAAACTGGTGTCAAAGCGGTGCCAGGTTCCACCGTACTTGCCAACCTCACCAAACGTTTGGAGCACCTTTGGTTCAGCGGGGATACGCTCTTCCAGGGGAGGCAGTTCGCCAGCCAGCACTTGTTCGTGCAGCATGGGGGCTTCGTTTATTTCTGGGGGAAGTGGGACAGGCGTTGCTTCTACGACCTTGGTTACTTCCACTTCCACTTGGGTCTCTACGGTTACTTGAACTTCTTCTCGCTCCACGATCACTTCGGGCGTGGGTTGCGCGCAAGAAGTCACGAGTAACGTGACAGTCATAATGACTGCCAGGATTGTGAGTTTCCATTGATGCTTTTTCACGATTCTTCTCCTTAAAGGTAATATGGGTTGCTGTACTCTACAAAAACTTGTTATCATAAATATATCACTTTTTCAGTATCACCCCCTTGTATGGAACTGCGTGTCAGTTGATTGGAATATGAGCATATACTTTGTTAGATGGTTGACCTAAACACTCAATGTGTTTATTTTAGCACATTGAGTGTTCGTTGTCAAGCATTTGTGTGCGAAATCGAACAATTTTTAACATTATGTTGTTGACTTTTAACATTTACTCATGGTATAATAACGTTTGTCGTTTGGCTTGACGTTTGCACGACTAGATAACTATCAAAAGACAGGAGAAAATGGTGATTTCTGAGCAGCTCGTCATTGGCATTGATTTGGGTGGTACCAAGATCAGCACCGCCCTAGTAAATTGTTCTGGGGGGATCGTAGCCCGCGATTACCGCAGAACCGAGGCGGCAGAGGGGCAGCAGGCCGTCGTTGCCCGCATGTTGGACGCTGCCCGCAAGGTGATGGCGCAATCGGGGGTGACGCGGTCTCAAGTCGCGGCGGTGGGAATCGCAGCGCCAGGCCCCCTGGAGATCGAGACCGGCACGACCATGTCTCCGCCCAATCTGCCTGGGTGGAAAGGTGTGCCTCTGAGGCAGCTTGTCGAGGATGGTCTCGGAATTACGGCCTTTTTGGAAAAGGATACCAATGCCGCCGCGTTGGGGGAATTTCACTTTGGAGCCGGGCGCGGTACCAAGCACATGATCTATGTTACAGCCAGCACCGGCGTGGGGAGCGGCTTGATCCTCGATGGAAAACTGTACTATGGCGCCGATGGGATGGCGGGTGAGATCGGCCACACGACCGTTGCACCTGACGGACCGCTTTGCGGTTGCGGCAATCGGGGGTGCCTGGAATCGCTGGCCTCTGGCACGGCTATCGCGCACCGGGCGCGCGAGCGCGTGGCTCGTGGCGTGCCCACTCATATCATTGATCTGGTAGAGAACGATACAGATCGCATCACGGCAGAACTGGTTGCCCGGGCTGCTGCCCAAGGGGACACAGAGGCACGAGAAATATTGGCCAAAGCGATGAACTATTTGGGAATCGGCGTGGCCAACTTGGTGAATCTGTTTAACCCGCAACTGATCGTTATCGGAGGTGGGTTGACTCATATTGGGGAGGAGCTTTTTGACCTGGTGCGAAATGCCATCGTCCGGCACGCCTTCCCCAGACCAGCGCAGACGGTGCGCGTCGTGCGGGCCGAGTTGGGTGATCAAGTGGGAATATTGGGCACGGCGGCCGTGGCACTGACGCGGGTCGATCAATCACTGAATACTTTTTTGCAGAGCTGACTTGTGTGGTATACTTCTCGTATCAAACTCGCCACTGTGCACTTGCTTTTGCCACGAATGATACGTAGTATGCTCAAGTGGCAAAATTAGTGAAAATTCGTGCAATTCGTGGCTAAAAATAAACAAGGATATCATCCATTATGACTGCTAGCGAACGTCTGGACCAGATCGTCACCTTCATCGATGAGCATAGGTTCATCTCGGTCAAGGATTTGAGCAAGCTGTGTGACGTTTCAGAGATGACGATACGTCGAGATTTGCAGCGGCTCGACGAAGAACAACGCATACAGCGCACGTACGGGGGCGCTACGTCTTTGCGGTCTGGTGCTCCCTCTGCTTCTTCTGATGAGGATTGGCCCACGCCTTTGATCCAGACGGAAGGTTCGATTGTTGACAAAGTAGATGTCCTCATCACCTCGTCGGTAGACCCCACGTACGACAGCATATTGCTCGACCGGGTAGAGAAACGCAAGATACCCATCATCGCCGAGTCGCTTTCGATTGGCCGGGAGGAGACGGTTGTTTCTGTGGACAACTACCAGGCCGGGGCTGCCCTGGGGCGGTGGGTGGGGCATTACGCGCACCAACAGTGGAATGGACAGGTTTTCGCTCTGGACCTATCCTATCGCTTGTCCAACACCCAGGCTCGCAGCCAGGGTTTTACAGCCGGACTCGGAGAGATATTGCCCCAGGCACAGATTGTCCTCTCGATCAATGCCCAGTCTCAGTACCAGACCGCCTATGATCTGACCACCGATGCCCTGACCGTCCATCCTAACATCAACGTGATCTTTGCCATCAACGATACGACGGCCTGGGGGGCCATCCAGGCGTGCCACGACCTGGGATTGGACCCCGATTCGATACTGGTGGTGGCCTTTGGTTTGGAGGGTGATACGCTCAAGGATGCATTGACCAGTGGAGAGTATTGCAAGGTCGGCCTGGCCATGTTCCCCGAAATCGTCGGGCGGGTCTGTGTCGAGGCGGCGACCGCGGCTTGTGGCCACGTTCCTCTGGCCCGGCAGTTGCTCACGCCCCACGTGGTGCTCACTTCTGAAACGCTATCTACATTTTACGCGCGCGATGATGCCGGTTGGCAGATCCAGTGGGACGCCGTCAAGCGTGAACTGTCGATCCCGCTCGATATTTACGAGACGATGCAGGGTAAAAAACTCGATTTTTCCAAACGCATTGGTTTGATCATTCCCTTTAGAGAGCACGAGTGGTATGAGAATTTGACCTCGTCCATGCAGGCGCACGCGGCGTCTTTCAAAAGCGAGTTAGAGGTGGTCGACGCCGACCGCAGCCTGAAAGGCGAGATGGACCTTCGGCGGCAGGAAATCGCTCAAATGGCGGCTGAGCAAATCCAACCGGGGGACGTAGTTTTGATTGATTCCGGGCGGGTGGCTGTTTATCTGGCAGAGAAACTGCGCAAGAAATCGGATTTTACCGTGATCACGAATTCGATTCCCGTGCTGAATGTTTTGAGGGGCAATCCAGACATCACGTTGATGTCGACTGGCGGCGTGCTGCGCCATTCCACAGGCTGTTTGGTCGGGCCGACGGCTGAGGCCGCGCTGCGTGAGCTGCGGGCCGACAAACTCTTTTTGATCGTGACAGGCGTCACCCTCGATTTTGGCTTGTCTCACACCGACGTGGCCGAAGTGGTCACCAAACAGGCGATGATTCGGGCAGCCCGCGAGGTGATCCTCTTGACGGACCACACGTTGTTTGGTCAAGAATCGGTGGCCCAGGTCGCCCCCACCACGGCGATTCACAAACTCATCACCGACGAGGCGCTGCCCGCCAGCACCCGGCTGGAATTGACCCAGTTGGGGATCGAGGTGATTGTCGCGCGAATATAGCACGGAACCAGGGTTTTGTGGGCGGAGTGTATTGAACGCTAGAGTTTTTACTCCATGTTCACAGGGGGGATACAATGACACAAAAAGAGTTTCAAGTCGGCGAGTTGATCGAGAACCGCTATCGTGTCCTATCCGTGATCGGCATTGGTGGGATGGGCGTCCTCTACCGCGTATCTGACACGGTCCAACAAGACGAGATCGTTGCGCTCAAGATGGTGCGCTTGAAGCGTTCGGCAGCCGAGATGCCCGATCACGTGGCCCGCTTCCAGCGCGAGTTCCAGATACTGACCGAACTGCGCCATCCCAATCTGGTCTCGGTCTATGATTACGGGGTCACGAGCGAGGGCGGACTCTATTTCACGATGGAATGGATCGAGGGCACGTACCTGGAGCCGCGTGGGAGCCTGCGGGAACCGGCGACCATCTTTTCTGTGATCGTGCAAATCTGCCGCGCACTGACCTATTTGCATACCCGTGGCGTGATCCACGGCGATCTTAAACCCGCCAACGTGTTGCTGACGCCCAATAATCAGGTCAAAATTTTAGACTTTGGTGTGTCGCTAGAGATCAGATCGGCCGAAGCGCGCGCCCGGTATTACACAGCCGGCTACTCTGCTCCAGAGGTCAAAACATGAGGCTCTGTGGATCATCGTATAGATTTGTACGGTCTGGGCGCGCTGTGGTATGCTTTGTTTGTGGGTGAGCCCCCCATGTTTATGATGGGGGCTGAGATGCTGATTCGGATGGCGTTGGGCGAGGCGTTACAAGCTCACAAAGATGTTCCTGCAGAAATCGGGCAGGTGATTACACGCCTGTTGGCCGATTCACCTGACAGACGCTATGCCGGTGCCAATGAGGTAATCGCATTGGTGAGCGAGATTACGGGCGTCTCGTACCCGTTAGAAACTGAAGAGACGGTCAGTAGTTATGCCTTGCGCACACGCTTTGTCAACCGGGAGGTCGAAATCAAGACCCTGCAATCGGCCTGGGAAGGGACCAAGGCTGGCGAGGGTAAAATGGTGTTCATCAGTGGCGAGTCTGGGATGGGCAAGACGCGCTTGGTCGAAGAACTAGAAATACAAGCAGAGATGGATGGCGCGCGCGTGGTGTGGGGGCAATGCGTGGAAAGTGGCGGCAGTGCGTACCGCCCCTGGCGCGAGGTGCTGCGGGTGTTGATGCGTTACATCACGAACGGAAGTGATGCGGGCGTAGAGATGAGCCGCGTAGGGCCGGTGCTGGCGGCGCTTTTGCCCGAATTGTGGGAACGGTCAGATATGGCTGGCCTGTCGCCCCCGGCAGAGTTGGACCCTCAGGCAGCCCGGCAACGTCTGGATATGGCTATTCTTCAGGCTATGCAGGCAGCCGCCAAATTGCGACCCACGATGGTCATGATCGAGAACGCGCACTGGGCCGACGAGTCGTCGCTCGAGTTCCTCAAGCTGTTGGCGCGGATGCCGGGGGCACCGGGATTGATGATATGTGTGACGTACCGGAGTGATCAAGTAAGCGCACAGCATTCCCTGGTTACGTTAGCGGGGGAGCAGGTGCTGCGCATTGCGGTGGAGCGCCTGACACCAGAGATCACCACGGATTTGGCGGGTTCCATGTTGGGGTTGCGCGAGTTGCCGCCGCTGCTGGCAGAGCAATTGCAGCGGATGACGGCCGGAAACGCGCTATTTGTCCAGGAACTGATCCGTTCATTGGCAGTCGAGGGCAAGGTGCTGCGACGGACGATGGACGGGTGGCAGGTGGACCAGCAAGCGTTGGCAGAGGCCCAACTGCCCGAAAGCATACGGCAGGTTGTGGAACGGCGGCTGGATCAATTGTCGGCGGATGCCCGCCAAGTGCTGGGCTGGGCGGCTGTGATGGGTATTGTTTTTTGGGAAGGCGCGATTGCAGAGATGGGGCACGTGGCCCGTGCTCAGGTGCGGATGGCTTTGCGTGAGGTCGTGGAACTCAAGTTTGTAGCGCCGCGGGACGAATCATCTTTTATCGGTGAGTCCGAGTACCTGTTTTTCAATCCCACCGTGCGGGAGGTTGGTTACAACAGCATCGTCCCACAAGAGCGGCAAGAATGTCACCAACGGGCGGCGGCATGGTTGATGCTTCAGAGTGACGATCAGGTTGGCGAGCACTTGGGGCTGATTGCGGAGCATCTGGAAAGGGCAGGGCAGACGGAGGACGCGGCGGATTACTTGCGGCGGGCCGGTGACCAGGCTGTGGATCGGTTTGCCAACACCGAGGCAGCAGAATATTTTAGCCGTGCCCTTGATTTGACACCAGAGAGCGAACGAGCCAAGCGTTATGATCTTTTGCTGGCGCGAGAAAAGGTCTACGATTTGCAGGGGCGGCGCGAGGCGCAGTATCAAGACCTGGAATCTCTACAAACGTTGGCCGATGCACTGGATGACGCGCGTAAGGCTCAAGTAGCTCTACGTTTATCTCAATACTGCGTGATAATCGGTGATTATTCGGAAGCCAGCGCAGTTGCCTGGTCTGCTATTAATTTGGGCCAGGAGACAGGGGACGTGGCGGTCGAGGCTGCGGGATTCTTGCAGTCGGGGATTGTTCTATGGCGCCAGGGCAGTTACCAACCCGCACAGGCCCAGTTTGAGCAAGCGTTGGTATTGGCCCAGGGGGCGTCGTTGCGCTCCATAGAGGCCGATTGTTTGCTCAACATGGGTAATCTCTTTGAGGTGCTGGGCGATCTCGCCGAATCCAAGACCTATTGCGGACAGGCACTACCCATTTACCGGGAGGTAGGCAATCGCCAGGGAGAGAGTTGGGTGTTCAATATGCTTGGCCTCATCTCGCTTTACTCTGGGGAGTATATCGGGGCCAGGAATTATTACGAGCAGTCTCTGCGCATCGGCCAAGAGATCGGTGACCGGCGCAGAGAGTCTGTCGCGTTGGGCAATTTTGGGGGGATCGACCGGGCCTTGGGTCAGTACGAACGGGCCAGGGAGTATTACACACAATCTATGCAGATCGCCCGCGAGATTGGCAATCGTGAACAAGAGTGCGACCGTCTGTTCAACTTGGGATTGCTCCTGCACCAGATGGGGAATGATAAGGATGCCCTGTCGTATGCTGAACAAGGGCTGCGCATCGCGCAGGAAATTGGCGCGCGCCGCCCCCAAGGATATGCGTTGACCATCCTGGGGCATGTGTTGACGGGGCTTGATCGTCTGACCAAAGCGGCCCAAATCTATCGACAGGCTCTGGATACTCGGCGCGAGTTGGACGAACACAAACTGGCAATGGAACCTCTGGCGGGGTTGGCCCGCATTGTGCTGGCTCAGGGTGGGCTGGCGGAGGCTCAGGCCCACGTTGATGCGATTCTGGCATACCTGGAAACCAACGATCTGGAAGGGACACACGAGCCGTTGCGCGTCTATTTGACCTGTTACCGCGTGTTGCACGCCAACCAGGACCCCCGCGCCCGTTCTATCTTGGACACGGCTTATCACCTGTTGCAGGATCAGGCCGACAAAATCACCGACGTAGAGATGTACCGTTCGTTCCGGGAAAATGTAAACGTGCACAGCGAAATCGTTAAGCTTGGAAAGTTCTGCGTTCATCTGCTGCGAAAATAACTTTGTAGCCGCGGATTCCATTCCGCGTACCGGGTGGCGCGCTATAGAAAGCGCGGCTACTATTGTACCTAGGTACAATCCCAATTTCGGTCACTAGACTGATGACAAACGGGTGAACTTTTGGTAGAATGGAGACGAAATGATGACATTGTCCAGGAGTCTCCTATGCAAAGCGAATCCCGTCCCCCGATGAAAAAATTAAACTTGCAGCGCAAGCTGACGTTGGCCCACGTAGCGGTAACACTGGTGGCAACATTGCTCGCTGAGCTGGTGATGCTGGGTGCTTTGGCGACCCTGGGAACCGGCGTGCAAATCGCCCATATCCTTTTGGCGACCGTCGCCGCTGCGGTGGTAGGTTCGTTATTGGGCGCATGGGTCAGCCGCCGCGTCGTGCACCGGATGGACCGTGCGCTCAAGATCAGCCGTGCCTGGCTGCGCGGAAACCTCTCACTGCGCATCGCGGACCCCGTCACTGACGACCTGGGCGTGTTGGCCGACCAATTGGACCTGATGGCCGAACACCTCGAACGGGATGAGCAGGACCTGAATGAATTGCGAGAGCGCAATACGCGCCTCACCGACCAGGTACGCGCGCTGGCCGTGGTCGAAGAGCGGAACCGTCTGGCCCGCGAGCTGCACGACAGCGTCAAACAACATCTCTTTAGTCTGGCGATGACGGCCAGCGCCATTCGCACTCGTTTTGACGCGCTGCCGGACATACCCGAGGAACTGGTCGAGATGGCACAAGAGATTGAGACGTCCGCCCAGATCGCCCAGCGCGAAACGACCCGTCTCATCGAGGACCTGCGTCCCGGCACCCTGCAAGAACGGGGGCTGTCAGGGGCGCTCAACGATTATACCTTGCTGTTCGGCGCGCGGGAGCACGTCTTGATCTATTTGGATGTGCAGGGCAACGACAATCTCTTGCCCCCGTCAGTAGCAGAAGCCCTTTACCGCGTGGCTCAAGAATCGTTGCACAACGTGACCCGTCACGCCCAGGCCACCCGTGCCGACGTCCACTTGCGCTGTCTGCCGATGCAGGTGACGCTGACCGTTCACGATAATGGCATCGGGTTCGATACCACGCAGCCGCGCCGGGGTTTGGGCTTGACCAGTATGCAGGAGCGCATCATGGTCGTCGGTGGGCGGCTGTCCATCGAGAGCCATCCTGGCGGTGGCGCTACGATCCGGGCTCAAGTCCCACTGCCCCATGCTTTCGATACGTCCGTCGATCCACAGGCCGAAATCTCCAAACTGATCAAGGATCGTCCCAGCCCGACTATCGAAAACTGGGCTTGGTTGGGTCAGCGGTTGGTGATCCCGGTGGGGCAAACCTGGCCCTGGCTCCCCGCCGACCGGATCCACTTGCGCAGGCCGTTGGTAGAGTTGAGCGAGGAAGCGCTAACGATCAAAAAGGGGATCGGTTTTTTGGGCCTCAGGCGAGGCTATGTCTTGCGCGCCTTGGGGCAAGGACGGCAACCGGTGCCGTTGGCGCGGGTGCATCGCAGCCGGGTGGGGTACGAATGGGAAGCGGAAAGTGCATCGTGGGCACTGCACCGCATCCGGGGACTGAATGGGCGGATGGTGTTGATGCGCAACGGTCAGCCCCTGGCCGCGATGCAGTACCGGGGACGGCTGTTGGACACCTGGAACGAGATCATTTACGACGGGCGCGGCTACCGTTTATCCTACGTCAAAGGCAAGCCCGACGCCCGCACCCTTGAGGACGAGAGCGGTAATGAATATCTCTCCATCGAGGGCGGCAGAGTGGGTCAGGTGATGTTGCGTCGCGCGCTGCCCCTGCCTCTGCTGGTGATGGTGACGATGCGTATTTGGGATGAAATTCTTCCGACTGCGACCATCGTAAAGTCGGGTGATTAACTGGGCAAGCAGCGAGTAGAGTAATTCATCAAGAGATTGCAAAATATTATGGGAAAACGTGTGTGGGAGATAACGCTTGGTGGCAACAAGCATACGGTTCACTTGGATCATGGGACTTTGTCCGGTACACGCCGCATTTGGGTAGATGGGCAGTTGATTGAAGACAGTCGAAAATTCTTTGATAGTGGCTTCTTGCATTCTTTTTCTCTTGATGGGCATTCTTGCGAGCTAGGTATTTTTATCAATGGCTTGGCATTTGATTGTTGGCTGCGAGTTGATGATTCACTCGTAGAACCCGTGCAAGGGACTCGAATGAGCAAGTTTCTTCGCAAGGCGATTCAATCGTCCCAAGATGAGAACATATACTGGCAAGACTTGGAGAAAGAAACAGGATTGGCATACAATCCCGTTCTTGATGTGCGAGACTTTGGACGACATCGTTTGGTTGGCAAGGTGCATGGTTATTTGACAGTCGTACGGTTTGGGTGGATTGATACCAGGCAGGTAGTCATAAGTGTTCTTGTACGATATGCGCCTCTTGTTGACCCTGAACGAGTCAAAAATCAGATCAAAGATGATCCTGCAATAAAGCGGTTGTTAGAAAAGTGGTGGAAAAGGGCAAAGGACTCTTGGCAAGTTCAAGATGGATATGCCTGGATTATGTTGCCGTACAAGCCTAAAAAGGAAACCGCTGCTCAAATGGCCGCCAAGATTATCGAGTTTGTGGGAATTGTAGCCAAGTATGCAAAACCTTTGTCTGAAACAGTTTGCGAGGGGAGAGATTGTCAATCACCGTTAAATCAATATTCGCGTAAATTGGTCTTTGTCAATGGGATGCCATTTCTGTTTTGTTCAAACTGTTTGGCAAAGACATCAGATATTGGTGATAGAGCCAAATTTGCGTATGAAGAGATGCCTTCTGGTCTCTTGCGGGGCTTTTTGGCAGGTCTGGTTGGTTCTGTTATAGGTAGTATTCTGTGGGTTGTGATAACTGTACTCTTTGACCGAGTCGGAGCGGTATTTGCAGCGTTTATATTGACTGGCCTGGTTTGGATAATGGATCGAGTGAGGACAAAGCGTACCATTTGGAGCATTCTGTTGGCTGCTGTACTTGCGGTGATCAGTGTGGTTGCGGGAACATATATGACCATCCTATGGCATACCTGGCGGGAGTTTGCAATGCCCCTATCAATTGATGTCTTGAGCAAGGTTTGGCAGTTTATGTTAATGGATAGTAAAATGCTCAAGATTTCTTTGTTCATCAGCCTGTTTGGAATAGTTCCATATCTTTGGATAATTAGGAGTAAACACAAGGAGCATTTATCCTTCTTTTTCGATCCGAATATAGAAGTGTTGGATAGTTTTTAACAAGTGCAAAGATTTAGGAGGACAAAGATGGAGCGAAAAATAGACCCACAACAGGTAAAAGCAAAAGAGAGGCACACAGGCACCGGACTTGCCGTCGGACTGGCAATTGGAATGGTTATTGGTGTCGCAATCGACAACGTCGGCGCAGGTATGGTCATCGGCCTTGCGATTGGTGTGGCGATTGGGGAAGCGGGAGGAAGATAGCGCAGCATATTGAGCGTTGTTCAGAAGCAATAAAAAGGAGTGTTATGAGAATCATTCGAAATGCAGTCTACACGTTAAATCCTTACGAGCGAGGTATCAAAGAGGTTCTGGGCAAGTACACCCGGTTTGTTCAGCCTGGCCCAGGTGCTCAGGTTCCTGGCTTTTGCAAGATCCGCGTCCGCGACATCCGCGAGCACACGATGAATATTCATCCCCAACCGGTCATCACCAAGGACAACGTCGAGATCACGGTAGACGGCATCATGTGGGTGCGTCCTGCTGCTGACGAGGAATCCATCAAGCGGACGTTCTACAACATTGACGACTGGAAAAAGGCCATCATTCAATTGGCAATGACTAACCTGCGCCAGGAATTCGGCGACCTGACGCTGGATGAGAGCCTGGTTGCCCGAGAGCGGATCGCCGATAACCTACAAGCCGCTCTCAATTCCTTTGCCGAGGAGTGGGGCTTGCTGGTCAGCAAGGTCGAGATCATGCTCATCGACCCACCCGATGACATCAAGCGGGCGATGCACAAGCAAAAGACGGCTGAACAGGAGCGGCGATCAATGCGATTGCTGGCTACTGGTGAGTTTGAGGCTTCTGAGCAGCAAAAACTCGCCATCATCCAACGCGCCGAGGGCGAGCGAGAGGCGGCAATCAAGGTCGCCGAGGGTAAGGCCGAGGCGATCCGGCTGGTCAACGAGGCCGCGCAGCAGTATTTTCGGGGCAACGCCCAGGCGCTCAAGCAGATGGAGATGACAGAGACCGCCCTGCGCGACAACGCCAAGATCGTCATCACCAAAGATGGCATCAACCCGACTCTGTTGCTGGGTAATTTGCCGGTATCAGTCAACACAGAATCGTAAAGCGTGAAACGTAGAGAAGGGTTTTACGTATCATGTTTTACGCATCACGCAGAGGTAAGCCTATGACACAGACCGATTCCAACGCCGAACATATCACTGTCTTTATGGTGGATGACCACGACGTGGTCCTCAAGGGGCTGCGCTTTTACCTGAGCGCGCACACAGAGATCGCGCTCGTGGGTGAGGCCCGCGATGCCCAAAGCGCCGTGGAGGGGGTGACCGAGCATGTTCCCGACGTGGTGTTGATGGATCTGGTGCTGCCCCTGCAACCGGGAACGGAGCCGACGGATCAAGGTGGCGTGCAAGCCACCCGCCGCATCCGCGAGATCAGCCCATACACCCAGGTGGTGGTGCTGACCAGCTTTGCTCAGGATGAACTAATCCTCTCAGCCATCAAGGCGGGCGCGCTCTCCTACTTGCTCAAAGACGCCGACGGCGCGACGGTGCTGAACGCTATCCACGCTGCCAGCCGGGGGGAGGCGATTCTGCACCCGCGCATCGCCCAACGATTGGTGGCCGAAGTCTTTTCGCCCGCGCAGCGCCGCGACCCGACCGCTGGGCTGACCGAGCGCGAGATGCAAGTGCTCCATCTTATTGCCCAGGGCCGCAGCAACGCCGAGATCGCGACCGAATTGTTCATCACTGAGCGGACAGTCAAGGCGCACGTCAGTAATTTGTTGGGCAAGCTGCATCTCTCTGATCGCACCCAGGCTGCGGTCTATGCCTGGCGTGAAGGGTTGATGAAAGAGTAAGCAAGAACCGTTCGTAGTGGGCGCTTTAGTGCCAGTGAATGTTTGCCGTTTGTGTATGTGTTACTGTTCGACTATAATCAAGAGTAGTTGTTCGTTGTTTAGTGGATAATGAATAGAGATGAAAGGAGTTTTGACATGGATCGTGCAGCATCATCGTTGAGGTGGGTTGGTTTGTTGATCGTGGTTTTCGTGATTTTGGGGGTTTTACTTCTCGTTTTGGGCCAACACTTTTACTTTCTTTCGCGCGTGAACCAACAAGAAGTGGGTGTTCAGTTTCGCGGCGGAAAAATACACGCAGTCGTAGGCCCTGGTGTCTATAGCGACGTCGCTTTGTATGCAGAGCTAAAGCGAGTCTCCAGCGAGGCGGTCTCGTTTTCGGTGGAGGATCCCGAGGTGATCACCTCGGACCGTCAGCGGGTTGGCCTTCGGGTAAGCGGTGATGTTTTTCGCCCCGACTTTAGTCAGAGTGGTCTCTTGAGAGAGCTTTGGCCCAAGTATCAGGGGCTCTATTTGAGCGACGATGCTCTCAGAAATCGCGTGAGCGACCTGGCACTTCAGGCAATGAAGGCGTGTGTCGGCGATAGGACGTTCAACGACAACGTCATCGGGGCATCACGTGATGAACTGGGCACCTGTATTGACGAGAATATCAACATACTGGCCCAGAATCTGGGCCTGATCGTCAGGAACGTCACCGTGCCGAACGTGATCCTGTCTGCAGAAGTGCAGGCCAGCCTGGATGCCATCACCAAGAGTCTGATGGATACTCAGTTGGCTCTGCAGGACGCGGTCAAGGCCAAGGAGCAATCGGCGGCTGATCAGGCCCGTGAGGAAGGTGCTATCCGCGTCGAGTTGGCCCGACAGCAGGAAGAGATGCGGCAGAAGACGATTCTGGCCGAGCTGGAGAGACAGCGTCTCGAAGCACAGCGATCTGTTATCGAAGCTGAAAAAGCAAACAGCCTGCTCGCGGCGCAAAAGGACCTAGAAATCAACCAGGCACTAGCCGACGCCGCTATCGAATCGGCTCGCGCCCAATTGGCCTCGGAGTTGCTTTTGGCCAATCTCTATGCTGAAAATCCGGACTATGTGTATCTCCAGGCCTTGCTTGCCAATGCTTCCGCGCTCACCGCAGCCGACAAGATCATCTTTACTCAGGAGGGTACGGCGCCCACGATCGTGGTTCCCGGTCCTGGCATTGTGCCGACGGTGGGTACCACGCCGGTAGAAGCGCCACCTGTTGAAACTACACCATAAGAGTCCCGTGTTCCCAGACTTTGGAAGTCTTCCGAGACTTTCAAAGTCTGGACTACAAAGGAAGAGATATGAACGAATATGCACACGATGGATCCCCAGGAGACTGGGAGTTCAAGATCGTACGATCAGATTCGGCTGCCTTTCGCGATCCCGATGTGCTCAACAGACTGGTGGAAGAAGAAGCCCGAGCCGGTTGGGTGATGCTGGAAAAGTTTGATGACAGCCGGGTGCGTTTCAAACGCCCGCGCACTGCTCGCGCCAAAGACACTTTTTTGCCGGATGGCGTCGATCCTTATCGCACGCAGTACGGCGGCTATGCCGCTCGACGGGCCATATTGGTGAGTGTGGTCTTGGGGATTCTGTTGCTCGGCGGAGTCGTCAGCTTTATGATGGCGTCGGATGGTGGTTCTGCGAGCGGAGGGGCATTTGAGGTGCAGATGCCCATTATCCTGATCACAGTGCTGGGTGTGGTGATGCTTTTGGTAGCAAAACTGCGGAGATTAAAGTAGGATTTGGTTGCAATTGGCGGTTAGCAAAACCGCCTACTGGAGGTGAGATGGCTTTTTATGGCGCTACCGCTGGCGCCGCCGCTGCTGAGCGGCATCGGCAAATGTTATCTAAAGAGGAAGAGGGAGACATGACCCAATACACGCACGACGATCTCAAGAGTAATTGGGAGTTCAAGATCGTTCGCTCAGACACTGCTGCCTTTCGCAAACCCGAGATTTTGAGCCAACTGATCGAGGAAGAGTCGCGAGCCGCTTGGGTGATGCTGGAGAAATTCGACGACAGCCGGGTGCGTTTCAAACGCCCGCGCACGGCTCGCGCCAGAGACGCTTTTTTGCCGGATGACGTGGATCCTTACCGTACTCGATACGGTGGATATGGTGCTCAACGGGCGGTGATATTGGGACTGGTGTTGGGCGTGATGTTTCTGTTACTCGGAGCGGCCGTGTTTGGCTATGTGCTGTCTGCTAGGTGATTTCTTTGAACAAACAGTGACTTGATAGGCCGCGCCACTGTCAAACATGCGACGCCAAGTCAAGAATCGATCCAGCCCCGGCTCTTTCAGGCCGGGGCGGCTCTATACGGCGAGAACTGAAACATCCTGGCATATCAGGGGAGAACAATGGGTATAAGAACGAGAATCAAGATGCGAAGGTTGTTCAAAGCCATCTGGCGTCTCTTGAGAACCGTTGTGCTCGTGAACCTAGCTATCTTTGTCACTGTCGGCTTGATATGCTGGCTTGTCGACTGGCGCACGCTCTATCAGTACGGTATGGGTTTGACTCTGGTCGGGACGGCAGCCTTGGTGTTGGGCGCCTTTAGCATTGCTGGCAGTTGGCAAGGAAGAGGGAGCTTTGGCGAGCAATATGCGGCTTTGGCGGGTGCCGAGAGAGCTCATGAAAGGGCCATTCGAGAAAGCAAAGGGACGAGTTCGAACTATGCCTTCTTGGGCCGGATGTGCGCGATCGGTTTTCTGCCTATCGCTGTTGGTATCTTGCTTCAGACTGTTTTTGCCGGATGACGTGGACATTTTTTGTTCTTACAGGGCAAAAGCGCACATCAGAGGAGAACGATGGATATAAGGACGAGAATCAAGATGCGAGGGTGGTTCAAAACCATCTGTCGTATCTTGGGGATTGTCGTGCTTATTAACCTGGCTGTCTTTGCTGCTGTCGGCTTGATATGTTGGCTTGCTGGTTGGCGCACACTCTATCAGTACGGCACGGGCTTGATTCTAGCTGGGACAGCGGTTCTAGTGTTGGGTGGTTCTGGCGTCTATAGCGGCTGGCGTGGGAGAGGGGGTTTTCAATACCAGTATGCGACCCTGTCCAGCGCAGATAGCGCTCATAAAAGGGCCGAGCGAGAAAAGAGACGAGTTCGAGCTATGCCTTTTTTGTCCAAATGTGTGCGATCGGGTTTCCGCCTATCGTTGTCGGTGTCTTGCTCCAGACTATTTTGGAATCTGCGTTCTGATAGAGAGGGTGTCACATTCTCAGGATTCATCTGGGCTGGATGCTTTTTCTTCCTTTTCCACTCGCATACGCTCCCTGTCCGGCTTTAGCAAATGCAACGCGGCTTTGTTGCAAACGACAGCGACAAGCGCCAGTGTGACAACCCACGGTATCACGAAAAACGTACTAGCAGCGACCACGAGCAACAGCAACAGTGCCAGTACAAAGGTAAAGCTGGGGTTGGTGGCAAAAATCACAGCCGAGTTGCGAAAAGCCACCCGCAGTCGCTGATCCTCTTGTTCCAACAATGCGGCCATCGGGTAGATCTGAAAGATGAACCACAAGAGCCCTGTTGCCACAAAGAATCCACGGATCAACGCACTCCAGGTATCACTGATCTCGAACGGTACAATGTCTGGTGCATAGAAACGAATGTTGACGTACAGAATAACGCTTGCCAAAATGTTGAGCAGCGCCAATCCCCACGCTTTCCAAAAATAGCGCCTAAAACCCTCGAAATAGTCCGCCCATTTGGCCGCTTTGCCGTGCGCCAACAAGTTGCCGACGTTCCACAATCCTGCCAGCGCCGGTGGAAACGTGACGACCGGCAAGATCAGCAGTACAGTGACAATGTTCATACCCATCAGCAGAAAAAGATCGTACCACCAATCTTGAACCGCTGCCCAGAAAACATTAAAGACATTTTTCATATTGAACTCTCTCTTTGTTTTTCACTTGTCCGACGAACCCAATCAGCCAGCACCACGTGAGCGTGCTTAAAGGCGATCTTTTCTGGCAACTCGTTGGGGGCGAACCAGGCCAGTTCTGCCGCGTCATCGGCAGGGTACGCTTGCCCGCTCACGACCTCGGCCATAAAGTAGATGTTTAAGCAATAGTCACCGGTGTCGTCGTAACCGTAGCGGTCCATGTAAAATCCAAACAGCTCGGTTAACTGTATCTCCAGGCCGGTCTCTTCCTGTATCTCGCGAATGATTCCGGCTTTAGGGAGTTCATCTTCCTCCAAGAATCCGCCGGGGATATCCCAATAGCCCAAGAAAGGCTGGATGGCGCGTTTGACCAGCAGGACGCACCCATCGCGGGTGACCAAAGCGCCGGCACAAGGTTTGGCGTTGCGATAGTGAACGCGCCCGCACGTGGTGCAGACCTGCCGTGGGCGATCCTTTTCATAGCGGACGACTATCTTTAGCAAGCCCCCACAACGCGGGCAAAAACGATCAGAGGTGTGTGAGGCCTTTGACTGCTCCAGCAAATCGCCAACATCCTCCTCTTGGCAGAAAGGCGACCCCTCGAAGGGCAGCCGCTGCTCGATCAGTGCTAGCTTGCGTGCCCGGCTCAGCCGCCGGAAGCGTGCCTCGGTCCGCTGCGCTGCTCCCCGCCCGGGAAAGCGCCAGGCCCCGACGAGCCTCACCGGGCGGCGGCCCGACGTGTAGCGCGCGCCCCGACCACTGTTGTGCTCGGTCACACGTCGTGCCAGATCGGTGGTGACCCCGGCGTAGAGTGTGTCGTCGGCACAGTGCAGAGCGTAAAAGAACCAAGAGGTTTGTGATTTATTCATACGGCTTTTCTTTTTTGCAGGGCCACGCTGGCACTCTGCTCGGCAGTCCGTATTCTACACTTTTATCATTATCGTGCAAGGGTAAATCTTGTCTCGATCTCACACCTTGTCATTCTGGCCCTTTCATGCTACACTTTTTGTCTGCTTGTACCAAATCGCATCCAAGAAACGATGGGCGGCTTGTTGGGCGCAAATACGTTTCAAGGGCGCGTTATAATGATTCATTGTGAGGGAGATGTATGCACAAGCGTATACTGGTTGTAGGAATGATATTGGTGATGGTTTCGCTCACTGTGGGGTCGCCGGGTTTGGCAGCGCCCCAGTATCAGGCACGCTCGGTCATTTCTTATCCGAGTGATGGTATGACAGTAAGTGGCGTGGTAGACGTCACGGGTGTGGCCACTCATCCCAATTTGAACTCGTATCAACTGCGCTTTGCCGCCGGGCCGCAGCCCTCTGGCGATTCACAGTGGATAGACTTTGCCATCGTCGAAGGTACCCAGGTGGAAAATGGCGTGTTGGGAACGTGGGACACTACCATCTTGCCCGATGGTCAGTACACGTTGGCGCTGGCGGTCTGGGGGGCGAACGATGCCGCCAGTCCCTACGTTTTCTTTGCCACAAGCTTGACTGTGAACAACTCTGTGCCCGTCGCGGAACCGACAGAAGAGCCGCCTACCCCCGAACCGCTTGCCACTGCCGTAATTGGGCCGACGGCTACTCCCGTCGCCGTTGAGCAACCTCCCACACCGACAGTGCCCGCTTCTCCTACTGCTGAAGGTGAAACTGAAGTGGTAGAAGAGGTCGCCACTCCCTCCGCTGGGGACGAGGAGGGGTTTAGCCTGCCGATCGAGTTCGCCGAGCTGCGAGGCGCGTTTGTGGCTGGTGGAAAGATTGTTTTGTGGTTGTTCTCGTTGTGGGCGCTCTACTTGTTTGTAAAGGCTCTCGTGCGCTGGCTCTTGCGCCAACGTGCCAGAGGTCCCTGGAAGTAATTCGTGGAACCTTATCTCATCGCGGGATTGGGCAACCCGGGTCTGCAATATGCGGCCAATCGGCACAACGTTGGGTTTCAGTGTGTCGAGCGGCTGGCTGCGCTCCACGGTTTGACCTTTGACAAACGGCAGAAACGAGCGCTCGTGGCTCTGGGTACTGTCCACGAACGGCGGATTATTCTGGCCAAACCGCGGACGTTTATGAACGAGAGCGGGCGCGCGATCGTACCCTTGGCTCGCTTTTACAAGGTGCCGCCCGAACGCTTGTTGGTGGTTTACGATGATCTGGATTTGCCGCAAGGCACGGTACGCCTGCGGCCAGAGGGGGGCAGTGGCGGGCACAAAGGGATGCGGTCCATTGCCGAACACCTGGGAGGTCAGGGATTCCCACGCCTGCGCATTGGCATCGGTCGTCCTCCCGGACGCATGGACCCGGCAACCTACGTGTTACAGGATTTTTCTGCGGAAGAAACGCCATTGCTGGAAGAGACGCTGGAGCATGCTATAGCCACTGTCGAGGCCTGGTTATGTGAAGGGGTCGAAATAGCGATGAGCCGGTACAATCGGGGCGGAAAAGTGTGAATGTTTCTGGGCTATTAACGTCATTTGAGCGGCTCGAGCCGTACCGTACTTTGCGGCAAGACCTGAAAAATAGCGAGATGCCGCTGGCATTGGGTTTGTTGCGTGCTGTGCGTCCTGTTCTTTTGGCTGCCCTTACCCGGGACTTGAAGCGTTCGATGTTGGTCGTCGTTGGCTCGGTGGAACGTGCCAAGACGCTGGCTCACTCCTTGCGCGATATGTCTCATGCCCCTGAACGCGTACTACAGTTCCCAGAACCGCTCACCTTATTTTACGAGCGCGCTCCCTGGACCGATGAAGTGGTTTCCGGCCGTCTCCAGGTGATCTCGGCCTTTCAATCTCCGTCCGATCCTCTCCCTTTGATCGTCGTCGCCTCGGCCCGCGCCTTGATGCAGCGGACGCTGCCTTTGCGCCAGTTCCGGGCATCCATTCGCGAGTTTCGCGTCGACCAGGTGCTTGATTTGGATCGGGCATTAGGACGTTGGGCGGGATTGGGCTACGAGCCGGTCAGTGTGGTGGAGGCTCCGGGGCAGTTTAGCCATCGCGGCGGCATCCTCGACATTTTCCCGCCCGCCGACCCGCTGCCCGTGCGCATCGAGCTTTTCGGCAGCCAGATTGAATCGCTGCGTCGCTTTGATCCTGCCACGCAGCGCTCGCAGGAACGGGTGGAAAGTGTGACCATCACCCCGGCCCGCGAAGCGCTTCCCCGGCATGGCCCGCGTATTGCTGGTCGTGTGGCCGCGCAGTTGGCGACCGATGTGTCTGCCGACGTGCGTGCTGAATTGATGATCCACCACCAGTGCCTGGAGGCAGGTATGCCGTTTCCGGGAATCGAATTTTATTTGCCTCACTTTTACACCGAATCGGCCACGCTGCTGGATTATGTCCCGCGAGACGCGCTGTTGGTTGTAGACGATTCCCCCGAGCTGGCGGATGTCTGGGCCGGTCTGGAGGAGGACAGTGTGGAACTGCGGACCGGCGCTGAGCAGGCCGAGACGATTGCGCCTGATGATCCGTTGCCCTACGTCACCTGGGACGAGTGGACCGAGCGACTGACTGACCGACCTGTCCTTACGTTGGATCATGGAGAGGATGGTGCGGTCTCTCCATTGGCGGATTGTTTCATCCCTGGCTCTCGTTTTGGCGGACAACTCAGGCCGGTGTTGGAGCATATCGACACCGCCCAGTCCGCCGGTGGTCAAGTCGTCGTGGTCAGTCAGCAAGCCCGGCGTCTATCAGAGTTGTGGGGGGCGGAGCACGAGTACGTTCTGCCGGTGGAGGATTTGCACGAGCCGCCTCAGACAGCGCTATCTTTTGTGCAAGGGTCTTTGACCGAGGGATGGATTCTTCGGGGCATCGATCTGGGGGGACGGTTCTCCACATTTCATCTGCTGACAGATGCAGAAATATTCGGCTGGCGTCGTCCTGAACCGCGGCGCGCCGCCCGCCGCCGCAAAGTGGCCCCAGAGGCCTTTTTTGCCGATCTCACGCCCGGCGATTTTGTCGTCCACGTCGAGCACGGCATCGGCATATTCCGCGGGCTGGTGACTCGGGCGATGGAGAATGCCAAGCGCGAGTATCTACTGGTCGAGTACGATGAGAATGACCGGCTCTACGTCCCCATTCACCAGGCGGACCGGCTCAGTCGTTACGTCGGGGCCGACGACCGCTCGCCGCACATCAACCGTCTGGGTACGACCCGTTGGCAATCGGTCAAAGCACGGGCCAAAAAGGCTGTCGAAGAAGTGGCCCGCGAATTGTTGGAACTGTACGCGGCCCGCGAAATGTCCGGCGGTCATGCCTTTGGTCCAGATACGCCGTGGCAGGCAGAACTGGAAGCCAGTTTCCCGTACTTTGAGACCGAAGACCAACTCAATGCGATCACCGACGTCAAGGCCGATATGGAAAAACCAAAACCGATGGACCGTCTCATTTGCGGTGACGTGGGCTATGGCAAGACCGAGGTGGCGCTGCGGGCGGCTTTCAAGGCTGTGTTGGACGGCAAGCAAGTGGCTGTCTTGGTGCCGACCACTGTCCTGGCCCAACAACACTATGCGACCTTTCGCCAACGCTTGGCACCTTTCCCGGTCGAGGTGGAAATGCTGTCCCGTTTTCGCTCTCGTTCTGAGCAGCGCAAGATCCTGGAAAAGCTGCTCACCGGCCAGGTGGACATTGTTGTTGGCACCCACCGGATGCTGCAAGAGGACATTGTTTTCGCCGATCTGGGCCTGTTGATCATCGATGAGGAGCAGCGCTTTGGCGTTACGCACAAGGAGCGCCTCAAACGTATGCGCACCGAGGTGGACGTGCTGACACTGACGGCGACCCCCATCCCGCGCACGCTTTACATGTCGCTCACTGGCGTGCGCGACATCAGCACCATCGAGACCCCGCCCGAGGAACGACTGCCGGTCGCCACCTATGTGGGCCAGTACGATTCTCAACTGGTACGGCGGGCCATCTTGCGCGAACTGGAGCGGGGTGGGCAGGCTTTTTACGTCCACAACCGCGTGCAGACCATCAATGCGGTGCGCCAACGGCTGGAAAAACTGGTGCCCGAAGCGACGTTCGCCGTTGGGCACGGCCAGATGCGGGAATCCGATTTGGAAAAGGTGATGCTCCAGTTCGTTGTCGGGGAGATCGACGTGTTGGTGTGTACCAGTATCATCGAGAGCGGCCTAGACATTCCCAACGCCAACACCCTCATCATCGAACGTGCCGACCGGTTTGGGCTGGCCCAATTGTACCAGTTGCGGGGGCGCGTGGGGCGGGGCGCACAGCGGGCCTACGCTTATCTCTTCCATAACCGGGTGAGCCGTCTGACGACCGATGCGCGCCAGCGGCTGGACACGATGCGCGAGACGACGGAACTGGGTGCCGGGTATACCATCGCTATGCGCGATTTGGAGATTCGGGGCGCGGGTGATATTTTGGGAATGCGGCAGTCGGGGCAGATCGCCACCGTCGGATTTAGCCTCTACACTCGGCTGTTGAAGCGGGCTGTGCAAGAGCTGCGGGCACAGCGCGATGGCGTGCCGCCACCACCGGAGCCTTTGGCGAGTATTCGGATCGACTTGCCCCTCTCGGTGCGTCTGCCTGACGATTACGTTCCGGACGTGCGATTGCGGCTCCAAATATACCGGCGTCTGGCAGATCTGGGCTCGATGGCGCAGATTGACGAGATCGAGCAGGAATTGGCCGACCGTTTTGGGCCGTTGCCGCGGGAGGTGCAAAACCTAATGTACCAGTTGCGCCTCAAGTCGCTGGCACGTGATGCCGAGGTGGGCGTCATCGGTATAGACAACAAGCGCCTGGTGCTGCGATCGGGTAGGGGCAAGTACCCCGACGTCGACAAGCTGCGATACACGCTCGGCAAGCGCGCGACTGTCAGCCGTCGAGATATCTGGTTGGCCCACGAGCGTGGCTGGCGAGAAGAGTTGGTGGCGATGCTCAAGGCGATGGCACGCGTTGCCGGTTGACGGATGATGCGGGAAAGAGTATACTGAGTACACAGATTGGCGATTCACTGGAGGGAGTGATATGAATTGGGTACGAGACTTTGCGCTGATCCTTCTCGCCGTCGAAGCATTTGTCTTTGCGTTGGTGCCGTTGGTGCTTTTCGGTGGGCTGGTTTACGGTCTGTGGTGGCTCCAACGACATGAGAATTTGCCGAGCTGGCTCGGAGTGGTTCAAGCATATTTAAAGTTGATCCAGGCCTATGTTGAATTGGCGATGCGAATTGTGGTTAAACCGGTTTTGCAGGTCCACGATATCCTGGCGACGGTTCAAGGGTGGACTGGTGGAATTGCCAAGCTTGTAAAGGGGGAAAAGTAATGAATTTACGAACTCGGATCATGATCGTCGGTGGCGTCTTGGGGGGGCTGTTGGGCGTGGGCGCCGCTTATCTGTATCTACAATCTGCTCCTGTGGACGTGAGTGAGGAGGGGGAAGAGCGGCTGCCCACCGTCCAGCCGGGTAAGGCCATTACGGCAAGCCTGGGTATATTGACCGCGATCAAGCAGATCGTTGGTCTGGGCCAACCTTCGTAATGCATCCACATTACCTCTAGTTGTGGTAACGCCTAAACAAACACAGGGGTGGGAACCTCTCTGGTCCGATCTCGACGCTCTATCTGACTATTGGCGCACGCCGGAGCAGACCGTTGCGCTCTGGGCGGAGCGGTTGTGGGATGCTGGCGGTCGTCGGGTGCTCGATTTGGGCTGCGGAATCGGCCGGCACACGATTGCGCTGGCTCGTCAGGGCTTTAGCACCGTTGCATCCGACGCTGCCTTCTCTGGTCTGGCGATCTGTGCCGCGTGGCTGGCCCGCGAAGGGTTGCGCGCGACGACGGTGCGCCACGGAATGGAGACACTTGCTTTTCCCAACAACCTCTTTGATGGTCTGGTTTCTTATAACGTTATCTATCATACCACGGTAGCCGGGATGCAGCGCGTAATGTCCGGGATACGTCGCGTGCTCCGACCTGATGGATGGCTCTATATCACCATCATTTCCTGCAAAGATAGCAAAGTGGCCGGTTATCGGCCCGACATTGAGGCGGGCAAGTGTCAAGAGATTGAGCCGTTCACGTTTGTCTACCCGCGTGATGCCCCCGACGACAAGTATTTGCCCCATCATTACTCTAACGAGGCACAAGTGCGAGACTTTCTGACCGGTTTCACGATTGACGACCTGTGCGTTGTGCGAGTCGAGTACCCCAATAAGGATGGCGTGATCGAGACGGGCGTGCACTATCACGTGCAGGCACGTCGGACCTGAATATCTGTTTGCACAAGCCTGTGATTCAGTGTATCATATTTACAGTCATCATTACAAAGGAGAAAACGATCAATGACGACATTCAAATTTCCATCTGATGAGTGGATCAAGGAACTGAGCAACCAACTCAATGAGAGTGAGGCGTACGAAAAGTCGGCCAAAGATTGGGAGGGCGATTTTGTCTTTATTGTCGATCCCGACGACGCTTACGACAAGACCTCTTATTTGTACCTTGGCCTCTATCATGGCAAAAGCCCTGACTCGGCAGAGATGGCCAGCCCAGACGAACGAGAGACCGAATTTGTGCTTCGTGCTCCTTTCAATAACTGGCGCAAGGTCATCGAGGGAAAACTGGACCCCATCCAGGGCATGATGACGAAAAAGCTCAAGGTCCAGGGCAACATGATGAAGATCATGCGCTACCCCAAGGCAGCCAAGGAAATTGTCACTTGTTGTTCATTCGTGCCCACCGATTTTGGGGATTAGGCTAGCATTCTGAGGAGGATGTTGAATGTGGTACTTTAAATCTCCCGAGATTGTCTTTGGCGAGGGGGCGTTGGACGCTCTCGATGAATTGGAGGGCCAGCGCGCCCTCATCGTCACCGACGCCACGCTGGTCGAGTTGGGTGTGGTGGATCAAGTCAAGGCTCATCTCGACAAGGCTGGCATCGAGATACATGTCTTTGATGACGTAGAGCCCGACCCTGCCGTACAGACAGTGCGGCAGGGGGTAGAGGTGGCACAAGAGTTTGAACCCGATTGGATCATCGGCCTGGGTGGTGGTTCTCCCATGGATGCTGCCAAAGCGATCTGGATACTCTACGAACGGCCCGATCTCCATCCAGCCGAGATCAACCCCTTTTTCACACTTGGCTTGCGTCAAAAGGCCCGTTTGATTACCATTCCCACTACCAGTGGGACCGGGGCCGAGGTCACCTGGAGCATCGTGCTGACCGATACGGAGGAACAGCGCAAGATGGGGGTGGGCAACCGCGAGAATGTCGCCGATATCGCGATCGTGGACCCGGCGCTGACAGTCGGGATGCCACCTCGGCTAACCGCCGATACCGGCTTGGACGCACTGACCCACGCTGTCGAAGGATACACTTGCACGTGGCATACGGATTTGTCTGATGGCCTGTGCATCCACGCTGTGCGCCTAATCTTCAAGTACTTGCCTCGCGCTGTGGCCGATGGCACTGATATGGAGGCCCGCGAAAGGCTGCACAATGCGGCTACCTGTGCTGGGTTGGGTTTCGGCAATGCGATGGCTTCAATGGCTCATTCGATGGGACACACACTGGGTGCGATTTTTCACGTGCCTCACGGCTGTGCGGTAGGCATCTTTTTGCCCTATACCATCGAATACTTTGCCCGCGAAGCGCCGGAGCGTTTTGCAGAGCTGGCTGCTTTTGTTGGTATCTCAGATGAGGGTGGGGAGCAGGGAGCGCGAGCGTTGGCCAAGCACATCCGTGATCTCTGCCGAGAGATTGGTAGCTGTGTCAGTGTGAGCGATCTCGATGTTGAGCGCGTGGATTATGAGGCGCAGTTGGACAAATTGGTAGAGGATGCGTTCAACGATACGCAGATACTCACTGCTTGTCGTGCTCCCTCTTACGACGAGCTGCGCCAACTCTTTATGTATGCCTACGACGGCCAGTCGATAGATTTTTAGCAAAAAGCCATTAGCAAGGAGCGCATCATGGACGGTTACATGGGGAAAATTCTGCGCGTTGATCTCAGCACAGGAAAACTCTGGGACGAGCCGCTCAACGCGGAATACGCCCGTGATTTTGTCGGGGGCAGCGGGCTGGCCGTGCGTTATATCTACGATATGGTGGATGGTGACACCGATCCACTGGGGCCCGACAACCCGCTCGTATTTATGACTGGTCCGTTGGTCGGCACGGCAATGCCCTCGGCGGGACGGTGCAGCGTGTGTGCGCTCTCGCCCCTCACCCGCATCTGGGGCGAGTCGAACACCGGCGGCTTTTTTGGTCCCGAACTCCGGTTTGCCGGTTATGACGGCATCATTGTCACTGGGCAAGCCGAAAATCCGGTTTGGCTGTCCATCGTCGAGGGGCAAGCCGAGTTGCACGACGCTGCTGATTTGTGGGGCAGCGACTCGTACAAAACGCAGAAACAAGTGCGTGAGGCGTTAGACGAACCCAAGGCCCGCGTGGCCTGCATCGGGCCGGCGGGTGAGAATCAGGCTCTGATGGCCGCCGTGATGAACGATCATGGGCGCGCTGCTGGGCGAACTGGTATGGGAGCCGTGATGGGCTCCAAGAACCTCAAGGCCATTGGCGTGCGCGGTTCTGCTAAAATCCCCTTGGCTGATCCCGATGGATTCAAGGGTGTGGTTCGGGAGATTATCAAGGAATCGAACGAGGATATGGCGGCGATGGCGATCCAGCTGGCGGGCACCGCCGGCTATGTGGACATGTCGCTGATGTTTGGCGATATGCCGACCCGCTACTATCAAAAGGGTGAATGGGAGGAAGGGAGCAATCTCTCCGGCGTGCTGATGGTGGATCAATATCAGAACCGGAACGTCACCTGTTATCGTTGCCCCATCGGTTGTGGACGCGAGACCCGTGCTCCCAATTACGGCGTGGATGTAGTGGACGGTCCCGAGTACGAAACACTGGGCGCGCTAGGCACGTTGGTGATGGTGGATGACCTGGAGGCCGTCATTTATGCTGGGCATTTGTGCAACGTCTATGGATTGGATACCATTAGCGCTGGATGCACCATCGCACTGGCGTGCGAGATGTTCGACCGGGGCATCATCACCACGGCAGAGACCGGAGGTCTGGAGATTCGTTATGGCGACGCCGAGACAGTGCATCGATTGATCGAGATGATGGCCCGCCGAGAGGGTTTTGGTGATGCACTGGCCAATGGGAGCGCTGCCTTGGCCGAGCGCTTTGGCGTGCCGGAACTGGCAGTGACTGTCAATCGATTGGAGGTCCCGATTCACGATCCCCGTGCATTCACCAGTATGGCGGTTACGTATGCGCTCTCCCCACGTGGAGCGTGCCATATGCAGGGCGACATGTACAGCGTGGACACGGGCCAGGGGCCGCCCATCGAACTCGGCGTCATGCCCGGTGAGCGCTTTGATATGACGGAAGAAAAAGGCCGCGTCTCTGTGCGACAGCAAGCGTGGCGAAATTTGTACAACGCCATGACCCTGTGCCAATTCCAGAACCCTGGCGTCGAACGGGTACTGGCTGCGTTGAACGGTGTGACAGGGTGGAGACTGGAGACTGATGACCTGATGACGTTGGGCAAGCGCATCGTCACCCTCAAGCGACTGCTCAACCTGCGCCGTGGCGTCACCCGTGCCGATGACCGGCTGCCTGATTTGTTGATGCATCCGTTGGAGGATGGCGGAACCGAGGGAATGGTGCCCGATCTAGACACTCTGCTTTCTGGTGCCTACGCCGAATACGGGTGGGATGTAGAGACGGGCCAACCTACACAAGAGACATTGGAAGAGTTACGCTTGGCCTGAGAATTTGCCAGTATGCTAAGACATCGTCGACTGGAGTAAAACAATGGGCATAGCAGAGCGGGAGCGAGAACTAGAAATCTTGATTCGGGCCAAATATCCGTTGACCTATATCCTCTCGTGGGAGGAACGGCGGATCGAGGCGATGTTGGTTCGTGTTGCCGCTCAGTTGGACAAGAGACTGTATGCCTGGACAGTGACCTCGGGTGTAATGGCCGTCGACACTGTGCGCCCAACCGAGGTTGATCCCGGTGCCCGGTCTGCGTTGCAAGTGCTGGACCACATCGAGAACTCGCGCGAGGCGGCTCTATATTTGTTAAAGGACTTTCATCCCTTCCTGGGATCTCATCAGATGCCGCCGGACCCAGCGGTGATACGAAAGGTTCGTGATCTGGTGCAGCCGTTAAAAGAGAGTCAAAAAACGGTGTTGTTTCTCTCATCGGTGTTGCGCTTGCCACCCGAATTGGAAAAAGAGATTACGCTGTTGGATTTCTCCCTCCCCGCACCAGAAGAGTTGGAAGATGCTTTGGATCGGGTCATTCGTTCTGTCAGGAGTCAAGGTGGATTGCGTTTGAAACTGAGTCCAGAGGATCGCGAGCAGATCCTGCGGGCGGCACGAGGGCTGACCGTGAGCGAGGCGGAAAACGTATTCGCCAAGTCGGTGGTCATGACTCGCCAGTTCGATCCAGAGATCATTATCACCGAGAAAAAGCAATTGATCCGTAAATCCAACATCCTCGAGTATTACCAAGCGGAGGAGGAGATTGCTTACGTCGGTGGAATGCCCGACCTGAAAGCGTGGCTGGACAAGCGTCGGTTGGCGTTCAGTGAGCAGGCGCGAGCATTCGGATTGCCAGAGCCACGCGGGTTGCTCCTTTTGGGCGTTCAGGGTGGCGGGAAATCTTTGCTCGCCAAGGCTGTCTCTACAATGTGGAAACTTCCTCTGCTGCGTCTCGATATGGGCCGGGTCTTTGCCGAACTGGTTGGAGCGTCTGAGGAAAATATGCGCATGGCGCTGCGCTTGGCCGAGACTGTAGCCCCGGCAATTCTGTGGATCGATGAGATTGAAAAAGGACTCTCTGGTATATCCAGTTCTGGCCGTTCTGACGCGGGTACTGCTGCGCGGGTCTTTGGTAGTTTCCTGGTCTGGATGCAGGAAAAGACCGCGCCGGTGTTCGTCATCGCCACCAGCAACGACATTACGATGCTGCCGCCAGAACTGTTGCGCAAAGGTCGTTTCGACGAGATATTTTTCATCGATCTGCCGAGCTTGGATGAACGGCAAGAAATTTTTGCGATCCACTTGCTCAAGCGAAATCGCGACCCGGAACGGTTCGATTTGCTGCAACTGGCCCGGGAAACGGCTGGGTTCAGTGGGGCAGAGATCGAGCAGACGGTCATCGCTGGTCTATACGACGCCTTTGAGGCGGGACGAGAACTGGAAGATATCGACATGCTGCGCGATGTTTCCCAGTCTATCCCGCTCTCTCAGACAATGCGCGAGCAGATCACGCCGCTGCGGAACTGGGCGCGCACCCACGCCCGCCTAGCCTCATCTGATGCTTCTTCCCGACGGATCATGGGTTCTGGTAGTCCTGCGATTGCGGTTGATCCGCTCGACCAAGTGGTTCAATCAGGGGAAAGATAGATGATGGGCAGAATCCGGATGATGCCAGCTTGGTTATACCAGCGCTACCGCTCTTTCTTTGATCGGCTTGCCCCTTTGTTGGCGATGTCTCTCCTGTTTGTGCTCGTGAATCAAGCAACCGGTGTATTTTCTCGCGATTGGCTTTGGTTCATCGCGGGTGGGATCGTGGTGGCAGGGTTGATTGCGCCGGTAGTGGGTTATGTCCTGTTTGTCTTTGCGTTGGCTTACCCGCTTTATTCCATTTCGATCTATCTTGCCGCACTGGCATTGTCTGTTTTGGTTCTTTTGGCTTTTTTCGTGAACCATCATTTCGCTGCCCTGGTGTTGCTGCTGGCGATTCCGCTTTTGGTTCCTTTTGGAATCATCTGGGTGGTGCCGCTTATTGCCGGTCTGTGGTGGGCCGAGTGGGGTGGGGTGTTGGTAGGGATGGGAGGAGCTTTCTGGCTCAAAGTATTTGCCGGGATGTGTGGAGCGACGCCTGACTTGATTCAATTGAGTGGACAGACGTTGATAACATCTCAGGTGATTGAACGTTTTCATACCGCTAACTCTCTCCAAACCTTGCGCTGGATGACGGAACCTCTGGCCCCCGATTCCAAAACCTTGTTGCTTCACATCATTGAAATTCTTGGATGGGGACTGGCGGGATACGGGGTGGGACTGATGCGCCGCCGGATGGAGGGGATGTCGCGCCGGAATTTAGGTCTTGTGGGCGCCATTATTGTTGGTTTTCTTGGGCTGAGCATTGGGAGCCTGATTTTACCTTTGGCCCTCGGTTTGCGCCAAACATCAGATTTGCCCATTTCCCTTCTTTTGAATTTTCTGATAGAATGTGGAAAGAGCGTTGTAATTGTGATGGGATTGTATGGAGTTTCTTATTATCTGATTCGTCCAGTGGTGCGATCTGCTCCATCCTGGATCAAATCGCGTCGTTCTTCTGTTCAACCAGTATCTGAGCTTGCTCCGCAACCGTGGGTGCGTCCTCAACCACGGGCGGAGGAGGACGAGCCGACAGACATAATTATGATAGACTTGGATTGATGCAAGATGAAGACACAGTTCACCCAGTCTAACCAGCGACGGTCTACACCGGTTAGACGCATCAATATTGTACCCTTGTTGGCTATCTTGGTGGTTGCCGCTATTGGGATTACGTTGGCCTTGCTATTTCCTATGGAGTGGGCCCGCACGCCCAACGTGACAGTCAGCGCCGAAACCAGTACCATCTCACCAAATGGGGATGGAAACCTAGATACGGTGCCGGTAATGTATTCCTTGTCTGAAGACTCTACGGTCACTGTAGAGGTGTTGGATGACAATCGCTCGCTTGTGCGAATGTTGGTGGAGGAAGAACTCCAGGCCACCGGGCAGCACACAGTAGTTTGGGATGGGTTGGACCGGTTGGGACAGGTGCTGCCGGATGGCACGTATTTTGTGCGAGTTGCCGCGCAAGCAACCGTCTTGAGTTCGGCCTCTACCGTGCAAATGGATGTGGACACCGAACCGCCGATCATTCGTCTGGCTAACCTGCCCGAAGACACACAAGTTGGGGGAGACACGAACGAAATAACCATCGAAGGTGTGACGGACCCAGATGCGACGGTATGGCTGAACGATTGGTTCCAGTCGCTGGCAGTCAGCGAGGAGGGTAGCTTTAGCGTCGTTTACCCACTGCAAGAAGGCGTCAACCAGATCGAGTTGATGGCTGTTGATGAAGCAGGTAACCAGTCATCCCTGGTGCGAGAGGTTGTCCTGCTCACCGAACCGCCAGACATTGTGATCCAGAATCCGCCTGACGGACTCTGGATCAACGAACGCATGTTGAGTGTTCAGGGCGCGGTTCCGCTGGGAATTCGCGTGCAGGTCAATGAGGCCGAAGCCCAAGTGGACGAAACGGGCAACTTTAACGTGGATGTCGTGCTGGAAGAGGGAGAAAACCTCGTCCGCATTGAGGCGATTGATGCCGTGGAGAATGTTTCGGTGGAAGAGCGGCGGGTCTACTTGCACACGCAGCCACCGGCGCTCTCTTTGACCACTGTGCAGGACGGAATGACCGTGCGGGAGCCATCGCTCTTGGTGGTGGGGCAGTCTGTGCCCCAGGTTAACATTTGGCTGAATGGGCGCGAGTTGGTGGTAGACAGCCAAGGTGGGTTCCAAGGATTGGTGGATCTGATCGAAGGAGAGAACATTGTTCGGGTCGAGGCAATGGACCGGGCGGGTAACAGATCGGTGTTGGTGCGAGAGATTGCGTACTCTTCCGAGCCAGCCAGGGCGACGCTGCCGCCTGCAGTGCGCAACGTGCTGGCTGTAACCGGCGCGAGTATTGCCGGGGTCGTTTTGCTGTGGGTGATTAGTGGTATTTGGCAACGACCGCTCTCTTTGATCCTTCGGACTACACGGTCTGATCTTTATCCCGGTGCCGATGGTCGCCTGGAGCCAGCCGTGGTAGTGTTTGAGATTTCTCGCCCAGCGACGGTGACAGCAGAGGTCTGGGACACATCTAGTCGTCTCGTGACCACGGTATTCCGCCGCCAGCGACGAACTCAGGGAGAACATCTCTTGGTTTGGGATGGGCGGGATGCTCAGGGACAGATGGCTCCTCCTGGTGCCTACGAGGTAGAGGTGAGTGCCAATACAATGTTGACCACGGTTAGCAGCAACACTCGTCTCTCTATCGAAGAAGGTACTGTGCGTCCGACACTGGAGCGTGTTGACCAGCAATACGGGCGGTCTGAACGCCAATGATACAAGAAATTCTGTTTCTTGATTGCAAGACCGCAGCCTACCCTTGCAAAGGTTGCGAATTGCACTGTTGCTGTAGTGATTTTTGGTCAACGAAAGCATCTTTGGCTTGAAAAGCACTGTCGAACCTTCGCAAGGGTTCCATACCTGAGTGTAGTTACAAATTCTGTTTCTTGATTGCAAGACCGAGGCTGTCTGAAAACGACAGCCTCGTTATTTGTTTGGCTACTGACGGGATTTTGTCAGCCGAACCTTAAAATTTTCTCCAAGTACTAGCCAAAATGGAAGGAATAGTGTATAATATGGGATAAATTGGGGTGAATTGGGATAAATTGGGATAAACATTTTGTAGAGTGCGGACGCGCACTCGCATGAGGAAAAGCGGTCAAATGTTCCTGGGAGAGTTTGTTCATACCATTGACGGAGGAGGAAGACTGACGATCCCTGCCCGGTTTCGGGCGGATCTGGCGGCGGGCCTCGTCCTCACCCGGGGGCTTGACCGTTGTCTGGCGATTTACCCGATGGAGGAATGGGAAAAGTTGGCGCGGGAAGTGAGCAATTTACCGATTACGGATAGACGTGCTCGTACCTTTCGTCGACTGGTCTTTGCCAACGCCTCTGACGCAATGTTGGACAAGGCGGGTCGTGTGCTCATTCCCCCACGTTTGCGGGAGTATGCGAACCTCGATAACGAGATCGTCATCACTGGACTGAACACTTATATCGAGTTGTGGGATTCGAACTCTTGGGGCGAAGAACGCGAGTTGGTCGAGGGGGACGACGAAACGATGGAGGAGGGGTGGGCGGCCCTGGGCATCTAGTCGATTGTTAATGGTTGGCTATAAGCGACTGTTGCGGTCATGCATTGGCTTATGATGGGCATTCATATTTCCGTTCTTTTCCAAGAGGCACTCGATGGTTTGCAGGTCAGGCCAGGAGGGCGGTACATAGATGCGACTCTGGGCGGGGGAGGACATGCAGCTGGGATACTGGCGGCTTCTTCCCCCGATGGTCGTCTTTTGGGGCTGGATCGGGATTTGGCAGCCATCGAGATGACCCGCGCTCGATTAGGTCCGTATGCCGAGAGGATTGTGTTGGCGCATAGTTCCTTTGGTCATCTGGCAGAGGTTGCTCAAGCTAATTGTTACACCTCGGTAGATGGCATTTTGCTCGACCTGGGTTTCTCGTCGCTTCAGTTGGATGACCCTGAACGGGGTTTTGCTTTTATGACCGATGGACCACTCGATATGCGGCTCGACCCGACGTCAGATGGTTCCACGGCAGCCGATTTGGTGAATCATCTTTCGCTCAAAGAATTGACAGCACTTTTATACCGATATGGTGAGGAAAAGCAGGCACGCCGTATTGCCCAGGCAATCATTGACGACCGTCCGTTTGACACGACCAGGGAGCTTGCTTCCGTTATTCAGCAAACGGTTGGGCGCGGACGGCGCGGGCGCATTCACCCGGCGACGCGCACATTTCAGGCGCTGCGCATCGCCGTTAACGATGAACTGGATGTGTTGGAAGCGGTGTTGCCTCAGGCCATCGAGTTGCTGGCGTCTGGCGGCCGGTTGGCGGTGATCAGCTTTCACTCGCTGGAAGACCGGTTGGTAAAGCATTTTCTGCGTCGTGAGAGTCGCGATTGCGTTTGTCCGCCAGAGGTGCCTGCGTGTATGTGCGATCATCGAGCTGCGGTGCGGTTGGTTATGCGTAAACCTATTCGGCCAACGGCGGAAGAGATTGCGGTCAATCCGCGGTCTCGCTCAGCGCGGTTGAGAGTGGCAGAACGTATCTAGAGATATTGGAATTATGTCTGGTTTTATGCAGTGGGTAACACATGGGATCAAGCGTGGTCGGTTCGAGATGGACCGGCGCACAGCCTCATCCCTACTGGCATTTGCGGTAGCAATGACGTTGGTAGCGGCCGCTTATTTGATGCTGGTGAGTCAGACGGCGGCTCGTGGTCGCCATATTCAGCAACTGCAGGTCGAGTTGTTCCGCCTTCAACGAGAGAATGAACAACTGGAAGTAGAAATTGCCCGTGAGAGTGCCATCTCCCATCTTTGGGAGCGAGCGACCGAAATGGGCTTTACACCGGCTGAACATGTAGAGTTTTTGATTGCAAGTCAGTAGTTGATAATTACTATAGTCTTTGGGGAATAATCTGATGGCTGAAGGGCCGCGACGCCGATTACAACTGGTAAGCACGTTAATGCTCGGACTCGTAATCATACTTGTGGTCCAGTTGGTGCAGGTTCAGATCGTGGACCACACCTTTTACGAGGATTGGGGCAAGGAGCAGCGCGAGCGACCGATTGTGATCGCTAATCCTCCACGGGGTGTGATTCGAGATCGAAACGGCCATTTGCTGGCGGGTAACGTGGTTAAATACTCGGTCGAGGCCGATACGGCTTATGTGGTGGATGCGCCTGGTGTGGCGATGGCGTTGAGTCCGTTGTTACATATGCCTGCCGCACAGATCGAACAGTGGCTGCGCAGCGATGCTCCGTGGGTCCAAATTGCCGACTTTGTTTCCAAAGATGTGGGGGAGCAGATCGCCGACATGGGCTTTCGAGGAATAACAGTCAGACCTTTGTGGGAACGAGAGTATCCAGAGAGCTGGTTGGCTTCGCATGTGCTTGGCTTTTGCAATGTCGAGGGCAAAGGGTTTTACGGTGTCGAGGGGTTCCACGACGGTTTGTTGCAACCCAAACAGATCGAGTGGGAGGGGCCGGTAGATCCTTCCAGCGAGCAGATACCTTGGACTGTGGCTCCCGTCAAGTTGCCCCAGGCCGGATCCGAGTTAATTTTGACCCTCGACCGGATGGTACAAGCGTTGGTCGAGGAGGAACTGGTACGTTCGGTGCAAGCATACCAGGCTGAAGGCGGCACGATCATTGTGATGGACCCGCGCACTTTTGAGATCTTGGCGCTGGCCAGTTTGCCCAATTACGATCCAGACCGGTACAGCGAATTTTATGTACTCGATCCGCCGCCTTTCGATGACCCGGCTGTCAGCCAGCAATACGAACCGGGTTCAGTGTTCAAGGTTTTGACCGTGGCGGCCGCGCTCGATGCGGGAATGGTGACGCCAGAAACGACTTATTATGACCAGGGTTGGATCGAGGTGGGGGGAGCTACGATCGCAAACTCTTCTGACCATGGAAGTCAAGAGTATACCGTGAGTGATGTTCTAATCCATTCGCTCAATGTTGGGGCCGCCTGGCTCAGCACTGAGATGGGACCGGATTTGTTCTACCGGTACGTGCGGGCTTTTGGTATTGGACGGTCGACGGAGGTTGACCTGGCGGGTGAGGCGTCTGGTCAGATGTGGCTGCCGGATGATTATGAGCACTGGCATGACTCGAACTTGGGAACAAATTCTTTTGGACAGGGGTTGGCGGTGACGCCGCTCCAAATGATCACAGCTGTGGCAACAGTGGCCAACGATGGCGCTCGATTGCGGCCCCACATTGTATCTCGACGCATTACGGCTGATGGGACGGTTTCAACCTTTCGTCCGGTGGTCGAAGCTCAGGTGGTTTCTCCACAGACAGCGCGGACCGTGGCCGAGATGATGGTGCGGACAGTGGATGAGGGTGTGTCGCGCGCTCAGGTGGCGGGTTACCGGGTGGCGGGCAAGACGGGTACGGCCCAAATTCCCGTTCCCGGCGGGTACGACCGGAATGCGACCATTGTTTCCTTTGTCGGATTTGGGCCGGTGCCCGATCCGCAACTCGTGATCTTGGTCAAACTGGATCGCCCCAAGACATCGACGTGGGCTTCTGATACAGCGGTTCCAGCGTTTCAACGTTTGGCTACGCAGCTGTTCTTGATTATGGATATTCCGCCCAACGGTATGCAAGTGGCGGAGGCGGTGACGAGGTGAGTATACGAGCGTTGACACTGGCAGATGTGATCGAGGGGTTGACCGGTTTCCGTCCCAAGATGCTGGGACAACCTATCTCGATGACGGTGGTAGATTCGCGAAAGGCCGAGCCTGGCGCATTGTTCATCACGCTCAAGGGAGAGCACGCAGATGGTCACGATTATGTGGACGATGCCTTTTCACGTGGGGCCGTGGCGGCGATTGTCGAGCAGGATGTGGATGCAGGGGATCTGACCCTCGATGTAACCGGTCCAGATCTTGAATCTCAAATCTCACATCTCGAATCTCAAATCCCTTTGGTGATCAAGGTAGCCGACAGCCTTCAGGCGCTGCATCGAGCGGCGACCTTTTGGCGCCAGCAGCACGATGTGCGCGTCATTGGCATCACGGGGAGTGTGGGCAAAACGACGACAAAGGAATTGGCGGCAGCGGTGCTGGCGCGTCGTTACATCACGCTCAAAAGCGAGGCCAGTTACAACAACGAGGTCGGCCTGCCACTGACGTTGATGCATCTGACGAGCGAGCACGAGTGCGTTGTGCTAGAAATGGGAATGTACGACGTGGGAGAGATCGCTGATCTGGCCCGCATCGCGCGGCCTCACGTTGGTGTCGTGACGATCATTGGGTCGGTACACTTGGAGCGGGCGGGGACGATGGAGCGCATCGTCAAAGCCAAGACGGAACTGGTCGAGGCACTGCCACCGGATCCCGATGGAGTAGCCATCTTAAACTGTGACGATGATCTCGTGTGCGGGATGGCAGGGGATACGACTGCTCGCGTATTTTACTATGGTCTGTCGCCCGGAGCGGATTTGTGGGCCGATCACATCGAAGGGTTGGGATTGGAGGGCATCCGGTTCCAACTTCACTATGGCGATGAAACATTGCACGTCAAAATCCCGCTTTTGGGACAGCACTCGGTCCACACCGCGCTGCGAGCGACGGCGGTGGGACTGGTCGAAGGGTTGACATGGCAAGAGATTGTCGAGGGGCTGCGGGGACCGTCAGCGCAACTGCGGTTGGTGGCGGTGCCGGGGCCAGGGGGCGCGATCATTCTGGATGATACATACAACGCCAGCCCCGCCTCAACGATTGCGGCGCTCAATCTGTTGGATGAACTGGATGGGCGCAAGATCGCCGTGCTGGGCGACATGTTGGAACTGGGTCATTATGAGCAGGAAGGGCACGAAAAGGTGGGGATGCGGGCACTGGATGTGGCCGACATCATCATCACTGTGGGATCTCTGGGTCAAATCATTGGCGAGGCCGCCTTGCGCTGGGGCATGCCGTCCGACAGAGTGCATATCGTCGAGAACAATGCCCAAGCCATTGCTTTGTTGGAACAGATGGTGACTGGGGACGACGTGATTTTAGTCAAAGGTTCGCGCGGAATGCGGATGGAAGAGATTGTGAGTACGCTGGGGCAGCCTTCTCAGCATATCGGAGGAAGGCCGTAATGGATTTTGCACTGATCCTGGCGAGTATCTCGTTCTTGTTGGCGGTGGTATGGGGACCGTTTCTCATTCGCATCTTGCGTCACTACAAAATGGGTAAACGCATCCGTATCGACGGGCCGCGCGGTCACATGACCAAACAGGGAACACCGACGATGGGCGGGTTGATGATCGTTTTCCCGGTGCTGCTCATCACATTGGCGCTCAACGTGTACAACTTGACGGGACTGACGGCGGTTGGGCGCTCAATTCTGATGCCGTTGGGTGTGATGTTGGCCTATGCGATCATTGGCGCAGTGGATGACGTTTCCGGGGTGCGCGGTATGCGGCGTGGAGAGGGTCTATCGGCGCGACGCAAGTTGATGTGGGAAGTCCCCCTGAGTTTTGGAATTGCCCTAGTCATGTATTTGCTGAAAATGCAGTTCGCGGGCCAAGTAGGTATGCCAACAGTTCGAGAGCCAATTGAACTGGGCTGGGTGTGGGTGCCTATTGCGGCATTTGTCATTTTGGGCTTTGCCAATGCGGTCAATCTGACCGATGGGTTGGATGGGCTGGCGGGGATCATTGTCGCCAGTGCCTTTGTGGGCTATGGCATTATCGCTTTATTGCAGGGGCAGGTGCACCTGGTGCACTTTAGTTTCACCATAGTGGGCGCTTGCTTTGCTTTTTTGTGGTTCAATGCCCATCCGGCGCAAATGTTTATGGGCGATACGGGCGCGCTGGCACTGGGGGCAACTTTGGGCACGGTGGCACTGATGACGGGTCAATGGTTGCTATTGCCGGTGGTTGCGCTAGTTCCGGTGGCCGAGACGGTTTCGGTGATTTTACAGGTGCTCTACTTCAAGTTCACCAAACGCCGGTTTGGCAGGGGGCGGCGATTGTTCAAGATGAGTCCCCTGCATAATCATTTCGAATTGTTGGGTTGGTCAGAGACACAAGTGGTACAACGGTTTTGGCTAGTTGGATTGTTGACGACGATGGCGGGGGTGGCGCTGGCCTTGTGGTAATTTTATTTAGGCGTTGTTCAGAAACAGCATCGTACTTTTCAGGTATTTTCACATAGGAAACGAGTTGGAAAGTGCAAAGTTGTTTTTAAACGCCCCCATAGTAGAGGAGAATGAAATGAAGACAGGATTACTCTGGTTTGATGACGACCCGCTCAAAAAGTTGGATGAAAAGGTAAAGCGGGCCGTAGCGCACTACCAACACAAGTACGGGCAAGCACCGACACTCTGTTTTGTTCACGCGAATGTTTTCGATGGCAACGGCAAAAAGAACGGCGTCAAAAAAGCGGGTGGGGTGGAAATTCGTGTGGGGCGTTCGGTTTTGCCTCATCATTTTTGGTTGGGGATGGCTGAAGAAAAGCGCCGGACGCGTCGCAAATAAGGCCAGGTGTAAATTGTCTAGGGATATGTTAGCAGGCAAGCGAGTAGTGGTTCTCGGTCTGGCGCGGCAGGGAACGGCTTTGGCGCGCTTCCTGGCCCAGGTTGGGGCCGAGGTGACGGTCTCGGATATGCGGAACAAGGCCGCATTGGCTGACCCATTGGCCGAATTGGCAGATTTGCCGATCCGGTACGTGTTGGGCAAGCACCCGATGAATTTGCTCAAGGGAGCGGATTTGTTGTGCATCAGCGGCGGCGTACCGTTAGACATTCCCATCGTCACAGAGGCGCAGCAACGCTCCATACCGTTGAGCAACGACGCGCAGATATTTTTGGATCGCTGCCCAGCTCCCGTCATCGGTATCACCGGTTCGGCTGGTAAAACGACGACGACAGCGCTGGTTGGAGAGATGTGTCGAGCGACAGCGCAGACGTGGGTGGGGGGCAATATCGGGAATCCCCTCATCACCGATCTGGACCAGATTCGGCCCGATGACCGGGTGGTGATGGAGCTTTCGAGCTTTCAACTAGAGTTGATGACGACCAGCCCGCACGTCGCGGCAGTGCTCAATATCACGCCCAACCATCTGGATCGTCACAAGACGATGGATGCATACATTGCAGCCAAGCGCAACATTGTTGCTCATCAAAAGTCGGAGGACCTGGCGGTTTTGGGCTATGACGACGCCAACGCCCGGTCATTGGCGATCAAGACCGCTGCTCATTTGCTCTGGTTCAGCGGTGGGGCCGAGGTGGAGGAAGGGGCATACAAAACGAACGGCGATTTGACGCTGCGCCTGGCGAATGGTGATCGTCAAATTTGTCTGGTTCCGGAAGTGAAACTGCGAGGGCGTCACAACCTGTTGAATATATTGGCCGCGTGTACGTTGGCCGGGGCCGTTGGCGTGCCCGTAGAGGCGATGCGGCAGGTCGCCACGACGTTCACGGGCGTCGAACACCGGATAGAGTTGGTGCGAGAGTTTACGGGTGTGCACTGGTACAATGATTCCATGGCCACTGCCCCGGAACGGTCGCTGGCGGCGCTACGTTCGTTTGACGAGCCGATTGTCCTGTTGGCCGGTGGGCGCGACAAGGATTTGCCCTGGGGCGAGTTCGCTCAAGAGGCTCCGCAGCGGGTGCGGCAGTTGATCACCTTTGGCGAGGCCGGACCGATGATCGCGCGGAAGGTGGGACGCAAAAAGCGGGGGACTAGTGGTAACGGGCACGCAGTGACGTTGGAGAAAATCACGCAGGTGGAAACGCTAAAAGATGCGGTGGCGACGGCAGCAAAGATCGCCCGGCCCGGTGACGTGGTCTTGCTCTCGCCTGGCGGCACCAGTTTCGACGCCTTTCGTGATTTCGCCGAGCGCGGTGACCGGTTCAAGGAACTGGTACGCGCACTCTAATACGAGGATTATCGTGGCTGCAAGGGCAAAAACACAAGGAAAACGATCAACCAAACGATCCAAGCGCAGGCGAGTCAATTTTGATTACGCGCTGCTGCTGGTGGTGGCTGGGTTGCTCATCGTCGGATTGATGATGGTGTACAGTGCGACCTTTGATTGGTCGTACCAGGTGTACGAGAATAGCTTTCGTATTGCGTCTCGTCAATTCATCTGGGCAGGCGCGGGCTTGATCGTGATGCTGGTGGTTGCCGCTGTCCCGTACGATCAATGGAAGCAATGGGCAGTGCCGGTGATGGGTGGGGCATTGTTCTTGCTCTTGCTGGTACTGTTTATCGGAGATGATCGTTTTGGTGCGCGGCGTTCGTTTCTCGACGGTTCGGTGCAGCCGGGCGAGTTGGTGAAACCAGTGATGGTGATCTATGTGGCGGCCTGGTTGGCCTCCAAGGGTGAGCAAGTGCGCGACGTGACCTATGGATTGGTCCCATTTGCCGTATTGATCGGCGTGATCGCTGGCCTGGTTGTGTTGCAGCCAGACGTAAGTACGGCGGTATTGCTCGTGTTGACCGCGCTGGCAATGTTCTTTTTCGCCGGTGCCGACGTGCTCCAGTTGGCCGGGGGGGGACTCATCAGTGGGGTCACGTTTCTGGCGTTGGTCAACCAACTGCCCCACGCTCGGCAGCGCGTGGACGACTATGTGCTGACCTGGAGCGATCCGACGCGCGTTGGGCATCACATTCAGCAAGCGCTGATCGCGATGGGTAGTGGTGGGCTGTTCGGGGTAGGATTAGGACAAGGGGAGCAAAAGTTGGGCTATCTGCCCACTCCGCACACCGACAGCATCTTTGCGGTATTGGGTGAAGAATTGGGCTTTATGGGGAGCATGATCGTGATTGGATTGTTTGTGCTCCTGACCTGGCGCGGATTCAAGATCGCGGTGGAGGCCCCCGACGCTTTTGCGGCCTTGGTAGCATGCGGCGTTACGTGTTGGCTGGCTTTTCAGGCGCTGGTCAACATCGCAGTGATGACGGGGTTGATTCCCTTTACCGGAGTGGCATTGCCCTTTATCAGTGCTGGAGGCTCGGCGATGGTTGTTTCGCTGGCCGGGATCGGATTGTTGTTGAGCGTTTCTCGTGGCAAGCGTACCGGCAGGCGCGACTCGCGGAATAAACTCGGATTTGGGCAATCCAAAGGAAGAAAGGACAGTCGGCAGCGTGCGAATTTGGATCGCAGGTGGGGGAACCGGGGGACACGTCTATCCCGGCCTGGCCGTCGTACAAGCACTCGCCGCTAAGAGCGGTGCAGATGTGCAATTTGTGTACGTCGGTGGAGAGGGTGGCGTAGAAGAGCAGTTGGCCGAGCACGCTGGCTTGCGCTTTGTGGGAGTATCGGCGGGGGGAGTGCACGGATTGGCCCCCCGGCGGGTAGTACAGAACCTGATCAAATTGACGCGGGGATGGTGGAGCGCATACCGGTTGGGACGCCAGGAGCGACCGGCGGCGATGTTTGCGACCGGTGGGTACGCCAGCGTGCCAGTGGCTTTGGCGGCCTGGGCGCTGCGGGTGCCCATCCTGGTCTATCTGCCCGATATTGAGCCTGGCCTGGCGGTGCGCGCGATCGCTCGTCTGGCGAAACAAGTAGCGGTGACGGTGGATGACTCGTGTGCTCATTTTCTGGCCCGCAAGGTGGTCGTGACGGGCTACCCGGTACGTGCCGAGTTTCAAGGGCTTGATCGGGCCGAGGCGCGGGCGGCGTTGGGATTGTCGCCTGAGAATGTGTTATTGGTGATGGGCGGAAGCACGGGAGCGCGCAGTATCAACCAGGCATTGAGTGGATCATTGGAGCAGGTGTTGGAACTGACACAGGTGGTACACGTGAGTGGAAAATTAGACTGGCCGTGGGTGGAAGAACAGCGCGAATCGCTGCCCCTGGCGCTACAGGCTCGTTACCATGCATTTTCCTACCTGCACGATATGGGGGCCGCATTGGCCGCTGCGGACCTGACGGTTTGCCGGGCCGGGGCTTCGACGTTGGGCGAGTTGCCATTTTTCGGATTGCCCGCGGTGTTGGTCCCATACCCGCACGCTTGGCGTTACCAGCGAATCAACGCCGAGTGGTTGGCTAGTCGAGGGGCGGCAGAGCAAGTGGACGACGCGCAGTTGCCCGTAGAGTTGTTGCCCACAGTACGTCGATTGTTGGGCGATCGGGCGGTGTTACAAAGCATGTCGGACCGGATGCAGGCGCTGACCCGCCCCGACGCGGCAGCGCAGTTGGCAGACAAGTTGTTGGCATTGGCAATACCTGAGAGAGGGAGGTAATCATGTTACCGATAAGTACCGTATTTGGTGGCTTGCTGATTCTGTTCGGATTGATCGGCAGCCTGCGTGGATGGGCCAAGGAGATTATTGTGGCCTTTAGTGTGATCCTGGCCTTGTTCGTAGAGCACGTTCTGGTTACTTTTGTGCTGCCGTTGGTTGGGGTACGATTCAACGAGTGGCCCCAAGCGAGTCAATTCTATACTCGTGGGATTCTGTTCATTATCCTCGCCGTGTTTGGATATGCTGGTCCGAAATTTTCCTCGAAACTGGGAAAGTTGAACCGCGAGGGGCTGCAGGATCTCTTGTTGGGTTTCTTTTTGGGCGTGCTCAATGGTTTTCTCATCGTAGGGTCGATCTTTTCATTTCTCCATTCGGCCAACTATGGGATTACGCCTGAAAACCCTGACGGACTCTGGGAGATCGTGCCGCCCGCACCTGGATCCTCATCGGCTGAATTGATGCAAACTTTGCCACCACAGCTGATTGCAGATTCGACTGCGGTGCTGTACGTGGCAGTGGCGGCGGCCTTTGTGTTTGTGATTGTCGTCTTTATCTGACGCTTTGGCCGAGGGATAATCTATCGATCAAACTGTCTGTACCTTGTGGTATAGGGAGTACATTCGCTCAAAGCTTTATCCTCGGGGCGACGCCCCCGAGACGGGGACTGTGAGCGAAACGAGATTTTCTCTGGCGGGGATGGAGGGAGCCATGCAATTTCATGGCAGGCACGTGCATTTTGTCGGCATAGGCGGGGCCGGACTTTCGGCTATCGCGCGTGTGTTGATGGAACAGGGAGCCGAGATTTCCGGCTCTGATTTGGTGCTCTCGCCGGTCGCGGAGGCGCTGTCGCAGGATGGCGCTCGTGTCTTTGAGGGACACCAGGTGGAGAATGTAAATGGTGCCGAGTTGGTCGTCGTTTCTTCGGCGGTACCTGCATCGAACGTCGAGTTGCAGATGGCGCAGGAAGCCGGTATCCCGATTTGGAAGCGGCCCGCTTTTCTCGGCCAGATGATGGATGGGCGACTGGGAGTGGCCGTCGCTGGGACAAAAGGCAAGACGACGACTACGGCGATGATCGTCTCTATCCTTCTGGCGGATGGGCGCGATCCGACCTTTATCGTCGGCGGCGTAATTTCCGAGTTGGAGACTAATGCTCGTGCTGGGAAAAATTCATTGTTTGTCATTGAGGCGGACGAGTACGACCACACTTTTCTCAGCCTAACGCCGAGGGTGGCAGTGGTGACCAACGTCGAGCACGATCATCCAGACTGTTATCCAACCTTTGACGATTTCCAGGCCGCGTTCCAAGATTTTGTGGCCCTAGTACCGGATGAAGGGATGTTGGCAACCTGCTGGGACGATCCGGTGGCACGGACGCTTGGCGAACAGCGGCGGACTGCCGGGGGAGGAGTGACGTTCTTTGGATTGGATGAAGGGGCAGAGTGGCGGGCTGAGGATGTGCGGCCCAACTTTGCTGGGGGTGTGGATTTCTTGGTCACGCGGGCTGGAGAGGTGCTAGGGCTGGTTCGACTGCGATTGCCCGGCGCCCACAATGCCAGTAACGCGTTGGCGGCCCTGGCTGTAGCGGATTCCCTTGGTGTGCCTTTCAATGTGGCCCGGTCAGCACTGACCGAGTTCCACGGGGTGGGGCGGCGATTCGAGGTCAAGGGTGAGGTCGAGGATGTGGTCGTAGTGGATGATTACGCACATCATCCGACGGCGATTCGGGCCACGCTTTTGGCGGCGCAACAAAGATTTCATCGCCGTCGGCTTTGGGCAGTGTGGCAGCCACACACCTACAGCCGCACCAAGACGCTGCTGGACGACTTTGCGCAGTCATTCGGCATAGCCGACCGCGTGATCGTGCTGCCCATCTATGCGGCCCGAGAAACAGACACGCTGAACATCAGCAGTGCCGACGTGGTGGCCGCGATGGGGCATCCCAATGCCCGTGCTGCCCGGTCGTTAGACGAGGCGTTTGTCTGGTTGGGTACCGAGGTGCAGCCCGGCGACGTGATACTGACGTTGGGCGCGGGGGATGGGAACCTGGTTGGCAAGTGGATGATCGAGTTGTTAGAGATGGACGTTCAATGAAACTGGGTGGGGAGGATAGATACCATTAGCTCCGTTTTGGATACACTGGCTGCGGCGTTGGGACCAAATGTCCGGCGCGACGAACCATTGGCACATCACACGGCGATGCGCGTCGGTGGCCCGGTAGACCTGCTGATTGTCTGCGACAATGTGGACGAGGTGGTCCGGGTCGTGAAACTGGCGCGCTCCAGCGGCGTGATTTGGCGGATGTTGGGCGGTGGGTGCAACGTATTAGTCGCAGACAGTGGACTGGGTGGATTGATGATCGTCAATCGGGCAGCGCGCATCGAGTTCGGCTTTGCCAAAAAAGAGAACGTAAAGGCGGCGCGGGTCGAGGCCGGTGCGCAGTTGTCTGTATTGGCCCGAGAGACGGTCGGGCGCGGGCTGACGGGGCTGGAATGGGCGGCGGGGCTGCCGGGAACGGTGGGCGGGGCGGTAGTAGGCAACGCGGGCGCTTTTGACGGGGACATTGCCAGTGTGCTGCACAGCGCGACGGTGCTGGGGCTGGATGGCGAGGTCGTGGAGCGGCCTGCTGATTGGTTCGAGTTTGAGTATCGGTTGAGTCGGATTAAGCGGGAAACACGAGGTGAAGTAGTGCTGGCAACGACGTTCGAGTTGCAGAAAGGTGACCCCGGAGCGCTGTCGGCACGGGCGGATGAGATTTTGGAATGGCGCAAGACGCGCCACCCATCGGGAGCGACGATGGGCTCGACGTTCAAGAACCCGCCAGACAGCCACGCAGGCTATCTCATCGAGCAGGCCGGGCTGCGCGGCTACCGCGTTAGCGGCGCGCAGATTTCGGAACAGCACGGTAATTTCTTTATGAATACCGGCGGCGCGACGGCGGCGGACGTGATGGGACTGATCGAACACGCTCGGGCCGAGGTCCGGCGGCAATTTGGGATAGATTTGGAATTAGAGATCGAGTTGGTGGGATGGCAATAGTGACAAAGATTCGCGTAGGCGTGATATTTGGCGGTCGGTCGGGCGAGCACGAGGTGTCGTTGGCATCGGCCCAGTCGGTGATGAACGCGATAGACGAAACAAAGTACGAGGTCGTGCCTATCGGTATCACCAAGGATGGCCGCTGGATCGCTTCGGGCAACCCGATGAAGGCTCTCAAGTCGGGCGATGCGACTGTTAGTGGCCCCGCCGCACTGCTGGGCGATCCCTCTCGGCGCGGCCTGATGCGGCTCCAGGACACGGAGCGGGCGGTGGAGGCGACGCAACTGGCGGAACTCGACGTCGTCTTTCCAGTGTTGCACGGAACGTACGGCGAGGACGGCACGGTGCAAGGATTGCTGGAACTGGCCGGTTTGCCCTACGTGGGCGCTGGTGTGATCGGTTCGGTCTTGGGGTTGGACAAGAGCGCTTTCAAGGACATTATGCGGGCTCATAACCTGCCCATCATTAAGGACGTGATGTTCAAGCGCAAGGCGTGGGACGCGGACCCGGATGGAGTGATGGATCAAATCGAGGCCCAGTTTGACTATCCGGTATTTATCAAACCGGCTAATATGGGTTCCAGCGTTGGCATCAGTAAATGCCACGATCGAGCAGAGCTGGCAGCCGGATTGGCCGATGCTGCCCGGTACGACCGCAAGTTGATCGTCGAAGAGTCTGTGCCTGCGGCCCGCGAGATCGAGGTGAGCGTGTTGGGCAACGATGATCCGATCGCCTCGGTACCGGGAGAGGTGATCCCCAGCCGCGAATTTTACAGCTATGAATCCAAGTATCTCGACGAGGGTGAACAAGCGTCGGAATTGTTGATCCCGGCCCCGATCTCGGCAGAGTTGGCGGAGAGGGTGCGCGAGTTGGCGGTACAGGTCTACCAGGTGATTGACTGCGCCGGGATGGCCCGGGCCGACTTTTTGCTCTCGGACGAGACGGGCGAGTTGTATGTCAACGAGGTGAACACAATTCCAGGTTTTACCTCAATCAGTATGTATCCCAAGTTGTGGGAGGCGAGCGGTATCCCTTATCCAGAGTTGATCGACCGGCTGATCGAGTTGGCGGTCGAACGGTACCAGGACAAGGAGCGCTCAGAGACTTCGTATCAACCGGCAGTCAATGGACAATGAATGGGCGGGAGGGTGACTGATGGCAAAAAAGGCCAAGAGAGGGCGAAAAAAGAAGCAAAACTTTGAATCGGCGGGCGTATTGGTTTGGGGCCGGACGCCGGTGCAGCGACGTCCGGCGGCAGCGCGGACGCTATCGCCCAGTCGGCGAGGGGCGTTGTTGGCACTACTGGCCGTATTGACCGCTGCGACGATGTGGCTGATTATTGACGACCGATTTTACGTCAGCCACGTGGACGTGGTAGGTGCGGTTCGAGTGTCGCCGGATGAGATTTACGAGGCCAGCGGTCTTTCTGGATTACACATTTTGTGGGCACATCCTGTTGGGGTTGAGAACCGTATTTTGAATTCACTGCCCACCATCGGAAGCGCGCAGGTCAAGTGCCGGATACCGGCGGATTGTGCCATCGTCGTCGTGGAACGGCAGCCCAGGGTTGTGTGGGACGAAGGCGGGCTGTTGTGGTGGATTGATGAGGAAGGCGTTATCTTTAACGCGCAAGGGGCACTGTTGGACGGTTGGTTAGTGCGAGGGCCGCTGCCCCGGAGCGAGGATGGTCGATTGGACGAGCGCGTGCGCATCGCGTTGACCGAGTTGTGGTCGACCGGACAAGACGTGGCGTCCGAGTTTGAGTATGTGCCAGCGCAGGGTTTGGTCTTTATAGATGAACGAGGCTGGCTCGTGGTCTTGGGGCAAGGGCCGGGAATGGTCAAGCGGCTGCAAGTGTTGGAACGGATGACGTCTGACCTGGAGGCGCGGAGTTTGGTGCCCAAGTTCATAGACGTGCGCTTTGCCGATGCGCCCTATTATTCGCTGACGAACGACTGGTAGGATTCGCAGATTCGCCATTCACAGGTTCAATTATGGGACGTACAATCGTAGGCATCGACGTAGGCAGCAGCAAAGTGTGTACCCTGGTCGGCGAGGTCGACGAGGTGGGGCAGGTCCGCGTGATCGGCGTAGGAATGGTGCCCTCCCGAGGAGTGCGCAGGGGTGTGGTGAGCAATGTGACCGACGCCACGGGCGCTATCACTGCCTCGGTCGAGCGGGCTGAACGTACGTCGGGATACAAGATCGAGCGGGCGTACGTGGGATTGAGTGGCACGCATCTCTCGTCGCTCAACAGCCGCGGGGTGGTGGGCATTTCGCGCCGTGAGCATGGCATCACCCACGAGGACGTGGACCGCGTGTTGGATGCTGCACACGCCATCGCCGTCCCGCACAACCAAGAGGTCGTGCACGTGATCCCTCGGGGGTACATTGTGGACGGGCAAAACGGAGTGCACGATCCGGTGGGGATGCACGGTTTCCGGTTGGAGGTTGAGGCTCACATTGTCACTGGGTCCACCACGTTGATCCAGAATCTGGTCAAGTGCGTGGAGCGGGCCGGGGTGGAGATAGACGAATTGGTCCTGACGGGCATCGCTGCCGGTGATGCTGTCTTGACGGATACCGAGCGCGAGATGGGCGTCGTCTTGGCTGATATTGGCGCGGGCACTACTGATCTATCCATATTCATCGACGGTACGGTGTGGCACACGGTCACGCTGGGGATAGGCGGTGAGTATGTCACTGGAGATGTGGCCATCGGCCTGCGATTGCCGCCGGAAGCGGCCGAGCAGGTCAAGATTGCGCACGGCCACGCCCGCGCTTCTCGTGTGTTGCCGGAGGAGCGGTTTACGGTCTCAACCTTTGGCGGAGACAGCCGCCAGGCCGTGCTGCGCTGGAAACTGGCAGAGATCATCGAGGCGCGCATCGAAGAGATTTTAGAGATGGTCAAACAAGAGATCAAGCGCTCGGGCTACGATGGCTTGTTGCCCGCCGGAGTTGTGCTGTGCGGCGGTACGGCGCAGTTGGCCGGCGTTCAGGAATTGGGACGGGATGTGCTCGATCTGCCGGTGCGGGTGGGCGTGCCCCAAGAAATGCACGGCCTGGTGGACAAGATTTCCAACCCGGCCCACGCGGTGGGAGCAGGGTTGATGGGGTGGGGCCTGACGGCGGATTCACGGCCCCAGTTGCCCAGGTCTGGCACCGGTTTTGGTGACCGTTTGCTCAATTGGCTCCGGGTCTTTTTACCGGGCTAAGTTTTACAATCGGGTATTTTTTGCCACGAATTGCACGAATTCTTGTCTCAAAATTCGCGGCAGTGTTTGATAGCAAGGGTTAGGCGAGGGAAGAGTACCAAGCCAAGCAGCTTGGACATTTGCACAATGTGATCATCAGCCTGGTTACAATGTGCGTTATTTACCAGTTGGGCGGGTTTACGTCTCTTTTTAGAGACTTGACCACAGGAGGAAAAAAAATGCAAAAATCATCCCCAACAGAGAGCTTTGCTCAAATTAGAGTCATTGGTGTAGGTGGCGGTGGCAGCAACGCCGTCAATCGGATGATCGCCGAGGGCTTGGGTGGTGTTGACTTTGTCGCCGTCAATACCGACGCCCAGGCGCTCATGCTTTCCGATGCTCCTAAGCGCGTGCGCATCGGCGACAAGCTGACGCGCGGTTTGGGCGTCGGCGGCAACGCTGATCTGGGCCGCAAGGCGGCGGAAGAGTCGGTGGACGAGTTGTACGAGGTCTTGCAAGGCTCCGATATGGTGTTTGTGACCGCCGGTATGGGCGGCGGCACCGGTACCGGGGCCGCGCCCGTCATTGCCCAGATCGCCCGGGAGATCGACGCGCTGACCATCGGCGTCGTCACCCGTCCCTTTACGTGGGAGGGCTCGGTACGGACGGATAGCGCGATGGACGGGATCGAGAGGCTCAAAGAAGCCGTAGACACGCTGATCGTGATTCCCAACGACCGGTTGTTGGAAATCACCGACAAGCGGGTCAGTTTGCAGGCCGCGTTCACAATGGCCGACGACGTGCTGCGCCAGGGCGTCCAGGGTATCTCGGAACTGATCACTGTGCCGGGCTTGATCAACCTGGACTTTGCCGACGTGCGGACGATCATGTCTGAGGGCGGCGCGGCGTTGATGGCGGTTGGTCGGGCCAGCGGCGAGAATCGGTCGGTCGAGGCGGCACAAGAGGCGATATCCAGCCGGTTGCTAGATATTACCATCGATGGCGCACGCGGCATTCTGTTCAACGTCACGGGTGGGCCAGACCTGAGCCTGTTCGAGGTCAACGAGGCAGCCTCTATCGTCAAGCAGACGGCGCATCCGGATGTGAACCTGATCTTTGGGGCCGTGATCGACGAAAAGATGGGCGACGAGATTCGCATCATCGTTATCGCCACCGGCTTTGATCAGACCGAGCCCCGTCCGCGCCAGATACGGGCCACGTTCAGTGAGCCGGTCGAGTTCCCAGTGCCCACTTACGACAAGGATGATCTGGAGATTCCGGCCTTCTTGCGACGTCGGGGGTAGGCAGGGTAGAGCACTGGGCAATTCATTGCCCAGCTTTATACGCAAAATGCGATGAATCGCATTGGTTGTCAACACGTGTTTAGCGTGTTTACTGTATCAAGCCACGAATTCATTCGGGGCTGACGGGTATTGCGTTGCTGGTTGGGGAAGGACGCAAGCCTGCGGTGAATTCGGGGGTATGTGATCGAGTGGCTGGAGGATTGGGCTGACAACTGTATTCACAAGTAAATGGTTCTAATGAGGCTCGCATCGTGGTTCACGGTGTGAGCTTTTTTGTCTTGGGGCGGGGCGCCGTATTTCTGGGAATGTCCACTTTGCGGCGGCAGATCTCGCTGTGAAGGTGTCTCCAACGTCAGGATAAGAGACCAAAGACGGAATATTGACAAGGATGTGCGTTACAGCTATAATGAGCGCAAATCATATTCAGGAGGCAAACGATGGCTTATACAACCACACAAGAGGTTTTTGAGAACATGGTCAATATGGCCCCGGACAAGGTTGGGGATCTTGACACTGTCATACTCTTTGATCTGAGTGGCGATGAGGGCGGCAAATGGACGCTACAGTTGGAGAATGGTAAAGCATCCGTGGATGAGGGAGAAACTACCGCGCCTGCTATGACCCTCTCGATGAGTGCTCTTGACTTTGTTGCCATGTCGAACGGTGAACTGAACGCGATGAATGCGTTTATGCAAGGCAAGATCAAGATAGCTGGTGATATGGGGCTCGCAATGAAGCTCCAAACCATCTTGTCGTAGCGTATATTGTTGTTGAGCAGCGAGCCGCTTCTTGTGTGGAAGCGGCTCGTTCTTTTTTCAGTCTCAAATTCACCTCTCCTTTATTCTTTCTGAGGTGATGAACTATAATTGCCAGTGGTGGGGACGAGTTATTGGGCTCTTCCCCACCACTTGGAACCAGAAAAACCTACTCTTCCTTTAGCGCGACGATGCGCTCTTTGACAGCCTTTACTCGTTCCTGCATACTTGCCAGACATTCTTCAAGCCGGGCGATTTTTTCCTCTTTGGTCCAAAAAGCGGGCCCAAAACTGTCATGTCCGCAGCCACAAGTGTCACCTTGGTGACCCCGGTGGTGGCCTCGATGCATACCTTTGTGATGACCTGTAGATTCACAGCACATATTTTTCACCTCCTTTCATGTTAGAATATAAGAATATTAGAATATACTAATAATATGGGGCAAAAAAAGAGATATTACCCAAAGTCTTCCCCCAGCGTCTCTAGGAGCTTGGCTTTGTATTGCCCTAGTCCATCTTGGTCAATTGAATAGTGCATAAAGTGCCCTCGCCGCACGCCTCGGACGATCCTTGCTTGTCTCAAGACGCGCAGGTGCTGTGAGACCGCTGATTGGGTGACTCCCAACTGGTGGGCCAGGGCGTTGACGCACAAAAAGTCTTGGCCGTTGCATTCATTTGAACAATCATGCAAAGAGTGCTCGCTCAACAGCTTGACCAACCGCAACCGGGTGGGGTCTGATAGAGCTTTGAATATCTCGGCCAGTTCTTCTATCTTGTCCATCGCTCAACCTTAAATTAGTATCTGCTAATATGCTTAAATAATACCATGACTTTTTTCTTTTGTCAACTGGCTCAAATTTCAATTCCAAAATAACTGTTGTCTACAATACGCTCACCGGGTCTACGTCCACGCGCCAGTTTGGGGGGATGGGGATGCCGCGAAGGAACTCGGCTGGGTCGGCGTGGCGCAAAAGAATTTGCCAGCGGTGGCGACCCCGCAGTTGGGCAAAAAAGGGCGGCACGGGGCCGATCATGTCGGTCGTGGGTAGGCCCTGCTGGGTTAGCCGGTCGCGCAGGATTTGTGACAATGCTTCGGCCTCGGCACGGGCTTGGGAGAGGCTGGTGTCCTCACAAGTCAACTTGACCAGGCGACGGAAGGGTGGGTATCCTTGGTTGCGCCGGAACTGGAGTTCGCGGGCTGCGAACTTGCCATAGTTATGGGCAGCGGCAGCCACGACGGCGTAGTGATCGGGGTGATAAGTCTGGAGGATGACGCGACCGCCTAGCAGCCCCCGCCCGGCCCGCCCGGCTACCTGGGTCAGCAACTGGAACGTGCGCTCGCCGGAACGAAAGTCGGGCAGATTGAGAGCCGTATCGGCGGAAATGACGCCGACGACGGTCACCAGCGGCAAGTCGAGCCCTTTGGCGATCATCTGCGTGCCGACGAGTACGTGGGCCAGCCCGGTGCTGAACAGATCGAGGATGGCGGCGTGAGCGGCATAGTTGCGAGTCGTGTCTCGATCCCAGCGCAGGGTGCGGACGTTGGGCCAGCGTTGGTGAATGGTTTTTTCTACGCGCTCGGTCCCCAGGCCAAAGTAACGGATGCGCTCGCTATCGCATTGGGGGCAGCGAGCAGGCTGAGGCTCGCGGTGGTTGCAGTGATGGCAGACCAGGCGGGCACGCGGTCCATGATAGGTGAGGGGGGTGTCGCAATTTGGGCAGCGCGCGACGTAGCCACAGTCACGGCAGAGGACAAAGGTAGCTGTTCCTCGCCGGTTGAGGAATAGGATGACTTGCTCTCTTCGCTCCAGGGCCTCGTTCATTGCTCTCTGGAGGGCACGGCTAAAGATGGAGCGATTCCCGGCTCGCAACTCGGCTCGCAGGTCCACGATTTGCACCGGCGGCAGGGATCTGTAGCGGGCCTCGGTGGGAGCGTCGTGCAGGGTGCGGTAACGGGTGCGGGGTATCTCGTAGCGGGCCTGTAGGTCAGACAAGCGACGTGCGTGCCCCATAATGCGGCGCGGCATCTCTAGCAGCTTGAACTCGCCGCGTTGGGCGCGATGGTAGGATTCCAAGCTGGGGGTGGCCGAGCCAAGGATCACGGGCGCGTGTGCCAGGCGGGCCAGTTCGGTCGCGGTATCACGGGCGTGGTAACGTGGCGCTGGGGCGCTTTGCTTGTAGCTGTCGTCGTGCTCCTCGTCCAGGATGATCAGGCCCAGCGACGGGAGCGGCGAAAAGAGCGCCGAACGCGGCCCGATGATGACGTCTACCAAGCCCGCGCGGGCACGACGCCAGGCATCGTAACGCTCGCCTGCCGTGAGTGCGCTGTGAAGGATGGCGATGCGTTGCCCGAAACGCGCGCCAAAGCGGTGCGTTGTTTGGGGCGTCAGGCTGATTTCGGGCACGAGCACGATGGCCTGTTGGCCTCGTGCGAGCGCCTCGGCGACGGCGCGGAGGTAGATCTCTGTTTTTCCCGAGCCGGTCACACCGTGGAGAAGAAAGATTTGAGATTCGTGATTTATAATTTTCGATTTTACCGTGTCCCAGACTGCTTGTTGATCTGACGTGAGCGTGGGCGGGATATCCGAGACAAAGGTTTCGTCGGCCAGTGGGTCTCGCCATGTTTGCTCGGCGTCAAAGGCGATGATCTGGCGCTCGGCCAGTTTGTTGAGGTGGTAGCGGGTGCAACCAGTCTCGGCATAGACCCAACTAACGTCCACCGGCTCGCCTTCGGCTTGCAAGAATTTGACGATGGCCGGGTAAAGTTCGCTGCGCAGCCCGGATAGCCCGGCTTCCAGGTCGGCGGCAGGGACGAGATGGACGGTGCGTATTTGTTGGGGGCGGGCTTTGGGCGGGGCTAGAAAGGGAGACTTGACGACGACGCCCCGGCGGGCGAGTTGGGATGCCGCTCTGCGCCACTGTTTGCGGGGCAGCAGGCGGTCCAATTGTCGCCCGATCAGAGTGCCCTTGGCATCGAGCACGGTGACCAATTGTCCCTGGGGTTCGGTTCGTATATCCCGTGGCTCGACGTCTCCGGCCAACTCGACTTGTACGTCGGCATGGCCCACGACGCCGGGTGGCAGCATCAGTGTCAGGCAGCGCCAGAGCGGGGTCAGATATTCAAAGCTCATCCAACGGGCCAATGCAATCTGGGTCGGAGTGAGGACGGGGGTCGGGTCGACCAATGACTCGATGGGACGAGTCTCTATCTCGGGTATGGGAGATTCGTCGGCCAGGGTGACGACGAGTCCATAGAGCCGTTGGTGGCCAAAGGGAACGACGATGAGAGAACCTACCGCCAGATGGTCTTGCAGTTCATTGGGTAGATGGTAAGTAAAGGTGCGCGCTGCCGTGCCCATAGCCGGCGTCTTGACTGGAGAAAATACGAGCACCTCGACAAATGGACCAGGTCTCATTCAACTCTAACCATTCCACTAGACACTTTCACCAAATCTGGGGCTATATCGCAGAAATATCAGATAGCCGATGACGAGTACAACCAGTGCCGTGATGGCCGTCCGTAGTAAAAAATCAAAACCTGTGGGTGCACCCCAGTATAGTAAATCGCGGTACGAGGCGATGATGGATGCCATCGGGTTCAGGCGGCGCAGCCATAATTGGGCATTGAATGCTCTTCCCAGGACGTTGGTCTCTTCTGGGACGGTCTGAATGGAATAAAACACGGGTGTCAGAAAGAACCACGCCTGTACGATTACACCCAGGAGGTGTTTGGTGTCGCGGTAAAAAACATTGAGAGTGGCAAGAAAGAATGTCACTCCTAACAAAAAGGTCATCTGAATCAATATTGTGATCGGCAGAAAAAGCACCCACCAGGTTAACGGCGACTTTGAAATCAATGCCAGAGCAAAAAAGATGGGCAATGCAATTATAAAGTTGACGAGATTAGATAGTATGGTGGAGATGAGGAGCACCTCACGCGGGAAATAGACTTTTTTGATCAACTGGGCGTTACTGACAATACTGTCGGTGGCTTGTATAATCGAGTCCGCACAAAAAACCCAGGGCAACATCCCACACATGAGAAAAACTGGATAGTTATGAATGTTGTGACTGGGTTGAACAATGCCAAAAAAGATCGTATACACGATCATCATTCCCAGTGGGCTCAGCCATGACCAGGCAATGCCGAGAATAGAGTTTTTGTAGCGCACTTTGAGGTTACGCACGACCAGGTTGCGGGTCAGTTCGCGGTACTGCCAGAGTTCGCGTAAGCGATGCGAGACTTTCATAACGACCTCCGTCGAGTTTGTGGTTTCAAGATAGTACGGTAGATGTTCAACAGCTGACGGCCTAATCGTGTCAGGGAAAAATGGCGGGTGGCCCGTGCACGTAGTTTTTGTCCCAACTCGGCGCGCCACTGTGGTGCGTTTAAAAGACCAAGAACCTCGTCGGCCAGGGCAACGGCGTTACCCGTTTGCTTGGCATAGACGCCCAACGTCCCCAAGTACTCGCGGCTAGCGGGGTTGTCAAAGGTGACAGTGGGTAGGGCCATCGCCATATAGTTTAGGATTTTGCCAGCACCTTCAGTGGTTGAGAGTTTGGGAGCTATGGCGATATCTCCTAGCGCCAGATGGGTTGGGGCTTTTTCATAAGGTACTTTGCCGGTAAAAGTGATTCGGTCGGCGACTCCCAACTCGGATGCCATTCGGCGATAACGGTCGACGTCCGGGAAACCCATGATCAGGAAATGGATATTTGTGTTGCATTGTTTGAGAACGCGCGCCGCTTGCACAAGAAGTGACGTGCCCTGATAGTCGGCCAAAAGCCCCAGGTAGACGACAACGGGGCGGCCAGGCGGAATACCCAGGGCTGTTCGCCTGGCTGTGATTTCCTCAGCCGTGAGCACGTCAGGGTGGAAGAAATCCAAGTTGACGCAATCCGGCAGCGGGTAGACACGGCGGGAACTGGTATCGAAATCGCGCTCCAACATGTAGGCGGCTTGCTGAGTGCTGGTCACAATGGCATTGGGCAGATGGTTGATGCGCAGTTCCAGCAGCCGCACCCAACGGTACCACGTTCCTTGGGGGTCTAGAAAGTGATGGTCTACCATCTCGCTGGTCATACTGCCCTGAAAATCGGCCACCAGTGGCACGCGCTGGATCCGGCTCAAAAAGTAACCGATGAGGGCTCCCTCATGCAAGTGGCCGTGAATGATGTCAAACCGACGGCTCAACACGGTCTTTAGACCGGTCCAGCCCAGGAAAAGGTCAAAGGCGATCTTGTGTAACGAGGAACCAACTTCATAGTCGGCACGCCAAGGTGTAGGGCGTGTACGCACAATGTCTAGGTGGGGCAGATCACGCCCCAGATAGTAGGTGATAATTGTCACCTGGTGTCCCAAGCTTTCAAGTACCCTCGTCTCCTCCAGAATGCGCACGTGGCAGCCATAGTCTAGAAAGAAGGAGGTTGGGGCGATCATCAAAACACGATATTTTTCAGTCAATGTGCTCTGCCCAGCTCAATCCTTGCACAGCTTGGTATTCGGGTGTTACTCATTATGCATAAACCCGTAGAGAAATATCGCTACTTTTTACGGGGATCTTGTTCATCATCTCGGCGCAGGCTGGGTCTTTCACCAAAAAGCATAGTTTTGATTTGCTTGCCAACGCTGGGTATCTGATCTGAATTAACTGATTGCTTTTTGACCCACATACCTCGTGCCCGGTCTCCAAGCCAAGCTTCCCGTCCTGTGACGGCTTCTACAAAGGCTTTTTCTACCAACTCTGCGTCGTCTTTGGACATCATGTCGCGCAAGCGCACCAGTTCGGTTAGGAGAACGTTCAGGCGGCGTATGATGTGTTCTCGATTGAGAAAGGCAGCAGTGTGGCGCTCGTCAATGTCGGTGGTTTCGGTCTCGAGTGTTGTGGCAGTCGCAAAGCGATGACCGGCGAGCTTGCGCATTTCCTCCCAGCCTGGGGTGTCTATGGTGGATCGCAACAGGGCGATAGCCAATAGATCGGGCAACCCTTCGACACCGGCTTGTAGCCCATCGTGCTCGGTGACGTCGATGAAAAAGGGATGTGCGTCAAATGCCTTTGCCAGATCAGTCAGGGTATTGATGACCACGTTGGAAATTTCAGGTGGTGTGGTAAAGCAATAGAGGGCGTGTTCCAACAGATCTTTGTTGGCCTCGTCTGGTTCCTCCAAGGGGTCCAAACCAGCAGTGGCCGGGTTGAGAATCAAGTGCCCTCCGACAAAAGTCACATTATCTGGCAGTAATTCTTCAGCCCAATCCATCACCGGGGCTTTGAGGCGCGCAATGTCAGTGACGAGACAGCCGGGTGTGAGGTGCGATGCGATGTCGGCGAATGTCTCGCGGATGTCGGTGAGGGGCACGGCGATTATGACCAAATCGGCGTCTTGGCAGGCATCGCTTGGTCTGCGCTCCACTCGATCGAGGGCTCCCTTGGCACGTGCCAGATCGGCTATCACTTTTTTGACATTGTAGCCAACGATCTCGGGCGGCTCTTTTTGTGCCTTGAGTGCCAAGGCGATCGAGAGACTGATATGATTGGTGCCAATGATGGCGACTCGTTTGAAATTCATTGAAAAATCTCCTTTCGCACTCTTGTACGATGGCCAACGGTTCAACCAGGTGCAGCAGTGCTAGTGCAAGTTGTCGGCCGCTTGGAGGGCGGCTAATAGTTGATCCTCTGTATTATTTTCTCTTTCCACATCATTGTTGGTGAGTGGTAGGTGACTCGCTAGTTTATCTTGGTGTCGCCGGATAAGCGCGACGGTGAGAGGCGCGCAGCCTGCCTCCAACGCCCATTGCGCTCCTATCTCTGGATGTTGAGCGTGGACGATGAACGGGTGGCGCCAGTTATTTGTCAGGTCTTGTCCGCGTTCCTCTGGTTCTTTTTGGCTCAAGCGGGCCAGCAAGCGCGGTGCAAAACGTTCCACCAGCACGATGATCGCTCGTTGCCAAGCAGGCAACCGGGCGGCAGATTTACCCACATCGTGTAACAATGCTGCTGCCAAAAGCTGTGGATTTGTATGCCCCGCTTGGCGCAGCGTGTGGTAAACTGCCAGCGCGTGGTGTTGATCCTGAATCGCTTGGCGGCGAAAGAGCGCTTGTGCCGTTGGTGTTAGTACACGCACAGCTTGTTCTACGTCTTTTTCTGGAACGCGGGCGGTCAATGCTTGGATGAATTGTCCCACGCGATAGTGAATCGTTTTTACCATGCTGTTTTCTAATACACAAACAAAGCGCGAATCATAAAATCCATAGCCGGCCCCATAATCAAGGTAAGTATTCCAGCTCTGGACATAAAGTAGAGTAGCATCATTAATCCCGTTCCGCCAAATTGCTCTATCCTGTCTATTTGATGGGCCCACTGAGATGGCAACAGCCAACGCAAAACGCGCGAGCCATCGAGTGGTGGAAAGGGGATCAGGTTAAAGATCATTAGGCTCAAGTTGATCACGATGAATTGTTTCAGAATATTCGACAAGTCGATAGCAGAAGTGCTGACTGAATAAAGATTCAACCAATGCAGTCGAAATGGAATCGCGCCCAGCATAGCCAGAACCAGGTTGGAAAATGGGCCAGCGGCGGCTACCAACGCTTGACTGGTACGCGCATTCCCGCGCAAACGATAGGGATTCACAGGCACTGGCTTGCCCCATCCATAGCCAAAAAACACCATAGATATTGCCCCCAGTGGGTCCAAGTGGGCCAACGGGTTGATGGTCAGACGGCCTTGTAGGGCAGCGGTATCGTCTCCCAGTTGATAGGCGGCCCAAGCGTGGGCCCATTCGTGAATCGGGAAACTTGTCAGATATAGAATCGTCAGTGCAACGAGAAAGTTCGGATCGGTCAAGCGTGCTAGGTTCAACGTTTTTACCTCTTTTGATTGCTGTCAGGCAGTGTGCAATTATAACACGTTTGCCGGAAAGGAGCTAACAGCCTGGTGAAAGATGCTGACAAGTCACTTGACATATGGAACATTTGTTCGTATAATGACGACTAACTTGTACCTCGTACTTTACAAGGGGAAATCGCATGTCAATCTTGCCACAACTTGAAAACAATAAAGGGACCATATCTTCAGCTTTGGGTAAATCTCTGGCCAAAAAAGTGTTGGCAGGAGATGCGTCGATTTTGGAAGAGGCCGTTGTGTTACTAGCCCACGACAGTAAAAATGTCCGTGCTGGCGCGGCCAAGATCATTGAGCAGGTGGCCCTAGCAGACCCGTCTCTAGTGGTCGGCTCTTTGCCTCGGCTTGTTCCTGCCCTTGATGTGCCTGAACCCCAGACACGATGGATGATCATTCACGCATTGGGGATTTGCGCTGCTCTTGACACCCAGACAGCGTTGCACGCTTTGCCCAAAGCACAAGAGTTTATCAGAGCGGATAGCGGTGCTTGCCTGTGGGGCTCGACAGTCCTTTATCTTGGGTACGTGGGCGCCACGTCAGAAACGAATGCCCGAACCGTTTTTCCAATTCTTGAACGAGTTTTGCGCGATATTCCCAAGCAGACGAAAAGAGTGCTAGAGAGCTTTATGAGTATGCTTGACCAAGCTGACGGTGATATTCAAATTCTGATTGCGCGCCATGCTGAAACATATGCTCAAGACGAAAAAGCAGGAATCAGGACAGCGGCACGCAAGATCCAAAAAAGAATAGACAAACAATAAAAGAGTACAAGGAGAAAGAATATGAGTGACCAGAAATCTTTGATAAGTAATGCGTTTCAGACCTTTATGAGCGAAGCACCACAACACGCGCAAGCCTGGGGGTCGGTCGTTCAGGGCCTCGCGAGCGCGAGCGCGTTGGATAAGAAAACGGCGGAACTGGCGTATTTGGCTGTGCTCGCCGCTTTACAGCTCGAAAGCGGTGTGCCGTTTCACGTCCAGTCGGCCAAGAAGGCGGGGGCATCACGTGAAGAGGTGATCAGTGCGATCCTGGTCGGGTTGCCCGCCGCGGGCCACCGTGTCACCCAAGTGCTGCCGGCAGCGGTCGCAGCCTACGACGCTGAGTAAGGGAGCGCGAGAACTAAAACGATATTTGGGGTATGCGGGAGAACTGGTGAATGGAATGCCAGCTTGAAAATATCAACATTTATTACGAGGTCTATGGCGAGGGACGTCCTTTGGTCTCGCTGCATGGTTTTGCACCCGACCACCGTTTGATGAGCGGATGCATCGAACCCATATTTGAGCATCGCGGCGGATGGCAGCGCATCTACCTCGATTTGCCCGGCATGGGAGAGACGCCGGGTGCAGAGTGGATTAGCAACTCGGATCAGATGCTGGATGTCGTCTCGGATTTTATTTCGCATGTGATTCCTGATCAACCTTTTGTGCTGGCGGGCGAGTCGTATGGCGGTTACCTGGCGCGAGGGATCATCTATCGCCAGCCGGCGTTCGTGGATGGGCTGCTTTTGATCTGCCCCATGATTGTTGCCGACCACGCCAAACGATCTTTGCCGCCACACACTGTGTTGGTACAAGATTCGTTATTCCTCTCCAGCCTAGAGCCGAGTGACAGGGAGGAATTCGAGTCGTTTACGGTTGTTCAAAATCAGCGAACGTGGGAAAGAACGAGGGATGAAATAATGTCTGGACTCGACGTTGCCGACGAGGATTTTTTATCCAGGTTACAGGCCCATGGATATCCCTTTTCCTTTGACGTCGATGCGGTCTCGACGCCTTTTGAGAAACCAACGTTGATCTTGCTCGGTCGTCAGGATGTGTCGGTGGGGTATCGCGATGCTTGGCCGATTTTCGAGAACTATTCACGCGGCATGTTTGCCGTGCTGGACCGTGCAGGACACAATCTGCAAATTGAGCAAGAGACGTTGTTCAATGCGCTTGTCAACGAGTGGCTCGACCGGATAGAAGAAAATCTTTAGCTATGAGGAGTAGTGAACTATGAGTATCAAATTTCAATCGTCCGTATTCTTTGTGAAGGATGTTGGGGTCTCGCGCCGTTTTTACGAGGGGTTGCTCAGTCAACAAGTAGAGATGGACTTTGGCCCCAATGTGGGGTTTGTGGGAGGTTTTGCGATTTGGCAGGTTGATCACGCTTGTCAGACGATCTTTGAACGCGCACCGGGTGGAATGGGTCAACTGGGGCGCGAAAACTGTGAAATCTATTTCGAGACTGACGATTTGGACACTGTACACGCGCAGTTGTCAGAAGCCGGTGTAGAGTTTGCTCATCCCTTGCGCGAACAACCCTGGGGCCAGCGTGTGTTCCGCTTTTACGATCCTGACGGTCATATTGTCGAACTGGGCGAACCGATGCCTGTTGTCATACAGAGATTCTTGACTCAAGGTATGTCGGCGGAAGAGATATCCGAGCGGACGTCTATGCCAATAGAGATCGTTCAGCAGATTGCGAAAGCAAAAGTATCGTGAATCCGTAAAGGAGAACTTGTATGACGGCAGATATTGTGAGCCAGGTTGCGTCGATTATTGCGGCTTATGATCCGGTTGCGCCACATATCGCCGCTGATGGTCTGCGTGACTTGTGGCTTGAATTCGAGCCCAAGAGTATAGAGGTGATCAAAGCGGAGCAGCGAAAGCAGCAAGAGACGGTCGGTATTCCGGTCCCTGTGCTTAAATCTATCGGCAAGGAGTTGGGCAAAGTCGCCCGCAAGCGAGTGGATGATTTTATTCCGCTGGCCCATCTGTTATGGGATGAGTATGGTCGTGAGGGGCGCGTCGTCGCCGTCATACCTCTGGGGAAAATAGAGTTGGTCGAGCCTGAAAAGATCATCCCTTTGTTGATCGAGTTGTGCCGGACTTGCATTACGTGGGAGGATGCCGATCATTTGGCGATGAATGCGCTAGAACCTATCGTGCGTAAGGATCCCGAACGGTGGCTTGGGGTGCTCGAGCCATGGTTGATTGATGAGAATAAATGGGTGCGGCGGGCAGGTGTTACCGTCGTTGCTCGTTTGCCGATGAAACATCCTGCCTATACCTCTCGTTGCCTGGAATTGGCCGAGCGGTTGTTGCTTGATGAGGAGGTGGACGTCAGACGGGCCGTCAGCTTTGCCATTCGCCTTGCTGCCCGGGGGGAGACTATACCCGTGCGTGATTTTCTCGCCCGTCACGTCCCGCCCAAAGACTCGGCCGCTACGTGGGTGTTGTGTGACGCAATCCGCAGCATGTCCAAAAAACTCTTGCCCGAGTTTGCATCGTTACTCCCGCTCTACGAGCAATGGATATCTGATTCAACTCTGAGCGCCAGGGACCGCCGTTCTGTCGAAAGCGCGGTCAAGATTCTGCAACAGGTGCAGGCCTGACTCGATCGCGACAAGTTCTATCGGTACCCTGACGCTCAGAGGATTTGTAGAGGGCTTATGCGGTTTCTTTCTCAGGATTCAGCGCACGTAACTGCGTTTGCAGAGACGTGATTTGAGCGTTGGCGTTCTCGACTCTTTCAAAAAGTTGGTGGTTTACTTTGACCCCCTCAGAAATCAGGAATATGACTGCTTCCTGCCGGTCTTGGGCCGCGCCACTTTCAACCAGCATATCCAGGTGTCGGCGGGTTTCGTGGTCCAATTGAATTAACAGACGGTTTGTTAGCTCTTGAAAAGTCACGGACACAGCGCGGCCTACTAATCCGAACAACTTTGTGGTTTCTGCCTTCACTTGGCCGAAATTAGAGTTATCCTCAGCGGGCTTTTCTTTGTTGATGGTATGCTCTGTCATTATCTCTACTCCTTCTTTTGAATCTCGCGCTGGACTTGTTCACGCAGTTGGGTGCGCAAGTCGATGATTTGTTGAGCGATTTCGCCAATGCAGTCAAAAAGCCCCTGGTTGGCAGTGATGCCCTCGTTGATAAGAAAAGCCGCGCTTTCGGAGCGACTCTTGGTGATCTCTGCTTCGACCAGCATGTCCAGGTGATGAAGCGCATCATCGTTGACGCGGACCATCACAACATTTCCCCGACCCTTTAGCGCTACGCCCAATGCCTGTCCGAACACTTGTTTCCAGGCATCCTTGAGAGACTCGGATGCGGACTTTTTCTTGCTGCCATCACTTTCTGCCGCAGGTGCTGTCTTGGCCTCTGGAGTGGCATCGGACTGAGTGTCTTTTTCAGGTTCTAGTTCTTGTGTCACTTTTGGTTCTTGTTCGACCTTTTCATCTATAATAGTTTCTTCGGTCATTGTTATTCTCCTTAATTAGTGGCTATCTTGTATTTTGTAATTTACTTACACGTAATATTATATCACACTTTCATAGAGCTGTCAATAGGATATTCGTAAACTGTTTCGTCTAAGAATCCACCCACTTGCTTGACAGGCAGAACGTTTGTTCGTATAATAGAGATTGAAAATAGAACAATGAACCGGATGATCCACTGATAAAGAAAAAGCCGACTGGGGGAGTGAAATGGAAGCATTGGAAAAGCTTAAACTATTGGGGCCGCCAACTTGCTTTGAACCAGCTGAGGAGGTTGTAGGATCGCGCAGGCCACAGATGCGTCAGGATCATGATGAGCTTTCTGGGGCTGTCCACAACGCCGTGATGCCCAATGGGAAGCGCATCGCGCTGCTCAAGACCATGCTCACCTCCGCTTGTGAGCGAAATTGCACCTATTGCGGCTTTCGGCAGGGGCGTGACTTTCGCCGGGCCACTTTTACGCCTGACGAGTTGGCCGGTTTCTTCATGCGATTGCATCGAAAGGGCACTGCCGAGGGCCTGTTCCTTAGCTCTGGTCTTGCTGGCGGAGGTCCTCGTGTTCAGGACCGTCTCATTGCCACGGCAGAGGTTTTGCGTCGGCGCTATGAATTTTCAGGCTACATTCACCTCAAGATCATGCCCGGCGCGGAACGGGAGCAGGTGCGGGCAGCAATGCGTTTGGCTGATCGGGTTTCGGTCAACCTGGAAGCACCGAACGCCGAGCGCCTCGCTCGACTGGCCCCGCGTAAGGTCTTTGCCGACGAGTTGTTGCAGCGATTACGTTGGATCGAGGAGATTCGGCAAGGGGAGCCGGGGCGATGGCCCAGTTCTACCACCCAATACGTCGTCGGCGCGGTCGGTGAGAGTGACGTAGAACTCTTGACTACGACCGAGTACTTGCACCGGAAGGCGGGCATAGCGCGAGCCTACTTTAGTAGTTTTTCGCCCGTGCCCGATACTCCGTTGGAGGATCATCCAGCCGCTTCTCCTCAACGAGAACACCGGCTCTACCAATCCTCTTTTCTTTTGCGCGACTATGGATTTACGGTCGAGGAACTCCCCTTTGAGACCAGTGGCAATCTTCCTCTGGAAAGCGACCCCAAACTGGCCTGGGCGCGACGCCACCTGGCACATACGCCCACCGAGGTGAATACTGCCACTCGACGTGATCTTTTGCGCGTGCCGGGGATCGGCCCCAAAGGAGCTGATAAACTGCTCCGTGAGCGGCGGCGTGGTCGATTGCGCGATCTGACAGACCTGCGTAAACTGAGGATCGTCGCCGACCGGGCGGCTCCCTTCATTCTGCTCGATGGTCGCCGTCCGGCTCGTCAACTCTCACTGTGGCCGGTCTAGGGGCACAGCGGTTGCGCATTCATTCTAACTCTTACTGCTCATTCTCCATCAAGGTGTGATCCGCATAGTATGTCATCGTGTCCTTCATAAAGTCGGCTAGATCAAGATGGTGCTTTTCATAGAATTTCCTGAAATCTTGATGCTCTGTATAGAGCTTACCTAGGCAGAGACTGGATAGAACTGCTCAGTCACTGCATAATGTCGGGCGATGAGATTTTGAACTTGTGGGTCATCAGGTGTTCTATCCACAAGCTCGGCAAGCAGACGCGTGACTTGTTCGCTTTCTTCCTTCAAAGCACTCCACTACACTTTGGACATTTTGCGCACCCACCGTTCTGATTCCTGCACTAACGCGGGATCGTAACGCTCACGCGCTTCACGTTTGTAGCGTTCAATCTGTTCTTTTGTGAAACCCTCGTAGAGTTCCTCATCTGTCATTCCCATTTTTCCCTCCTCAAATCTTTGTATTGTTTTGTCGATCGTTTTCAAGAGCTGCGTGAGTTGTTTTGCCTGTTTTTGTAGCAACCGTCGATGGTTTTTGAGAGCCTCGACCTGATCGAATTCAGGATCATTGAGAATGTTTCGGATCTCGTTCAGTGGAAAATCGAGTTCCTTGAAGAACAGGATTTGCTGCAAGCGTAATAGGTTTTGTTCTTCGTAGAGCCGGTAGCCCGCTGCGGTTCGTAAAGATGATTTTAAGAGATCGACATGGTCGTAATAATGAAGCGTCCGGACGCTCACCTCGGCTATTTTGGCTAGTTGACTGACAGTGTAGGCTTTCACGCTTTTACTCCTTGGCTATTATACACTCAGGGAGTCCGACTTGAGGAATTAACAATTAAACATCTAGATATGCCCAGGTTCGGGGCAGATGCTGAAATGTAGGGGACGACCATCAGGTGCAGAAAACTGGATAGCATTGCAACGTGCCACCATAAATTCCAAATCC
>JAAEPW010000498.1 GCA_024232355.1 Chloroflexota bacterium | reverse complement strand
GTGTATCACATCCTATCGAGCACGACAGAGGTTTGGGTTCTCAATGCACGCGATGTTAAACAAAGGCCCGGAAGAAAGACCGACCGAGCGGATGCCAAATGGATTGCCGAGTTGCTGGCTCATGGTCTGATCGAGCCAAGCTTTGTCCCGCCGCCACAAATTGTGGCATTGCGGGACGTGCTCCGGATGCGCACGGCCCTGGTCCAAACGCGCACCCAGGTAAAAAACCGTGTATTGGCGGTTTTTGAAGACACCAATATCAAGTTGGCCACGGTTGTGTCGGATCCTTTTGGAGTAAGCGCCCGAGCCATGATGGATGCGTTGATCCAGGGCGAACGTGATCCTGCTGTTCTGGCACAATTGTCTCTGGGTGTCATGCGTCGTAAGATACCACAACTGATGGTTGCCCTTGAAGGCAGTTTTACCGAGCACCATGGGATGCTGATCCAACTGAATCTGGAGTTGATCGACAAGCTCAACGATCAGATTGCGAAATTGGATCAACGCTGTGAACAACTGATGGAGCCAATGCAAGAACAAGCTGATCAGTTGGACAGCATTCCAGGGGTCGGGCCAAAGGCGGCAAAAATTATCATCTCTGAGATCGGGACAGATATGAGCCGTTTTGGCTCCGCCGCGCGTCTTTCCTCCTGGGCCGGCCTATGTCCGGGAAACAACGAAAGTGCGGGAAAACGCAAATCGGGGAAAACACGCAAAGGAAATCGGTATCTACGCAGAGTGCTGACCGAGTGTGCCTGGGCCGCACGAAAAACAGACAGTTTTCTTGGGGACACCTTTGCAAGGCTTCAAAAGCGCATTGGGGGGAAAAAGGCCGCGGTGGCCGTTGCACATAAGATATTGGTGATTGTATACCATTTGTTGAACGAGGGCGCGGAATATGACGAAGAGCGATACAATCGACCGAGACGCAAACAGGAGGAACTTCAACGCAATCGTGCGCTAAGCGTGCTGAAGCGACTCGGCTACGAGGTAGAGCTGAAGCTCGCGGCGTAAGTCGGCTC
>JAAEPW010000497.1 GCA_024232355.1 Chloroflexota bacterium | reverse complement strand
GTTGACATCAAAGGGATTGCGCTGCTCTGCGGGAAAGATTTGCTTTCCCCGTACGGCTACATCGAATTGGGTCAACTATGGATGGTGGACAATAGCAACGCCAATGAGGATCCGAACTACGACGACCTAATCGGCCGCTGGACCCTTGAATACACCCCGGTGCCCTGATGGTACAGCTCGTCAACCCTCGAATGACGGTGAAGGTTTTCGGGATCGAGGATATCTCGATTTCAGACCCGTTCATGGAATTCGACATCACCAAGGACTTGGACGAAGAACCCAACGAGGCTGAGGTGTATATTTATAACCTTAGCGAGGGGACACGGCAGGCGATCCAGAACGCCTACAATCAGTCGGCGCCGATAGAGATACACCTGACCCCGAGCGGTGTTGACGAACTCGTGATGGCGTTTCGCGGTGAGATTGACGCGGTCAAGAGCCGGCCGACTCGACCCGGGTGGGAGACCTATCTTCGGTGCACGAGTCAGAAGGATAATCACCGGGCGTTTTTCGTGGACCAGAAGACATTTAAGAAGGGCACGCCGATTGCTGACATCGTCAACTTTTTCGTCGATACGATCGGGTTGCCGAAGATCATGGACACGATCCCCACCACGGGGATTCTGTTGTCCGAGTCGTTTTCAGGGCCGGCCTTCCCCCTGTTGAGACGGTACTGCGACGACCTGGGGATGTACGCATACATTCTCGACGGCGTATTGCATGTTTCGAGTATCTACGATGTCCTGGACCCAACGGTCTACACGATCGACAAAACACACTTGTTGGCCACGCCCGAGCCCACGACACGGACCGACGATGAAGCGGTTCAGATGAAAACTATATTCGAAGCGGTTTCCCCGGATATCGTCGCAAAACAGAACCGCCGTCGAAAGAAACGAAGTAAGACGATCAAGGTGTTCGGTGAGAATGACTACGCCGACTACACCGCCGTCGATACCCTGATTGAGGGGATGGATTTCGAGTGCTTACTTCAACCCGATGTCCAGCCCGATCAGATTGTAGGGACCAACACCGACGCCCTCGACGGCCTGGAATACCGGGTCACAGAGGTCAACCACCGGGGGACCACCGAAGATTTTTCTGAGTGGACCACCGAATTGAAAACTGATCTTTACGAGTCGCCATGAGTTGGACGCGCAATATTGCCAAGTTGATCCGGCGGATGATCGACCGAGCCCTGGCCGACGTACACACCCACATGCCGGCTCAGGTCATCTCCTACGACGCGGCAACCAATCTCGCTGTTGTGCAGCCGTGCCTGAATCGTATTCGCGTCAAAGACCCGAACAACGAGACGACGGTACAGCTCCCCGTGATCGAGGACGTGCCGGTCAAGCAGTTCGGCTCAGGTAAATGTCTGATCACGATCGCGCCTCAAGCCGATTCCTACGGTGTTCTGCATGTGTCTGAGCGGTCCCTCGAAAAATGGGTCACCGAAGGCGGGATTGTGAACCCGGGCTCAACCCGTAAATTCGATATCTCAGACGGGTTTTTCGACCCCGGGACATACCCGACAGTTGACGACGGGGACAACGGTCTGATTTCCCCTGCCATTGCTACGGACAGGATCGCGCTTAGGACGAGGGACAACACGGCCTACGTGGCGGTAAAGACCAACGGGGCAGTGGAGATTTATACCACTACAGGTCAGGCAGTGACAATCAACGGAAACTTCACGGTAGACCCGGGGGTTCCCTGATGGCCCTTGAAAACGTGGCAAACGAGGATCTAGAAGTTAGTTTCTCGAATACAGCCGGCCCCCCAGATATTGCCTACACCGTAGACCAGGGGATCGACGCAGTTAAAATTATTCCGACAAAATCGACGCACTGTGAAGCGGTTGGAAGTGCGGTCTGTACAACGGCTATCACGTTGCTGTTTGCAGTCGGCGGGACAGAATGCCCGCATACGTCACTGACACACACGTTCATTGCCGGTGGTGGGTCAATCGCTGCGACGGCTGCGAAGGTCAAGGCCGACGCTCAATTTGTTCTTAGAGAGGGTGACACCGGCACATGCGCGGGGACATGGCAACCGCCTGGCGCGCCACCGCCGACACCGATTGCATGCACGTGCAATCTCGAAATTGCAGACGCCGGCCAAACGAAAGTGAAGGCTCAGTGAAAGACATCCGCATAACCCAGGGCTCAGACGGCCAATGGGATCTCAAGATGGAAAACGGAAAGTTGGTATGGGCTGAGGACGGTACCGAAGCTGCCCAACATGCGTTTCTCCGGCTGATGATTTTCAAGGGTGAGCTCGGGCTCAACGGGGCCCTGACCACTAAGGTCAGCCTCGGAACCAGGTGGTACGAAACCATTTTCGATATGAGCAAATCCAAGGCCGAGAAAGAACTCGAAATGAAACGCCGGATCCTCGGGACGACGGGCGTTAAGTCGATCACCAAATGGACCTGGACCCAGGCAGCTCACACCGTGACCATTGACGCGATCATAATGACCGACTGGGGTGAAATCGACGTCAGTCAGACGATAGAGGCACTATGACGAGTACATATGATTCAACAGGGATCACCCTGGATCGCTATGCTGACATCAGGGCACGGCTTGTGGCCCTTGCAAAATCCCAGTGGGGCGAATCGGTAGACACGGAAGAGGATGGGATACTTGGTCACCTGTTTTCGAATATCTCCCTGATTCAGGGGGAGAGTAACGAAGTCCTGCAATCGGTCTATGACGGGCTGTCCGTATCGAGCGCGACAGGGGCTCCCCTGGACAGCCTTCTCGAGCTGCTCTTCCCCGACGGACGCCTGAGGGCTGCCTATTCGACTGTCACATTGACGTTGACGGCCTCCGGTGCGACGACCGTTCCCGTCGGCTCGAGATACGGCACGGCGGCCGGGGTGGTCTTTACCACGGACGAGGAGTTGGTGTTTTCCGGGTCAGGAACGGACACCGTCGAAGCAACCTGCACAGTCACCGGGGAGTACAACGCGGCAGCGACCGAGGTAAACGAGATTCTGACCACGGTCTATCTAATCACCACGTGCAGCAACGTCGCAGCGGCCATCCCCGGGCGCGACAGGGAGACCAGTGCAGAGTACAAGATCCGTCACACGGCAGCTGTTGCGACTGCAGGGGCCCACAGTGTAGCGGCCATCCACGAGGCGGTCTCGGCCGTCACGGGCGTATCTGGAGTTTTGGTCACGGAAAATGATACCAATGTGACCGTTGATAGCATCCCGAGCCACTCTGTTCACGTAGTAGTTATCGGCGGGGCAGACGCGGACATTGCCGAAGCGATAGCCAACAACCTGTATCAAGGGGTCGGGACCTACGGAAGTGATTCCGAGGTAGTCACCGACGCTACCACCGGAAACACCCGGACAATCTATTTCGACCGGGCGACACCTCAGACAATCCACGTTGCGGTTACCGTGACCACAGAAACCGGGGTATTCCCAGACGACGGAGAAGCGCAAATCAGGACGAATCTACTTGCCCATATCGCCGCGCTCGACATCGGGGACGACGTCACTTTCAGCGCGCTCTATCGGCCAATTTACGATGTGGCGGGGTTGGTTGTTGACACCCTTGAAATCGGGACAAGTGACCCGCCTGGTCTCACAACAGATATTTCGATCAGTGCAACACAGGTCGCCTCACTGGTAACTGGCGACATCGACGTGACAATAAGCTAATGGACGCCGACGTAGTACTCAATAACCGCCTTTTTCACATCATCCGCGATGGTGATATCGTCCAGGCGATCAAAGACATTATTGCTGATCCAATACAGGACACCGACGACGTTGCAAACTACATCCTTGACCACAGGGATGTTGACTCAGCCGAAGGCGAGCACCTTGAATTTATTGGGGAGCTGCTTGGGGTGAAGCGGCCGAAGGCTCAGGAGTTGCCTGAGAATATTTTCACCCTTCGACGCATTGGCGAAGTCAGCGACCCCGACAAGGGATTTGAGGACGATTCCGATCCAACGGTGACCACGGGAGGGTATATGACGACCCTATCCGGTGTTGAGTCCGTAACAGACCCAGGCGCTGATATGCCAGATGCTGATTATCGTTTTCTGATCAAGCAGAAAGGTACATCGTACCGCCAAGCGATGACCGACCTCAACTTGTACAACTATCTGATCGCTTTCGGCGCGCGGTGCACCATTGACGGATCAACTTCAATGACAGTGATAATCGACCCTTTCAACAGTTACGATATGGACAATTGGGAGAAAAACTACGCGGTGACACGGGGCTTTAAGCCGGCCGGTGTTGCGATTTCTTTTCGCGATATGGTCCGCCATGAGGGTTCAATATGATAAACAAGTTCGAAAACGTTTGGGCAAATACGGGCACCACAGCAGAGCCGACGGACGAAAAAAAAGACGAGGGATGGGTCGGCGGCGAACAGATGCCGATCGATTATCAAAATTTTGTTCAGAACCTTGTTGAGACCCGGATCAATGAACTTGCCGACAGAATCAACACGGGGAACGACGGCTCGACGAATGCAGTAACCCAATCATCGATCGCGACGGGGCTCTGGACGGATCCGTGGGGGGTCACGTCGGATACGGATAATGTTATCTCGGCCGGCGCCACAAAGGAACTTGTCGACATATGTGCGTTTTTCAATTCCGATGGCGATCCCCGCCTGCTTGTACTTGACGATGCAAACAGTAAAATTGAAGTGTGGAATCCCCGCACACTGGCGAGCGTGATCGAATCGAACGCACTCACCGATGACTTGCCATCGGGCACCTGGGAGGCATACTCAATGTGCACCGATGGTACATACGCCTATTGCATGTTTCGCGATACGGCGGCCACCCCAGACGAGCATCATATACAGGCCTGGGAAATCTCGGAGTCCGACTCTAACTGGGCTGTTCACGCTGGTTGGGCGGCGGTATCAACCACAGGCACAGCCCTGCCGGGGAACGGCAACGGCCAGGAAACCGAGATGCGCGATGGCCAAATTATTGTAGCCAGTAGCACAAAATTGGCCACGCTTAATCACTGGACTGTCGTCAGCGCTACGAACTCTCCGACCGTATCAATCATAGATATTACAGACGGAACAATTGACGCCAGCGGGGCCGGCGATTGTGGCACGAGTTCATCGCTGCAGTCATGCGCGAAGATTGCCTCAGACGGTACAAATGTGTATTTCGTCGCACAGGACATCGGCACAACAAACAGTTTTCTTTGCAGCGCTACAATTGCTGACCCGACAGCTGGACTTGGCGCCCCGGCAAGCTATCCGCATAACCTGGGCACCGATTATCGCGGTGGGCTTGTAACTGCGTGTGGCACACGAATGGTTACTGCTGCGACGGAGGATGAAACATCCGGCCTCAGTGCAGCGTCAATAGTGGTCTGGTCACATGATTCGACTGATGCTGACTTAGATTATTTTACACTGGGCAGGGATTATCAGGCGACACCACTGGAGGGGGATAACTCCCATTATGATGAGGGCTGTGATTCGTGTTTTGATGGGATTAACGTTTGGATCTTGACGGTTGCTTCCATCTCCGTGACGACTCCAAATCTTGCGCTGATAGGACTCGATGTTTCTAAAATGTCCTATGTTGGCACGGGCTATCATCGGCAATTGACCGATATGTGCAAGGGGCCGTTTATCATCGATCCGAGCGTTCAAGCGCCGCCGGCCGCCGAAAGAAAAATGTGCATGTGCTTCGACGGACGCGATATTTGGGTTATTGTTGATCCCCGGGCGTCACAGACGAGCAGTGGAAAAATATTCCGGCTTCCCCAAGCGAGATTTCGGGGCTAGTAAATCACGACGACGCGGTAGGGCTCGTTCTCCACTGCGTTTTGCCAGATCATCAAATCACCGTCGTCTTTAATTGTGAGACCAGCGATATACCAGCCAACCCCGTTTACTCGGTCGCCTTCGTCGCTTTCGTATACCCAAGCCATGACCATCGGCATATCTGATGCGCTGGCCCCAATATCAATCGTTGCCTCGCCGCTGGCGTTTAGGCTCCCCTCGTAGACAACCCGCGTCCCCGGCCCCGGGTCGCCGTCATCACCTTGTTCTCCGGGCTCTCCGGGCTCTCCCTGCACACCCGGGATACCCTGAGCCCCCTGTTCTCCCTGTACCCCTTGGGTCCCCTGGGAGCCCTGTTCTCCGGGTTCCCCTTGCGCCCCGTCGTCCCCTGGGTCACCCTTCTCCCCGGGCAGCCCCTGCACTCCGTCATCACCGGGCTCCCCCTTGTCGCCTTTCTCGCCCGGGGGGCCCTGCTCGCCGATATCCCCCTGCAGACCGTCGGCCCCGTCGAGACCGGGGTCACACTCACACGACGCGAACGTGGGATCGGTCGGGTCCTCACCACCACCGCATGCCGCCAGACAGAGCACACTTAAAAGT
>JAAEPW010000496.1 GCA_024232355.1 Chloroflexota bacterium | reverse complement strand
ATTTGGACTTGATCGGAGTTGATTTTGAAACTTTGGACCAAACTCGGAAGAAAAATGTCATTTTGAAGTTGAGAACCCTGCCGCTTAGACTTGCAATCCCCCGATTTTGTCAAATTGAGGAGGGGGTATACGCTAGTGAAAATGAAATTATCCTGCGCAACGTGGGCGACGCGATCATGATGACCGATCGAGAAATGATCATTCAATACATCAACCCGGCCTTTAGCGCTCTGACCGGATATACCGCCGAGGAGGTTTTGGGGCGGCATGCAGACTCGATAGGAGCAGCGACCAGGGCTGGGCCGGTTCGACAGTCGATAGAATCCGCCCTGGATGAGGGCCAACAGTGGCGGGGTGAATCGCCAAGTCAGCGCAAGGACGGACGCATTTATGATGCAGCAATCATCATCTCTCCATTGCACGATACCGAGGGAAACCTGACGGGCTATGTTTCCAGCCATCGGGACATCAGCCAGCAAAAAGCGTTGGAGCGGGCGCGGAACCAATTTCTGACCAACATCTCTCACCAACTCCGCACGCCGGTGACGACACTCGAACTTTATGCTCATTTGATGCAGCAAACCGAGATGTCAGAAAAGAGCCGAGATTATTTGCGGACGATGAGGGGGGAGGTTGATTGGCTGATCCAACTGGTGCAGGATATTCTGGAAATGGCAGCGCTGGACAGTGGCAAGACGGTGGTTGCCTGGAAACCGGTCTCTGTGCCCGCCATGATCGAGAATATTTTTACTCGCTATGCAAGCCAGGCCAAAACGTCTGGCCTGGTTATGACGGCTGTGTCTCTGCCGTCCAATCTGCCGGTGGTGAAAGGGGATCAGGCCCGGTTGGAGCAGGCATTGGCCGAGGTTGTGGAGAATGCAATCGTCTTTACGGCCGGTTTAGCACAATCCGCATCCGGCGGGCGGGTGACGTTGCAAGTGGAAGCGGTCGAGGCCGATGGCGCGACGTGGGTCACGGTCACCGTCCAGGATACCGGTCCTGGCATTCCGCTAGAGGAACAGGAAAAGGTGTTTGACCGTTTCTTTCGAGGCGGGCTGGCCGAATCGGGACATATTCCCGGCGTTGGCCTGGGGTTGAGCATCGCACAAGAGATCATGCGCGCCCACGGCGGCCGGGTGACGGTAGAAAGTGGAAAGGTGGGCAGCATGTTCAAGTTATGGCTGCTGTCCAGCGCCGTCACATAATTCAGACAGAGAAACGACAAGGTTTCAGATTTTTTCTCCGTAAGAGATTCACTATGAGACGACCCGGAAAAAGTGAATTGGAAGCCACGCGGCAGACGATAAAGTTTTTCGAGACCTTGCTGCGCGCCTCGGCTGACGGCATCGTGATCAGCGACACGGCGCAGAATATTGTGTTGGTCAACGAAGCGTTCTGCGCCTTTTTTGGTCAGCGGTGGCAAGATGTGGTCGAGACCAGTTTGTTCGTCTGGCTCGAGCAACTCGATGGCGATGGACTGCAACGTTGGGCAGAGCTGGAGCGGTGTGTTCGCCGTGAAGGAGTGTGCCGTGACGCCGAGTTCCGGCTAACGACGAGGAAAGGGGTAAAGCACCTCAACGTCAACTGCGCTCTCCTGGAACAAGTGGCCGACGAGGAGAGCGGTGTCATCATCGGTATCTGGCACGACGTCACCGGGCGGGTGTGGGCGGAAGAGGCGCTCGCGGTCGAGCGTGAGGCACTGCAAAAGGCTCACGATGAGTTAGAGATGCGGGTCGTCGAGCGGACGGTAGAACTTGCCAAAGCAAACAAAGAGTTGCGCGCCGAGATTGCCGAGCGGATGCGAGCAGAGAAAAAACTCGCGGCCAGCAACGAGGAACTGGAAGACTTTGCTTACGTCGTTTCCCACGATCTGAAAGCGCCGCTGCGGGGCATCACCCAACTGACGACCTGGCTCTCAACCGATCATGCAGAGAGCTTTGATAAAGATGGCCGAGAGATGTTGAATCTACTTGTGGGACGGACGAGGCGCATGTATAATCTCATTGAGGGTGTTCTGCAATATTCGAGGATCGGGCGTGTCGTAGAAAGGGAGAAAGATGTAGACCTCAATTTGCTCGTGCAAGAGACGATAGAGAGTCTGGCTCCGCCGGAAAACGTCCACATCACGGTCGAGGACGCATTGCCCACCGTGGTGAGGGAACGAACCCGTGTCGGGCAGGTTTTCCAGAATTTGTTGGGTAACGCGCTAAAGTTTATGGACAAGCCGGAGGGCGAGATTTGCGTCGGT
>JAAEPW010000495.1 GCA_024232355.1 Chloroflexota bacterium | reverse complement strand
CCACGGTTTTCAGTGAGATAGAATAGTCCCTGTAAGCATTACATTTTATCATACTCACAAATTGCTGTCAATACTGACATTAGTTTATGGCAATTCTTCTAGTGTATAACCTACACTATATTAATTCAAGAGTCTCTATAGACAACAGGCTCAAGTTGAGGTCTCACCGCATCGTTTGCGTCACACGCTGGCTACTCGTTTGCTGAACGAGGGCATGCCCATCACCTCGATTCAACATTTGTTGGGCCACAAGCAGTTACAAACGACTTTGGTCTATGCGCGCATACACAACGAGACCGTTCGGCGCGACTATGAACGGGCCTGCACGCGCCTATCATCAGCGTCATCGCTGTCCGATGATTTCTTCAACTCTCCGACCACATTGGCGGAGCCCCTGCCCATCGCCGAAGAGGTCAACTGCGCGTAAAATATATTGGCCCTTCCCCGCGAAATCCTAGAGAGCCTACAGGGTTAAATATTCGCCAATCAGTCGTTCCGACAGCCCCATGCTGCGCCGAATCTCAGCTACGTTCAAGCCATGTGTATGCAGTCGAACTATCCGTTGAAAGTCGTGACAATAGCGTTCAATCGAACTGATCGCATGCCACCGCCGGCTTTTGATTTGGCTGAAGGTATACCCGGACAACCAGTCACCAACTATCTGGTTTTTGTGACTGACACCCCGCCCGATGTCTCTGACCTGTCCTCGAGTGGGTACATTGGTCCCAGCCGCACGTAGGTGGGCAATGTCACGCTTGATTGTGGAGCGACTGCTGCACAGTAAACGTGCCAGGTCTTCTTGAGTTAGTAGTGCCCCTTGGTCTTGGGCCTCCCGTGTCAGGCGTTGAATCTTGCCCCGTCGTAGAGCGGCTACGCCATGACGCAGTGCTTCTAGATCATCGGGACAATCTATGGTTAGAGTGATAGCCACCCGCTTACATTCTGCCACCGGTCGCCCCGGAGGATTATCAGCACCAACAGCGAGAAAAGTCATTTGTCCGATATCGCGTTTCAGACCCAGGTATTGCTCAAAGTAGTGTTGCATTTGCTTGAAATGTGTTCGCGCCATGAATGGCGCTAGGTTAAAGTCGCGGCCGATCCGGTCAATTATGGTCTCTTCGGGTGACTTTGCTTCCAATCGTTCAATTGCTTTTTCTTCCATTTCTGTTCCTCCATGGTTTCTATTACTATTCTACCACGGTGGGTCATTTGAACCAATAGGTATTGGGACTAGAACTTTTCAAAGTCTAATTTTATGGTACACTTTGGCTTTCGAATCCCTAGGAGGAGTTGATCATGACAACTAGATATGTTCTTGGAATTGTATTACTAGCCCTGCCTATTTTGTTGGTCGTAATGGCCCTTGGGTTTGTTATGCCCGTCGACGCCCAACCCCATTCCTTGTAAGGCATAACGCCAACGGTCGGGGTACCGACAGATACACCAGAGCCGCCAACAAACACGCCAGAACCACCAACGAACACGCCGAGACCATCAGAACCCAAGCCCCAGGCCCCGGCTCCCACCGAGACCCCGGTTCCCATTCTACCACTCTCGGGTGCCGAACAGCCCCCCGCTTTACTCTTGCCCGCCATCCTCGTGCTGTCGGCAGTGCTCTTGTGCACCTATGTGGTAGCGACGCGGAGTATCCGGCAATAAAGCTGGCCGCGACATAATACTGGAAAAGGAATCAAAAAACTATGAGCGAGATGAAAAAAGGGACGCTTCTAACCACCCTGATGTTGACGCTGTTGATTGTGGCCTTGAACGTTGTATTTACCCAAACGAGCCAGGCCCAAACATACTATGACTTTGGTGACGCGCCGGACAGCTACTCGACCTTAATGGCGAGCGCGGGCGCGAGACATGTTCTCATGGATCCTCTCATATATCTAGGTTCCTGCGTGGACACAGAAACGGACGGCCAACCTTCAGTCGGAGCCAACAACGATGACGTGATCACCAGCACCACGGTCATTGGCAGTTGTGTGAACGGTGACGACGAAGACGGCGTGCTCTTGCCGTCGACGTTGTCTTCTGGTTCTATAGTCACCGCAATCGTGACCACCAGCGTGGGCTGCAACCTCGCTGCGTGGATCGACTTTGACATTAACGGTGACTGGACTGCCCCAGGCGAGCAGATCGCGAGCAACCTGGCACTCGCAGCAGGGCCCAATGATCTGGTCTTTATAGTCCCAGCGGGAGTGGGAACCGGCAATACCTATGCCCGCTTTCGCTGCTCTTCCGATCTTGACCTATCTTTCACTGGTGAGGCATCGAATGGCGAGATTGAGGACTATCAGGTCATGCTTCAGGGTCCTCCTATGGACTTTGGCGACGCGCCGGACCCAGGCTATCCAACGCTGCTGGTCAACAACGGAGCCAGGCACGTTATCACCGGGGGCATCTACCTGGGTGCGGGAGTGGATGATGAGACGAATGGCCAACCCAATGCCACGGCCACCGGCGATGATACCCTCGACGGCAACGACGACGAGGACGGCGTGGCTTTTACCTCCTCGCTGGTCCCTAGCGCGACGGCGGACGTAGACGTGACAGCCAACGCCGCCTGCACCCTGAGCGCGTGGCTCGATTTTAACGGCGATGGCGACTGGGTCGATCCTGGTGAGAACCTGTTCCCAGGCGGTCAGGCGCTTATCGCCGGCGTCAACAGCCTGAACTTTGCGGTCCCATCCGGGGCGGTGACGGGCAGCACCTACGCCCGTTTCCGATGCACCACCGACGGCGCGGTGACCTACACCGGACAGGCCTCGGACGGTGAGGTCGAGGACTATGTGGTGACGATTCAGCCTGCCACCGATCTCGGTGATGCGTCAGACCCGACCTATCCGACGTTGATGGCAAGTACGGGGGCGAGTCATATCCTTGGCAGCAATGTCTACCTGGGTTCTTGCGTGGATGGGGAGACGGATGGACAACCGTCAGTTGGGGCTGATGGCGACGACATAGCCATCGGCAGCCCGGTCTATGGCAGTTGTATGGGCGACGACGATGAGGACGGCGTGACCTTTACGCCCTCATTGATCCCTGGCTCGGCAACGGTCGTGACCGTGACCGCCAACGCCGCTTGTGGTCTGAGCGCGTGGATCGACTTTAACGGCGATGGTGACTGGAGCGATGCAGGTGAGGAAATCTTTAGTGGTCAGGCAATCGTGGCCGGAATTATCCCCCTAAGCTTTAACATCCCGGCAGGAGCAGCTATCGGAGACACCTACGCTCGCTTCCGCTGCACCACCGACGGCGCGGTGACCGACACCGGACAGGCCTCGGACGGCGAGGTCGAGGACTATGTGGTGACAATTCAAGCCCTGGCCTCTATCGGTGATTACGTTTGGGAAGATACCGATATGGATGGTGTCCAAGATGGCGGCGAGACCGGCGTGGACGGGGTGACCGTCAACCTCTACGATAGCGGTGGCACTTTTGCAGGTACTATCACCACCGCCGGGGACGGCTCTTACAGCTTTAGCAACTTGGCGCCCGGCGATTACTATGTCGAGTTTGTGCTTCCAGGCGGCTATGCTTTTAGCCCACAAGACCAGGGGGGCGACGACACTCTGGACTCGAACGCTAACCCGGTCACTGGTCAGACCATCGTCACCACCCTTGGCCCCGGTGAGAACGATACCACTTGGGACGCCGGGATATTCCAGGCGTTGGTAGCAATTGGCAACATTATCTGGATAGATGATGGCGCAGGGGGAGGCACGGCGGACAATAGCATTCTGGATGGCACGGAAGCTGGTGTAGATGGAGTGACTGTAGAATCGTACAATTCGGGAGATACCCCCGGTACTGATGCCCCTGTAGCTACAACCACAACGGCCGGTGGGGGATACTATGAGTTTGACAACTTGGCCCCTGGAACCTACTTTGTTCACATTCCCGCCTCAGTATTTGGGGTTGGTCAACCGCTGGAAGATTACCTCTCAAGTACCGGTGCAGGAGCCGACGAAATCACCGACCACACCGGAGATGAGAACGGGATAGACGATGCGAACCCTGCCACGAACGGTATTAGCACTATGGACTATGCGCTACAACCCTATACCGAGGTTACCGCTGAGGATCAGAGCAACTATACGGGTACCCTGGATGACGATAACGTAAATTTCACCGCTGATTTTGGCTTTGTGCAACCATCGTTGTTCACCCTGGGCGACTTTGTGTGGTACGATACGGACCAGAACGGCATCCAGGACGGGAGCGAACCGGGAGTGCAAAACATCACCGTCGACTTGTACAACAATGGCACTTGCACTGCTCCTGCCATAGGTAACGATACCACTGGCGTGGCGGGTGATTACGGGTTCACAAATCTGTTGCCCGGCACCTACTGTATCGAATTTTCCAGCATCCCCTTGGGTCGGACCATCAGTCCCCAAGGCCAGGGTGGTGACGGCACCGTGGACTCTGACGCCGACCCCGTCACGAGGCAGATCACCAACGTCAGCCTCGCCACTAATAACTTGGACGAGGACATGGGCATCTACGCCGAAGGTTCCATCGGAGACACGGTCTGGTGCGACGGCGATGGCGACAATACCTATGACCCGGGCGAGGGTGTGGCCGGGGTCACCGTCGATCTCTACCAGGATATCGATTGTGACACCAACCCTGATGGTCCAATCTTTCTCGCTCAAGACACTGTGGGCGATGGCCAGTATGTGTTTGCTCCTCTGCTTATCGGTCCACCAGGAGGCCCGCCTGTTTGTTACTATGCTGAGGTGGACGTGGCCGATATGGGCATTTGCAACATTGCCATCACACCTATCACCTACTCTGTCTCGTTGGAAGCCAACGACCCCCACAATCTGACCATTGATTTTGGCTTTAACCAGCAGCCACAGTTAGCATCCATTGGCGATTACGTCTGGGATGATATTGACCAGGACGGCATTCAGGACGGCGGCGAGACCGGCGTGGGTGGGGTGACCGTCACCCTCTACAACGTCGGCGGTCTTTTCACTTTTACCGCCACCGCCGGGGATGGCTCCTACAGCTTTGTCAATCTGATGCCGGGTGACTATTCTGTCGAGTTTGAACTTCCGGGCCACTATGCCTTTAGCCCCCAAGACGCGGGAGCCGATGATGTGGACAGCGATGCCAATCCCGTCACTGGACGGACTATCACCACTACCCTCAACCCTGGCGAGAACGATCTCACCTGGGACGCAGGCATCTACCAAAGTGCTTTGGCCTCCATCGGTGATACCGTCTGGCGAGACGATAACCACGATGGCACCCAGGACGAAGTGGGGACCGGTATTGCCGGAGTGACTGTGAACCTCTACCAGTGTGCCAGCCCCAGCGCTGTCTTTGATTCCACAAGCACTGATGCGAGCGGAAACTATAGCTTTGTGGACCTGGTACCGGGCAATTATTTTGTCGAGTGTGTAGCCCCACCCAACTATATCATCAGCCCCCAAGACCAGGGAGGCGATGATGCAGTAGATTCGGACGCTGATTCTGTCACCGGTCAAACCACTTGCACTACCCTCGATCCCGGTGAGAATGATCTCACCTGGGATTGCGGCATGTTTGTCATTGGTCCCGCCATCCAGATCGAAAAAGAGGTCGGCGCGAGTGGCTGGATCGCGCTCAACGTTCCAAGCGTGGCTTACACCCTTACCGTCACCAACATTGGTGATGTCACCCTCAACCCCGTAGCTGTCACCGATGATCTGGACCCCGGCCTGAATTTTATCTCCGGCAGTGCCATTCCAACCGAGACGTCCGTCACCGGCCAGCAGATCTATTGGGCCGATGTCACCGCCGGAGCGGGTCTGGCCCCGGCCGCCAGCACCCAGATTGCTTTCCAGATCACTGGCCCCATAACCCCCGGCATATTTGACAACTTTGCCCTGGCAGAAGGGTATATCGCCACCGGTGGTAGTGTGACCGACACCGCTACCGTCAGTCTGTTGGTGGATGATCCATCGGTGGCGATAGACAAGACCTTGACCCCACCCGGTGTGGTGGGAGACTTGGTCACCTTTACCATCTATATCGAGAACACCGGTCCCAGCGCGATAGCCGTGCTCCCGCTTGACGACACTTTTACGGGGCCGGCCGTCTATGTTGGCGGAGACCCTCTTCCTGACAGCATAGACAATATCAATCAGCAGTTGATGTGGGACGATCTGACCGTTCCCTTTGGGCAGAATCTGTATCCTGGTCAAGCTTTTTACGTCGTCACCGTGTTCCAACTCACAAACCCCACCACTTATACGATGATCAACACGGTCCAAGTTGCTCCCGGTGGTATGGACGTTTATGGCAATCCGATAGGCCAACCTCGAAGCAGCACGGCCGTTGAAATGATCAATTTTGAAGCCAGTCAGTGGGGCCAGAGCGTCCGACTGAGTTGGGAGACGGCGGCCGAGGTCGATACCTATGGTTTCCGCATTCTGCGCGACGATGCGGGTGAACTATCCAACACTACCGAGATCGGTTTTGTGTCCAGCCAGTTGTACGGTGGCATCGGTGGAGCCAGCTATGAATACGTAGACGATACGGTCGTCTCCGGGCGGACCTATACCTACTGGCTGATGAACGCAGATATGAACGGAATCGAGACCGTCAACGGCCCTGTGGAGGTGACCGTCCGGCACGGCCTTGCCGTCTATCTGCCCATAGTCCTCAAATAGTGTGAGGGGTGGGCGGGTGTGGCCGATTATGGTTCTTTAGAGTTGACTGAGGGGCATTGTTTCCCGGTCGTTTTGTGGATAATGAGGCCCAGTGAAAATATTCATGATGCGTCGAATGCGCTTTGTTTTTATTTTGTTGCTCGCCAGTCTTTTGAGAATCATCTCGCCTTCGCCAGTTGTCCGGACAGCTGGCGAAGGCAGTCAAGTCGGGACCTGTTTTTGGATCTTTTTATGTCGCTCATAAGGAATCTGGTAACCCGCATACCCCTGTTTTCAGGGAGGCCAAAAGTGGCTTGACGTTGGTCTGTGTAGGGAGTCAAAGATAATGGGACTGCCTGACACCAGGTCAAAGATAGTGAAACTGCCCTGGTGTAGGGCAGTTTTTGCGTCAAAGTTGACGAGACTGGCCGATGGGAGCGTGAAGTCAAAGATAGTGAAACTAGCCGCAGAGTTAAAGATAATGAGACTGGCCTAGCGTAACGGTTGCGCAATCGAAAGGTACATGTTTCATGAAGGCTCAAATTTGAACAGATGCAAAGCCAACTGAACAGCCACCAAGCCAGACAGGCAAATAACAGTCCCAGCGAACGGACCACTCTCATCGAAAACCAAGGTATGACCGAGGTCATTACGTACCCAACGCGCACGGGCATGGGAGATAGTCCGCACCAAAGTTTTAACTTGGTCGAGGGCAGAGGTAAAGTTGTGATTGACCTGACGAAGCATGTCTTTAACCCAAGCTGCAGCCCAGCGGACAAAGTTGGCTCCGAACAAGGCAAATTGCTCCTGGATTTGCATTCCAATGGGCAACCGCACCAAGTGACGTTTCAAAGTGAACACACCCTTTCCCTCTTTGATGCCAGCTTCAATGGTTTGACGGCCATTGTATTGTGTGAACCAGTCTGGCAGTGGTGGGGGTGGGTCCTCGTCATAGTAGAGCAAAGCAGTGTAACGTGTTTCCTCTGGCAGGTGATAGCGCACCAGCATAGCTTGAAGAGGATAAGGACAATCATTATGGACATAGTCTCCCAGATAAATCGCGTCGGCGTTGCGTCCGACACGGGTCCATCTTGCTTGGGCCGGAACACGCCGCCGCAGGCTGTTGGCTGTACTACCGTGATGAGCTTTGGTCCGTACCGTGTAACCCATTTCACTAGCGTATACCCCCTCCTCAATTTGACAAAATCGGGGGATTGCAAGTCTAAGCGGCAGGGTTCTCAACTTCAAAATGACATTTTTCTTCCGAGTTTGGTCCAAAGTTTCAAAATCAACTCCGATCAAGTCCAAAT
>JAAEPW010000494.1 GCA_024232355.1 Chloroflexota bacterium | reverse complement strand
GACGACGGGCATGACGCAGCCCTCGATCCACGGGACGTGCTCGCCGCCAAAGGTGGTCGTCGCCAGCACCTCGTTGGAGGGGTCCACGTGCATGTAATATTGCTCCGAGCGCATCTCAAAATCTTCCAACCCGGCCACGATGGGGTCATCTGGCTTGACAATGTTGACTTTATAATCAATGATGTCGCCAGGGTGCGCCACCCACTGGCCCCCGACCATGAACTGATAATTGGTATTGTTGCGGAAAGAGTCGGCGGTTCCGCCATGCCAACCCGCAAAACCGACGCCGCTCTTGACCGCCTCTAGCAAGCCCGTCTCTTGTTCCGGGGTGATCGCGCCCATCGAGATGGCTTGCACGATCAAGTCCAGAGACAGCATTTTCTCACGGTCGCCATAGACATCGAGCGTGTCAAAAATCTCGACCTCATAGCCTTGTTCTCGCAAGATGGGTGCAAAGATGTCCACACATTGCTTTGGCTCATGCCCTTCCCATCCGCCCCATACAAAGAGTGCTGATTTCATTTGTTCTCACTTTTTGTCTTGCAGAAAAATCGAATTGTGTTGTCAACCTTTCAGTTTTTTCAAAGCAACCGTGTCCAACTCTATAAATTTGAGATGTTGATCCCTCTCTGCCTTAAAAAGTCTTTCACTGCCGCCATCGTGGGCAGCGACATGGCCCCTTTATTCAT
>JAAEPW010000493.1 GCA_024232355.1 Chloroflexota bacterium | reverse complement strand
GTTGGCAATTCTACACCAGTTTGGCTGTGACAACCAGGTCCTTTGCTTATCTGCCCCGCTTTCTTTTCCCTTCCTGGATTAATTCAAGAGTCTCTATACAGGAGGCTTTTTGATGTATTCGCAAACTAGAAGTGAAAAATCGTACCTATCCCCCGCCCGGCGCGTGCTGTCGCTCGCCGCGTTGGCCGTGGCGCTGTGGATCGTGATGCCGCCCGCCAGGGCAGCGGCACAAGGGCCGGAATGGCAGGACCATTATCCGGTCACCAACACGATCACCGCGTCACCAATGACGACCGTTTCTATCACTTATGACCAACCAATGATCGCCACCTCCGTCACCCGCCGTACCTTTGCCGTACACGGGATGCAGAGCGGTTTGGTGATGGAGACGCACGGCGTGATCAATGACGACACCATCATCGTCACGCCCACGAACGAGTTCTTTACCGGCGAGCTGGTCTATGCCATCGCCACCACGCAGACCACCAACCTCACTGGCACGCATCCCGTCACCCCTACCCAGTGGCAGTTCACGGCGGGGCCGGTGCTGAGCCGGTGTGTGGCCGGCTTTACCGACATCGGAGCCGGGCTGCATGGGGTGATGAAAGTTCAGTGGCCTGGGGGGACTATGACAACGACGGCGACCTGGACATCCTGCTGACGGGGTTCGACGACTGGAATCCCGTGTCCAAAGTGTACCGCAACAAAGGGGATGGGACCTTCGAAGACAGCGGGATCAGCAACCTGACGGGGGTGTACTACAGCTCGGTGGCCTGGGAGTGGGGTGATGAAAATCAGGTTAGTTTAGACAATTTTCGACTACAAGATTGGTGCCATTTTTGTTCCATCGTTTCGATAGGCTTAGTGAAAGTTTCTGTCCAAAGTAAAGTAGCGAATGTGAGATATCCTGCTATAGTGCC
>JAAEPW010000492.1 GCA_024232355.1 Chloroflexota bacterium | reverse complement strand
TCCGCTCCCTCGCCGTCTCCCCCTGGTCTATCCCAGGTGGTGCGTTGGCTTGTCGCCTTGGGCCAGGGGCAGGGAAGGATCGGTGGGTGGCGTTGTTTGTGGCCACAGGCGGGGGGGGGTGATCGCTGTTGACGGGTTGGCCTTGTCGTGGTGATTGCTGGTTTGTGGGTGATGACCCTCGCCCCCGCCCCATCGCTCGCCACCGCTGAAACAGAGGATCAATTCCTCGGCTTCTCATCGCTTTCCCCCCGTGCGAGAACCTGGTAATGAGCCTTGTGCCAGGGGCGGTGGAATGCGGCGGGGGGACTTGGCGTTGGGGGGATGGGAGAGCGTGTTCAGGGGTGTCTGGGTGTTGGGGGACAGGCTTGGGTGGGGGTTTTGGTTTGCTGTGGTGGGTGCGGGGGGGGGCATTACCATAAAATAGGAAAATTGTACTCGGGTGTAGAACAGATATATCTTTCGGCCAGGATAGGGTTCATGCGCTGGGTGCCGGGTAGGCCCAGTACGACCATAACCTGGGCAGATTTCAACCTCTCAATTTCCACTATCTACCCACTCTAACTCTGCCAGCACTGGAAGATGGTCAGAGCCTGCATCAGGACCAACCCACGCCCGAGTAGCATGGAATTGTGATGTATACCAAACATAGTCTATTCGTATCATTGGCCATAGAGGCTCGAGATTCCGTGCTGGCCACGTCGCTCCAAATCCCCATCCTGCCACTCGAAAAGCATCTCTCAAACCTGCTTCTTTTAGTAACCCATAGTTGTCATTCTGATCTACTAGATTGAAATCCCCCATCAAGATACTAGGTTCTCCCTCCCTCGCCATCTGAGCCACAGAAATAATCTCAGATGCTGCGAAAGGATGTTCGTCATACCCTCTCACCCCAACATTTGGCGGTGGCGGATGTGCTACAATCACTGTGAGTTCCACCGCCTCACTCTTCGCCTGTACTTCGTCCACAATTACTACAACCCGCAAATATGGTAGTCGCTGTGCCTGCAAGTAGAACAACTCGCTGTCCAAGATAGGATACCGGCTCAACAGTCCCTTGCCAGGGATTCCATGTCCGTAAAGCTCCTGATAGGGATAAACGTCTCTCAAGTTTTGGCTTATCGCTGTTGCTTGCTCCTCTCCCAGCTCCTCCAATGCAACAATATCGGCATCTGAGCCGCGTATCACTGCCACTAAGCTGTTTGGGGATACCAATCCATCAGCGACATTGTACGTCATGACGGTCAGTGTTTCAGAACCGCTAGAGGACACCAGCGGAGGAAGGAACAGACTTCCAAACAGCCACAAAAAAAACATTACTCCTGTACCCAACATACCTATCGGTATCCAACGCCGTATACGCAATGCCACTGGCAACAAGAAGAAAGCTGGCAATAACGTCCAGGGCAGAAGTGTACTGAGCAAAGCTACCAGCCCTAGACGGTTCCCAAAAATCACTCTTAGGAGCAAATAGAGCACGATCATACCACTATACAAATCGATGGCAGCCAATGGAAGTCGGCACAAACGCCGAGACAACTTCAAACGTGACTCTTTTGACCTGTCAGTAACTTTTACCTCATTCTTCATTGGTATCTGCCACAAGTATCAATGCGAAAGCTGGTCGGGTGGCTAGGGGCCTGTCGTGTCCAATGGGGGCGACCCCATAAGTTTGTCCATTTGAATCATACCCATAGGATGAAAATGCCACATAACCTCCAAAATGTATGGCTTAGTTGGTTCCAGCTACAATCAAACATGCCAATTTGTAATCCTTGCCACAGTCAGAGGTAAATTCTCAGTTCTGTGAGGCCAGGCAAGCTTTGATTTTGCTTCTAGCAGATTTTCCGACAAAATTCTTTCCAATCAGTCGCTCTGGCTTCAGTGACTCACTTCATGGGTACGATTTAATTGGACATCCGCTATGGGGTCGCCCCCTATGGACACAACAGGGCCATTGCTGCCCCCAAGCCCCCAAGAACCCCGCGTGTGACTTCACCGCACGGTAGCTCAAGCCACTACGAACGCCCCTCGGTAGGACGCTGCGATAGACAGTTCAACCAAGGCAGTGTACCTGACGATGACAGGCGGGATGCAGCAAGGCCCGGTTGTTCATCGTGTCGGAGCCACCGTGGACTCGCCACTCGATGTGATGGTTATCCCATCCGGTTGCCTCGCTGATCTTGTCCCCACAGACCAAATAGACCCCATTTTGGGATCGCCATAAGTATAGCAGTGATTTTCCACCCTGCAACTTGGCAAAACCTCGCCAAGGGTGATATGACGGTGGGAGGCATTGGTGTTCTTTGTCCACAAATTGCCACGAGATCTATCGGCCTGACCTGCCTCATTACCTCCGCCGCCGCCGCAGCCCCGCTCCGCTCCCTCGCCGTCTCTCCCTGGTCTGCCCAGGTAGTGCATTGGCTTGTCGCCTTGGGCCGGGGGCGGTGGGATGCGGGGTGGGGGAGTTGAAGGTGGGGAGACTAACGAGTCCATTGGCGGAGGCGCTGTTTGACAGCCGAGGAGAGAGAATGTACAATTTGGCGAGGAAAGTTCATCGTTTATCTCTCAGATTAGGATTGGGAAGCTATAAATTGTGCTTGAAAGACACTGCATACATACTATTACTGGAGAAATCTATGAATACAACAAAACGTTCGACCTTTTCTCTTTGGATCATCATCCTTGTTCTGCTGATCACTGCTTGTGGGCAGCAAGATGAGGGTGTCAATGTTGAAGCGACAGTAACGTCGCCTCCGCCCCCCACCGCGCCCGCTACAGAGGTTATTCCGACTGCTATCGAATCTGGCTTTATCACCGGCATCGTGCATGGACAAGCGCCGCCCACTCCCCCCATGGTGGTGTATGCGGTCGACAATGCCACAAGTGCGTGGGCTGTTATTGAGACGTCACAAGCCGACGGGGCAGTGCCTTATACACTGGAGGTGCAGCCGGGGTCTTATCTGGTGTTTGCCTGCCCACTTGAAGGGGAGAGTTGTTCCCTTGGCTACTCAGACGATGCCTGGACATTGGCTGCGGTGACTGTAGCTGCCGGTCAAACGATAGAGGATATTGTCGTCCGCCCACCATCCCAGTCCGAGTGTGGTTCTACCTTTGGATTACCGGCTTCGCCCGATGGAAGATTCGCGGGGGTTGCGGGGCCATCGGAAGAGTGTCGGGAGGCGGCAATCGCGGCGATGCAAGGCGATTTTCTTCCACTGAACCCTGAGACATGTACGAATCTATCCGGCGTGCTCTCGCAAAACCTGGGTTTCCCTGGCGAGATGTTAAAAGCTCCTTTTGATGACTATTTCAATCAAAAAACTGGCACTGGTTGTCAGACGATTATTACCTTTTCGAGCCAATATGCTGAGAGCTTGATCGGTGTCGAAAGCGCTGCCAAAGCAGCTCTCGAGTCGCTGGAATGGCAGGAGGATATCCAGTATGCGGGCGGCGGTGCTGGCGGCATGCTTTTCGGCTATCGTAAAGAAAATGGGCTGTGCATACTCGTCGTCAGCATTGAACCGGCAGATAATGAACTTTGCTCTCAGGATGAGCCATTGGTGGTCTGTATGGATAGACTGACGCCCGAACAGAAACGGTACACCGTTGACCTCAACTGTGCTCAAGACCCTACCTGGGAAACTGTCACTCTGCCCAAGGCTGAACCGGCACGCATCGAGTTTGCCCCGGGCGCCATCTCTGCTCAAGTGATGGACAATCTGGCTGCGGGCGGATTGCACCAGTACGTGCTAAACGCTGCGGTCGGGCAAGAGATGACGGTGAATCTAGTTGCTGGATCGGAGAGCGTCACTCTCATTATCTGGGGCCTGGATGGCACTGTGCTGGCTCGAACTATACTGGCGCAACCCGTTTGGGTAGGTGTGCTTCCTTTGACGCAGGACTATTTCATCGACATACAGTCGGTAGCCCAGGAAGCTGTGGATTACGTATTGGAAGTGACCATTCCATCGGCTGCAGATACCGGCGCAATATCTGGCCTGCCGCGTGTTGTCCCGCCAGAATTCCAACCCTATATGCAATCTTTGGTGGACGCCGGCGTGCCGCCCATGCTCCCGCCAGAGTTCCCGGTAGAACAAGGTCTGCTGGTCATCTATCCCTATCTCTTTACGGTTGACGTGGGCGAATACGAGCTTAGTCTGGATTACGGGGAGGACTGCCAAGGCGCGGGTGCTTGTCATTACGGCAGCATGAGCGGAAAACAGGTCGATTCGAGCGAGCCTATGGGGACGCGCACCTTCCCGTTTGATATTGGGCGGGCCCGGACAGTTGCGTTGGCCAATGGCATTACGGGGTACTTTAGCGAAGCAGTTTGTATGGCCAACTGCAACGATGCCACAGTGTATTGGATCTATAACGGGTATCAGTATATGGTAGGTCTCAAGGCTGGCCCGGAAGCCAATGTGGTCGCGCTGGCCAATGCGGCTATTCTGAACTTTGAACCGTAGCGACCACGATGGCCTTATTACCTGCCAAGAAAAAATCCAGCGCAGGTCAGTGCAGGCCTGCGCTGGTGAACAGAGCTAGGTTTTCTGAGACAATGACAACGTCAGTGCATTTTGATCTCAACCATCGCCGTCATTCCCCAACGTAGCGAGGCGTTGGATACGTCATTCAACTCGACGGTGACGGCGTAGACGATCTCAACACGATACTCCTCGGCTTGCAGGCCGATTTTGGTAGTGACTTACCTCAATGTGGATGCGCTTTATCAAGTCCCAAATTGGACAATGAGTTGGCGATACCGCGCGCGACGATAGCACAGCGAAACATCAATTTTTTTGGCTGTGCTATACAGAGCCAACTACTTGTGTGCGTGATCAGCCGTGCTCTTTGATCCTGGTGGCGCCACCTCACCCAAACCCCGCCCCATCGCTCGCCACCGCCGAAACAGAGGCGCAATCCCTTGGCCCACATCGCTTCTCCCCGTGAGAAACCCTGGTAATGAGCCTTGGGCCACAGATTGCCACAGGATCTATCGGCCTGATCTACTCAGTGCCTCCGCCGCCGCTGCCCAAGTCCGCTCCCTCGCCGTCTCCCCCTTGGTCTGCCCAGGTGGTGCTTTGGCTTGTTTCTCCTTGGGTCAGGGGCGATGGAATGCGGCGTGGGGAGTTGGCGGTGGTGTTGTTGTGGGTTCTGGTGTGCTTTGGTTTGATGAGCGGGCGTGGTGGGGTTGTGGAGACGGGAAGAGGAGATGAGGTGTCCACAGATTGCCACAAGACCTATCGGCC
>JAAEPW010000491.1 GCA_024232355.1 Chloroflexota bacterium | reverse complement strand
TTGCACCGCCTCGGCGTAGGGCAAATCGCCCAACACCTGCTGGCGCACGACGGCCTGGACCAAGCCGTCGTGATGCTCCATCAGTTCGTTCAAACTGGCAGAACACCCCGCCTGCGCCTGTTGGAACTGGGTGGCCTCGGTGATGGAACTGGGGCCACCCGCTTTGTGTGTTTGTGTGCTCATAGGGCACCTCCTTGTTTGAGATGCCCTATTTTACGCTCATTTTGTTAACATTCGCAGCCTGTTTTTTGGGGTTGATTTTTCGCCCCTGTTCTGCTTCGAAAACCCTTTGCATCGCCCACTTGCGTCCCCTTCCAACCTGAACTAAAATACCCTGAGAAGCCTCAGCGTTGCTGGCGACTGGGGCAGACAAGCCATAGGAGAATAGCCGGGTGAACAACTTTGCCGATCTAGAAATTCGCATCCTCCAACGCCGAGACGAAGAATACCCGGTAGAAATCACCTTGGACGGCCAGCAAGAATCTTCTCAAGGCTACCTCTCTGCCAACATCTTGCCCTGGACAGCTAACTCAGACCCAGTCTATGATGGACAGCGGTTGTTTGACGCTCTCCTTGCCGACAGTATATTGCGTAGCACCTGGGATCAGGCACGTGGGCAGTCTCCTCAACGCCGCATCCGTCTCCGTATTAACAAAGGTGCTCCCGAACTCCACACCCTACCGTGGGAACTGCTACGTGACGGCGACACGATGCTGTCAGCGAATGGCAAGACCCCCTTTTCACGTTACCTCCCTGTTTTTGAGGAGTGGGGCGGGGCTGTAGAGAATCGTCCTATCCGTGTCCTGGTTTTGATCTCTAACCCCAACGATTTGAAAGAGAAGAATCTGCCTCCCCTGGACGTGGAAACCGAACGGAACATCCTAACAGAAGCCTTCTCCAAATTGGACGAGAATGAAATTGAACTAGACTTTCTTGACTCGCCAGTCACTTTGGAACGGTTGGGAACCAAGCTACACAAGGAGTATCACATTATCCACTATCTAGGGCATGGGACTTTAAGCAGAGACAAGAAATCTACCATTCTCTATATGCAGGACGAGGCAGGAAACACGCAGTTTGTGGACGATGAACAGTTCAGCGGTATGTTATCACGCCAACGTGTGAAGCCTCGATTGGTTTTCCTGGCCGCTTGTCAGAGTGCGGCCCGCTCAACAACAGACGCTTTCCGAGGACTTGGCCCCAAGCTGGTCAACGCCGGGATTCCTGCTATCGTTGCAATGCAGGACAAGTTGGAGATCACGACAGCACGGAAACTGAGTCAGGTCTTTTACCAGCGTTTGGCCGAGCACGGGATAGTGGACTACGCAATGAATGAGGCCCGTAGTGTGCTCCTGACAGCAGGACGGCCTGACGCCGCCGTACCAGTACTCTTTATGCGGCTCAAGGATGGGCAGTTGTGGAAGGATGAGACTGAGAACATCGTCGCTTCCTCAGAGGCTGTGACCCGCCACCGGACTGCTTTACGGGAACAACTGGAAACCAACGCCCGTGATCGTTGGGGTGGGATGTCAGCTTACATTCAGGAGGAAGGAGCCACACTCCCTATCGAAGCCTCTCCTTATCAAACAGGACGATTAGGACCACGCGAGAACTTGCTTCAGACGCTCCATACCGCCGATAGACTTCTGGTATTGGGTGAACCTGGCTCTGGAAAGACTGTCTCGTTAGAACGATTGGCCTGGGAGCTTTGTGATCCCTCAGAACAAGTAGAGCCGATTGTACCTGTACTCGTGAGACTCTTCCGTTACGACGGAACTCCATTGTTGGATTGGGTACGGGCGCTTTTGCAGAGGACCGGACACTTGCGGCTTGATGATGAGCAAACATTGACCACCTTTCTCAAAGAAGGATCGAGCCGTTGCGTCTTTCTCTTCGATGGCCTGAACGAAGTGCCACCTGACTATCGCAACCGATTGGTTGGTGAACTTGTCCGCTGGATGTCTACTTATCCCAGACACCCCGTAATCCTGACCAGTCGGGCGCAAGATGAGTTATGGCGACGACTGCGTGGGGAAGTTGAACAGATAGTAGTAGTACAGCCTATTGGAGATGAACAGGCACGGGACTACTTACTCACCCACCTTAGCCGGTACGGAACAGTCCTCTACAAGCGCCTCGACGACCGACTACGGACGCTGGCCCGCACCCCCCTTATCCTGTGGCTAATAAAGGAAGCTGGAGCTGCTGGCGAGTCAGTACCTGGCAACCGGGGTGAATTGTATGCTCGTTTCGTCTCCCGAATGCTAAGGAGGGACACAGACCGCCGCATAGATACCGAGATTCCAGAACGGATCAAACGACGAGCATTGAGAATTCTGGCATACCATCTAGGTCAAAAAAAACGACTCCTTTGTTCCCGTGATGAGGCAATGACAGTAGTAGCTCAACAATTGGGTGATGATCTGGCTGAGAAAGTGGTAGGAGCTTGTGCCCGACACGGATTACTGGCAGGAGATGATCTGCTCTGGTTTTCCCCACACCAGACAGTACAAGAACATTTTGCAGCATTAGCGCTACGAGAGATCGCAGTGCAAGAATGGAGCCTGGGGCCATGGGAGCAAGTCAAGCGTTCTGGGCAACGGTTGTTGACCGGACAGGACAAAGGTCTAGCGAGTCTGGCAGCAGACGACTGGTGGATGGAAACCTTTGTCCAATTAGCGGGACTGGTGGATGACGCCGACCAGCTAGTACAAGATGTGGTTCGAGTTAACCCTTGGCTGGCGTGGTGGTGCGTGGAGGAAGGACAAGACGTAGCTGAAGAGACGCGGAAGGCAGTAGAAGATCGCTCAGTCGGGCTACTGAAATCGAAACAGGTGCAAGATCGGCGGCGGGCAGTGCAGACGCTGGCGCAGATACAGAATGAACGTGTACCACAACTCCTCTTTGACACATTAGGCGACAGGGATGCGGAAGTAGCCAGACTGGCGATCCAGACACTGGTAGAAATGGGAGAAAGTGCACGAGCACCTGTTGCGAAGGCTTTGCAAAGTAAAGATCAACGCCAGTGGCGTTTAGCATTGCGCTATCTACATGCGCTTCCTGATGATCTCCTTTGGGCAGAGGTCCCAAAAGAGATGTGGGACAAGCTAAACGTGAAGGACCGTCGTTGTTCTGTAACAGTGTTGGCGAGAGTAGGAAGTGACTGGGCGGCACATCAGCTTTTTCGTGCATCAGGCGATAAGAACTTGGAGGTAGCCCAGTTTGCAACACAGATGCTGGTGGAGATGGGGGAAAGTGCACGAGCACCTGTTGCGAAGGCTTTGCAAAGTAAAGATCAACGTCAATGGCGTTTGGCATTGCGTTATCTACGTGCGCTTCCCGATGATCTTCTCTGGGCAGAGGTCCCGGAAGAGATGTGGGACGAGATGCTGGAAGCGAGAGATCGTTGCTATTCTGTGGTAGCATTGACAAAAGTGGGAGATAGTTGGACAGTACAGCTACTCCTCCGTGCAGCGGGCGATGAGGACTCCGAAGTAGCAGGGTTAGCGGTCCAGGCGTTGGCAAGGATGGGGGAAGCTGCGCAAGTACTGGTTGCAAAGGGCCTAGAGAGCAAGGATCGACGTGTTAAAATTGCTTCATTACGTTACGTGACGACACAACCCAATAATTCCACTTGGGCATCACAACCTCTATTCCTGATTGCAGGCGGTGAGGACGCCGAGGTAGCAGGGCTGGCGGTTCAGGTGCTAGTGGAAATGGGTGAAGCGGCACGAGTACTAGTGACAAAGGCTTTGCAAGGTGAAGACCAACACCGGTGGCGTGCAGCGTTGCGCTACCTAGAGGCACAAAGAGAGGATATGTTATGGTCTGAAATCCCTGAGCGAGTCTGGGAAGAAATGCTTGGTCAGCCAATGGCTTGGGTACCGTCTGGACCATTCCCAATGGGCAGCGACAAGGAGAAAGATGCCCAAGCGCATGATAACGAATTGCCACAACACGAGGTGACGTTGCCAAGATACTGGATTGGACGTTACCCTGTAACTGTTGCACAGTTCCGTGCTTTTATAGAAGACAGCGGTTATAAACTGGAAGATTCTGAAAGCCTGGATGGACAGGATGATCATCCTGTGGTGAAGGTGACCTGGTATGACGCAGTGGCCTTTTGTCGTTGGATAAGTGAGAAAACAGGGCTGACAGTGATGCTACCCTCAGAGGCAGAGTGGGAAAAGGCCGCACGAGGAACTGACGAACGGATTTATCCCTGGGGAGACAGGTTTGACAAGAACAAGTGTAATGTACACGAATCAGGAATCCAAGGCACGACGCCAGTGGGCAAGTACAGCCCGGCTGGCGATAGTCCTTACGGTTGCGCAGATATGGCTGGAAATGTATGGGAGTGGACGCGGAGCTTGTTTCAAGAATACCCCTACCAAGCGAATGATGGGCGCGAAGATATGGCTTCGCCTGATCGTCAGGTGGTTCGCGGAGGGAAACTCGCCTACGGTCAGTGGGGCGTGCGCTGCGCGTCCCGTTACCACAGTTATCCATATTATCGTTACTATGACCACGGTTTTCGAGTTGTTGTGGCGTCCCCCGTCTTATCTCTGGACTCTGAAAACTCTGATCCCTGAAGCTCCAAACGAAAACGAGCAACAAGCCCCCGCCCCCAGGCAACAGTGGCCTTTCCCTTACAGCCTCCAATTGTCCCCCGGCGAGGTTCGCCGCGCCCTCTTTTCAACATCTTCGTCGTTCAGAGCCTCCAAATACTGGCGCGTCGTTTGCAAGTCCTCGTGACCAAGCAAGTGCTGAAGGCTGAACACGTCCATCCCGTGACGCAAGTGCTCGATGGCAGCGGTGTGCCTGAACTGGTGGGGGTGGATGTGCTCACCTATCATCTTGCTCAATCGCCTTGTCACGTGTCGAATCGAATTGCGGTCCATTGAGTAACCGTCTATCGTCAAGAACAGAGAACTACAGTTCACCTGGGCGGGTTCGGGTCGTTCCTCTTTAGCGTACAACCATACGGCTGACAAAGCCCTTTTGCCCAGGTAGACAAATCGCTCCTTGTTTCTCTTTCCCAGAACTTTGACTTTACCACTGGAAAAGTTCACGCCTCCGATTCCAACTCCTGCGACGATAGTGTAACTAATTATTCGCAAATTGAGACTGAATTGCAAGGATAAAAGGGGCACTGAGGTTGAGAATGAGCAGAGGCACACCCGCTAGGGATGGGATTTCCCAGAATCTGGGAGAATCTGAGGTCTATCTGATTCTGGCTATTGCTTCCAGACGCACTGATGCCTTCCCCAGTCGGGGCCATATCAAGCCACAGCGTGTTTAGCCT
>JAAEPW010000490.1 GCA_024232355.1 Chloroflexota bacterium | reverse complement strand
GGCTGCTGCGGGGATTGGAAAGTAGGAATACCCGGCGGTGCAAACATCATCGCTCGCTGTCCAGACTGACTGCCTCGTCACTGATGACGGGGTCGGTGACTGCGATGGCATGGATCACGTTTAGTGGTAGAGGTACTCTCATGCTGACTGCTCGACTCACTATCGGAGCGGCATCGCGGAGGACCAGCAGCTGGGCGACCCCAAGGTCCAATAGCTGGTGGCGGCCATTTGTCCTTGCGGCCTTCACTTCCGGCTGACTCAGTACTCGATTCACCATCTGACCCTCGTGGAGCCAGCACTCCCGGTGGTCGAGCAGCCCAGCCATGCATGGCAGGCGGACTCATCTTTAACACTGGAGGCGGCAGCTGAGGGCTCATCGGGACTCCAGCAAATGACATTCTGGTGGCCAACTGTCCTGCAGACCCACTCAGTCTCGGCGGTTGGCTTGGCGTCCATGGCCGGAAACGAGTCGGCAGCTATCTCAGCGGCGGCATGTCTCTTGTTGGCTGCAGCGAGTAGTCGCGCTTGGGTGCCCACCCCCAGCCCCCGAAAATGGTAGGAGCACCCCTTCGGACTGGGCCATGTGTAACACTACTAGCAGCACTTTGATAGGTGTCCACATTTTCGTCAAACTGATGTCGATGACTTGACTGTTTCCGTGTATGCGGCCCCGGATGGGGTTGGCGCTCGCGCATATCTTTGCTTGGCACTTTCCTTCCTCGGCCACTTGGAAGATTGCCCAAGTAGGGGTGGTACCCCCACTGGTTTAGGGTCCTTACCAAGACAGGCAGTTCAAGTCCAATGCAGAAACTCTTGGCGAACTGCATTTCAAGTTCGTCTGAATCATAGTCACAGGCGGTGCAT
>JAAEPW010000489.1 GCA_024232355.1 Chloroflexota bacterium | reverse complement strand
CGTCGTTGTCATAGTCGCCCCAGGCCACGCTCGACCAGGCAAAGGCGTCGAGTTGGTGGGCCAGAGCAAAGGTCCCGCCCTGATTTTCATAGATGTGGACAGGGTTCCCGCCGCCAAAGCCTATATAGCCCTGGGCAAAGAGGATGTCGAGGTCGCCGTCGTTGTCGTAATCGCCCCACTTGGCATCGCTGTAGCGGGTGGGCAGGATGACGTCGCTGCGCAGTTCAAAGCTTTGTCCTGAGCCTGTCGAAGGGCTGCTGCCGGCGTTGTCATAGATTTTGTTCCCTATCAGCAGGTCTTGGTCGCCGTCGCCGTCATAGTCGCCCCAGTCGGCGTTGCCGCTGCCGCTGCCGAGGTTGGCGTACAGGCCAAAGGAGCCGCCGCCCTCGTTTTGGTAGACGTCGCCGTCGAAAAAGTCGAGGTCGTTGTCGTTGTCGAGGTCGCCCCAGGCGGCCACGCCTTGATTCTGGCTGAGCGTGACGCCGCTGCCAAAGCCGCTGCCGGTGTTTTCGTGCAGGGTGGTGTAGGCGCTGCCGCCGCTGCCGCGCTCGCCTGCCAGCAGCAGGTCGAGGTCGCCGTCGCCGTCATAGTCGCCCCAGTTGGCGCTGCCAAAGCTCTGCCCGGTCAGGGAGGCATATTCGCTAAAGCTGCCGTTATTGTTCTGATAGACCTTTGCCACGCGGGCGGTGCAGGTTTCGTCGGTGCAGCCGGTGACCACTACGTCCAGGTCGCCGTCGGCGTCATAGTCGCCCCAGCGGGCCTCGCCTGCCAGGGTGCCGGGCAGGTTGATGGCGGTGTCTTTTTCAAAGTAGGCGCTGATAAAGCCGGTGGCGGTGGTGCAGTTGCCCAGTTCGTCGCAGGCGGTCATGTGGTAATCGCCCGATGCCAGGCCGGTTTGGTCGTGGTTGACCAGGGTTTCCAGTTTGTCTGGGGCGTTGAAAATTTTCTGGAACCAGGGGGCGGCATTGTAGCCGTAGGTGGGAGCATCGCCGCTGGGGCAAGCCCACCCCTGGTCGGTCAGGTTATAGTCGCTGGCCTGGCAACTGATTTGGTAGATGCCGCCGCTGACCTTGGTGTGGGTCAGGACGATTTGGGGAGCGATGGTGTCAATGACGCCGTTCCAGACGTTGGGGATGTAGCTGGTGTTGCCCAGGTAATCCCAGGCGAACAGGTCGATTTTGTAGGGGCCTTCCATCGGCGGCAGGGGGCTGGGGTAGAACCAGTTAAAGGGGCCGGGCGACGTCTCTTGCCAGATGTCGGTCTGCAAAACCGAGATTTCTTGTTCGGCCAGAGCGCGGTCAAAGACAACCAGGTTTTCGATGGAACCATTCAGGGAAGCGGTCAGGTTTTTCGTCGCTCCCACGATCAGGTCGCCATCGTTGGCGGCCAGGGTGGAGGTAGCACTGTTTTCCAGGTTGCCGTCCAGGTAGAGTTTGAGGGTGGCGCCATCGTAGGTTACGGCGGCGTGATGCCAAGGGGGGGGATCGCTCCCTGACGTCCAGGGGATGACGCTGGCGCTGCTCTCCATAGTCGCGCCGCCCAGGGTGGTGTAGAGTTTGTTGTTGCTATTGACGCCCAGCCAGATTTGGCCTGTGCCGGAACTGTCTTGCTGCTGCAAGAGGGGGTGTGTGATGCCGCTGCCGTTGACCTGGAACCAGAGGGCGGCGCTAAGGCTGCCCGCTCCGGGATCGAGCACGTTGTCCACTTGCAGATAGTCGTCCTGGCCGTCAAATTTGGCAACCAGGCTGGTGTCAACCCACTGTAACTCTTGGCTGGGACAGGTTGTGCAGGCGGCATTATTCCCAAAAGCCGATAGGTCCCTAAAGTTATCGTCATCCATAGTCAGGTTGAGGACCAGGCCGCCCGCCGATGGGTCGAGGCCCGTGGGCCAGGCATAGCCGTTGGCGTGGCGGAAGCGGATGCGGACACTCGCTGCGAGAGTTCCCACCGGGTTGGCGAGGTTGTAGAGTTCGTCCTCGGTAAGGGCGCGGTCATAGATTGCCAGTTCGTCAAAGTATCCGGCAAAGGTGGCGTCCAAGGAACCGGCATAGTGGCCGATGGTCAGGTCGCTGTCGTTGGGCAAGAGGGGCGTGCCGCCAAAGTCCAGGGCGGAGGACAGGGTGCGGGTGTGGACGCTCAACGGAAGACCGTCCCGGTAAAAGGCGACCTGGTTTTTGGCGGTGTTGAGTGTCATCGCCAGGTGAACCCACTGGTCGTTGGTGTAGCTGACGCCGCTATCGTCCAGAACCTCGACCCAGCCGTTGTTATAGTAGGCAAAACGCAGCCCGTTGCTGGCCGATTTGCCAAAGTAGTAGTTGGCTTCGCTGCCCCCCGTGCCTTTGACGATAAAGGGGGTGGCGGCGTTGTCGTTCCAGTGATCCGCCTTGACCCACAGGGCGATGGTCGTCTCAAGCTCGGTTTGGGTAATGGAGGTACTGAAATCGAGCAGCCCGTCATTTCCCAATAGCGCATTGTCCGGAATGCGCAGGTGGTTGGAGCCGGTAAAGTCAAAGGCCCGCCCATACTGGCCATCCTCGTCCCGCCAGGAAAAGATACAGTTGACACACTCGGCGGTGAGCAGGTTGCCAGAGCTATCGGCAAAGGGGGTAGCATAGTAGGTCTGTTCTTCAAAGTGCAGGTTCAGGATTTTGTTTCCAACTGGGTCCGGGGTATCGCTGATCGTGCCCTTGAGAAAGCTGTTGGCGCCACGCCGTTCAAAATCGAGATAGCCTATTGTCGGCAGTGAGTTTGAGATGATGCCGCTGGGCAAGGTCACGTCCGCCACCGGTCCGTAGCCATCCAGGCGGATGGAGCCGATGGTGTCTGTGAACGGCCCGTTCCCCAGCACGTCGGATGCGGAGGCATTCACGTAATATGTGCCATAGAGCGGTATAGGCAAGGGATAGTCCTGGGGGTCCTGAAAGCCGTTGAGGGAATTGCCGTGGCGGTCCAACACATCCACATTGATTCTGTCGCAGCCTGCGCCATTCCCGGCGTCCGCGCATTGGGGGTCGAGTTGTATGCTGCCAACCCCAGGCAAGAGGGCGCCGGCATTGCTCAAACTGAGCGCATCGGGCGGGGTGTTGTCCACGTTAAAGGTAGCGGTGTCTGTGACCACGTGTCCCACGCTGTCATAAGCGCGGGCGGTGATGGTGTAGGGGCCATCGCCGGCAGGGGTAAAGGTGAAAATCCAGGCATCGCCGTCGCGGCTGGTGGCGGTGTACCAGGTGCTATTGTCAAAAGAGTATTGGACTTTTTTCACAGCGGAGGTGGGGTCATAAGCCGAGATAGAGAGCACGATATCGGGATCAGCACGCAGGTACATGTTGTCTGCCAGGCCAATTTCAACCGCCGGATCGTCCAGGTCAACCCGGATGCTGTGCTGGTAGGTGACATCGAACCAGGAGGCTTGATAGTCGTAAATTTCGCGCACCTCGTCCGCCCGGAAGGCGATGTTGTGGATGGTCACTTCATCCATGCTGCCAGCAAAGCCGGGATAGGTAGTTCCCCAGTCCCCCAACCGGATTGGCAGGGAATTGACACATAGCTTTGTATCAATGGCCACTGAACTGTCCAGGCTGCCATTGAGATATAAATACGCCCGCTCGCCGTCCATCACCAGCATGACGTGATTCCACTGATTTTCATTCAAGGAGCCGACGCTGTTGGCGTTATAGTTGTCGGCATCACACCACGGAAACACAAGTCCATGCAGGCTATAGTGAATCCGCATCGTGTTGGGAGCAATGAACAGACCAAATAGCCTCAACCGACCCGCGCTCTCTTTGGTGATCAATGGCTGATAACCGTTCTTTTTCGCGCTCGGTTTGACCCACAGACCAACGCTAAAGGGTGTGTTTTCTGGGGTATAGTTAGGGTAGGCGCTAAAGTCAAAGACATCGCTGTGTTGCACAGTCAGCATATCGTCCTGGCCGTCAAAGACGAGCGCCTCGCGCATCTGACCCTTGTCGCCGCCCTTGGGGCAGGTCGTGCCGGAGCAGGTGGCATGATTGGCATAAGGGGTGTCGTCGGCAAAGGTCGTCATCGCCAGGTCTTCATCCAGGTGCAAGTTGAGGACGGGATTCTGGCGCATCAGGTCTTGAACGGCGCTGGCATTCTGGAGGGCGGTTTTGAGAATCACGACGTGATCCAGCAGGCCGTTAAACCAGTTCCCGTTCTTGGCACTGTTTGTGCTGGCGACCATCGTCCCGGCGCTGGATCCAATTTGGGTGGTATTGCGGCTGGCCACCTGGGCCCCGTCCAGGTAAAGCTTGAGGGTGGGGCTGATATAACTGACCGTGGCGTGGCGCCATTCGTCAGTCTTGATGCTATCGGCGACACTGAGGGCGCTGGTCAAGGGTGTGCCGCTCAGGTCTGTGGCCAGTTGGCCATTGGCGGTCACATAGAGCCAGGTTTGCCCGCCCGCGCCTTGTTGTTGCAGCAGGTTCATTTGACTGTCCACGCTGTTGGCCTTGAACCAGACCCCTGCCGCAAACTCGCCCTGGGCCGGGTTGGTGATGTGCTTTAATTGCAAATAGTCGTTTGTCCCGTCAAAGCGCAGGGCCTGATGATCCCGCCCCGGAAGGCCGCTTTCGGGGCAAGCACCCCCGGCGGGGACACAGTTGGCCGGACGATTGCTACCAGAGCTGTCGCCAAAGATGTCCGCGCCCGGCGGCTCGTCCAATCTCAGTTCCAGGGCGTAATAACTGGCCTTGTATAGATCGGCTATCGCGCCCGCGTTCAGGGCAGTGCGATAGACGCGAAAATCATCCAGCGTGCCGTTAAAATGGTCGTTGGACATGCTCCAGTGGAATGCATAGTGTTTTGACCTGTCAAGATGGCGTGTATAGTGCGCGGGTTGGAATCTGTTAAATAGCGCATACGGTTGCGGGTCTATGGTTTCACCAAGATAGTATATCGAATATGAGTGGATAGTGTCGTCTGTAATGAGCTTGCCGGCATGTACAGGGAACGAAGCCAAATAATTTTTGGGATCATTATTACCCACTATTCCCGACCATAATTTATCTGCTAGTGACAGGTCGAAAAGTAAATCAAGATAAACAAGATTAGCGGGAAAAGTCACCTGGAAGCGATCTGCATAGAAATAGCCGTGTGTGTTGGGCGCGCCGATGGTAAAACTGGAGGTATTGGCGGGTCTTTTGTTCACACAATTCGTATCGGCCCCCTGGGCTACCAGTTCACCATCGCGATAGACGTAATATTGCGTCCCGTCAAAGGTGACGGCCAGGTGTTGGTTCTGACCAAAGGTGAGTACCGGGTTGGTGGTTTGGAATTCGCAAAGTTGCGTGGTGTCTGAATAGTGCCCAAAGCGCATCAAGAGATGCCCTTGATTCCCCACATAGAGGGTGGGATAATCGACGTTGAGGGTTTCATAGGTTCCATTGTTATCCGCATCGCTGAGGGTCTCGTTGCCAAACAGACCTTGCCAATCACCACCTCTGCTGGCCGTGGTTGTAAAGACGTTGGCGGCGTCCGTATCAAAGGGCTGGGTGCGGGCCAGGGGCTTGACCCAGGTGGCGAAACTGAATTGACCGTCACTCAAATTGAGTTGTGGCCCTGCGGATTGGACATAACTGGCCTGGTCAAAAGCGCCGCCGCCGGAACTGCCGGCAGGACAGGTTGTAGCTGCACAGGTGATTATATTTTCCCAGCCAGACAGATCGGTTTTGGCAGCAAAATCAACCTGCATCACCGGTTGTGTCCCCATCAGGGCTTGAATCTCGGTGGCGCTCAGGCTATAGTCATAGATCTCAAATTCATCCAGTGAACCATAATAATTGTAGGCAATTTCTATTTTGTTAGACGAGCCGGCATAGTTCAATTGTCCGTCCCTTATAATCGGAATACCATTCCGATAAAGGCTGACAAGGTACTTTTGGGTGGCCGGATCGTAACTTGCCGTTACAAAGAGATGCTGCCATCGATTGGGCACGATCAGGCCGGGACTGGATTTCAGGCCCGCCTGATTGAACCCCCCGGTGTTAATTTGGACAGACCAATCGGGATTGAGTTTCACGTTAAATAGGTAGGACAGCCAGCCTCCGAACTTTGTCAACAAGCTGAAATGGTCGAAATCCAGGTCGTCAGTGGGATTGAGCCACATGCCCACGGTAAATGAGGAAGCGAGGTTAAACTTTTTGAGCGTGGCGCGCATGGTATGCTCGCCATCAAAACCCGTCAGATAAGTGCCAGCGCTACGTGGACAATTTCCCAGGGAGCAAGTCACACGATTATCATTCCCCGAATCATCGTCAAAAGCGCCCTGCCAATTTGTGTCATTCATGTGCAGCCACAGGTGGCGATGGGTGCTCTTGTCTTTAATCACCGCCCCGGCGCGCAGGCTCAGGGTGGACACCTGCGTTTGGGTGATATTCGCGGGCACGGTAATGGCCCCACTTATGGTGACCTCATTCAAGGGATCCAGGATCATCGTCTTGATGGTGCGGTTACGATCCAGCGGGTATTCCTGCTCAAACAGGCCGAACGCCCAGCGGTTATCCAGCTCGTTTTTGACGGAGGCCGTATAGGGGATGGTGGCGCCGGGAAGGACGGCGATCGCGCCCGTGGTAAAGACGCCTGTCGCCTGCAAGGCGGAATCGATCGAGAGGACATTTAATTCACTGGAAACCTTGGGGTTATAGCCATAGATATATTCCCGGTTGTCCAGAATGTTATCGCCATCAATATCAACCGTCAGCGGGTCGGAGGTGACCAGGGTATTTAGCGGGCCGCTATTATCATACCCCCAAACAATGGTCCAGCCGCCCGACCAAGACGCGCCTTGACCGTTCTGGCAGGTATTGATACTATTGTTACGGACGCTGTTCTCGTAAGGGTGGCGCCAGTTGGGGTGAAAGACTTCTGCCCCATCAAGCAGGCCGTCGTTATCGGTGTCGGCCAGGTGGGCGTTGGTGCCGTAAAAAACTTCCCAATAATCGGTCAGGCCGTCACAATCGCCGTCGGCGTTCCTGGGATCGGCCAGGCTCCTGTTCTGGTATTCCCAAAAGTCCGACAGACCGTCGCCGTCAAAATCGGGGGTGCTGTCATCCGGGTCAGGCCCGCCGTGATGTTGGCTGACCAATCCATCCCCATCGGCATCCATGAGCGTGGGGAACTTGTTATCCCAAGCCTGGCGGTAACTATTATCCCCGGTAGAGACCAGGCTCATAAAGCCATCCAGCGAGTCCGGGAATACATCAAACTTGTAGCTTGTGCCCAGGTCTGTGTGACTGGATTCACTGAGATCACGGTGATAGCAGAGGACGGACAAGAGTCCTACAAGCCAGCATTCTTGCGCTTTTATACTAAACCCTTCGGTTAGATAAAGTACAACCGGTTTGTTAATGCCGGGCTGTGTATAGGTAAAAGCCCCGGTGGGATAAAATACCTGGTAAAAACGTTTACCGTCGGGGATGCCAGAGTTCGGGGCGTCTTCGCGCTCGGGAGCGGCGATCCAACTGGTTTGATTCTGACTGAGAGAGAGATCGTTCTTACTGGGTTGAATCCTATACTGAAACGTGGAATCGTCCAGGTACCTGTCCGCAAATTGATTCGCCGGCCCCCAGGCATAGACATAGCCAATAGAGAGCGGGCTGTTGGTGTAAAGATTGGACGTAATGACAGTGCTAAAGTCAATGCGATTATTAACTATCATCCCCGCCGCCGGGTTGGCCAGAGTGATCCCCATAGGCGCAATGTCCAGGCGCCCCGTCTTTTCCAGATCGACCAGGGGGGTTTGGTTGAAAATCACATAAGTAATCAGTTTGACCAAAAGCCCGGAAAACCCTCCACAGATCCACTCTTCCACCCAAGAAGCTTTACCTTCCACAATGTGGCATATCAGGGCAATGATCGCATCAATCAGGGCAAGTATGGCCAGGATCAAGGCCCCAATCACCGTGGCGGCAATAATCGCCATAATGATAGCCGCAATAATCTGGGCATAGAGTTGAGCCAGCGCCTGGGTAAAGGCCAGCGAGTCAACCGCAATGCCCTCGCTGAGCACGGTGTAAAGAAAAATGCCGGCGGCAATGCCTACACTAAGCGCTAAACCAACGGCAGCTCCAACACGGCTGGCTTTGCGAATGTCGTTTACTGTCTGTGCTGATTTTACGATTGTGTCGAGCTTGGAAAAGCCTTTCAAGGCTTTGCTAAATTCTATGGTGGTTTTGAGGGTATCAGCGAATTTGAGTCCCGCTATAGCAATATCAGCCGCCTGTATGGCATAGGTCCAGGCCTCAGTTTTTGAACCGGTCAGGTCGAGGATCAACGACGTCGCACCCACGATCATGCCCGACCAGGTTATCGCCGAACCCGCCGACAATTTCCGCCCGGCGTTATTGTCATAGAGCACAACCCCATAGCTGGGCGTTTTGGAAAAGTCCACTTTTCTGACGTAAATTCTTGTCAGGCCCTTTTTGGCCGCTGAACCGACGCCTTGTATAACCCTGGTACCGATGGCGCTATCCTTGTTATCCAGGTCTTGTTGAACAGCTCCGATGGTCACCAGAATCTCATCCGCTTTATCCAGCAGTGGCTCCCCTTGGTCAATAAAAAAGACTTGCATCAGGTATACGGCGCTAGCGACAATAAGCAGAACCGCTTCATCGCTGGCTTGTAGTTGTAAGGCGTCGTCCTCCACAAGCTCGGTATTAACGATGCCGCCCAAATTGGGGTCCTCAACCAGGGCAGTCCCGCCTTGATAAAGGGCGGTGTAATAGTTTTTGGCCAGGCTAATGGCCCCGACTTTTGCGCCTGGGGCGTCACTCACTCCCTCCCCAAATAGTGCTAACAAGCCTGTCACTTTACTGGAATCAATGGCCTTATCCAGCTTGCCTGTTAGGGCGTCTTGATACTGGAAAAAATCATAGGCTGCCCAGCCGTGGCTATTATATTGATTCATATTGGCGCTATTGTATTCATAGGGCGCCCAGTGCAAAGTGCTAAAGGTTTGCTCAACCAAAGAGCCTAATGTGACTGCCAGTGTGGCCGTGCCTTGATCATAGATAAAGTCTGTGTTGTTGTTTCTTAACAGGGTTGATTTGTAGGTTTCCTCCCGGGCCATCAAAAGCGTGACCGACATGCCGCTGGTCGCGCTGGCATAGGTTGTGGTCAAGATATTGGGGATCAGGTTCTTGACCATATCTGTCAGGCCGGCGGCCTGGTTTGCATAACTGCCCCTGGCGATGGAGAAGGTGTTGGCGGGCAGCCCCCAGCGTTCGGTGGTGCTCGCTGTACTGGTGCTGCCAAAGCGGCGGTTGATTTCGTTTATATCAAAGCGGCGGTTGTTAGCCACCTGTTGCCCTGCGCCAAAGGTGACTTGCAAACCATTGCTCAGATGCCACAGGTAATTTTCATAGTCGGTGCTGAGCGCGTTGTTTTGGGCCATGATGGCCAGGTCCAGGCCATAATCTTCCCGCACGGCCATACCGGTCAGGTAAAAGTCTTCATAATAGGTCTTGATGGCCTTTTTTTCGGTGGTCCAGACTTGAATGGTTTCGGTGGGACTCTTTGTATAGCTGAGGTTGGCGCACCATGCCTCAACGGTGAAATTATCCGGCTTATCAGAGGTGTTGCAAGAATCAAGCAGCGCGGTCACCATCCACACCAATCTCACCTGGTGATTATCGCCCCAATTGGCGCTTCCAGGCCAGTAAGCCATCTGCCCGGCCCAGGCCACCGGTGTATCGCCCACTCTATCTTTTAACTGCAACAAGGGAACATAAGCGTACAACTTGCCATTGTTAGCCTGACTGACACTGATGTTATATTCATCCAAAATGTCTTGATCTACCCAGGCTGTAATGGGGGTGGTGCTTGTAATGGCGCCTGCCCCTCCTACAAAGCTCGATTTGACCGGCAAGCCGCCGGAGGGATTGCTCGCATTTGCAGTCGGGGCCGGGATTTCAATCTCTAGCAGCGGCGTGGTCATCATATCCCCATAGTCTGTTCTAGCGCCGATGGCCCCTGTATCATAAAAGGTGTTGGTATAGACCCGTGTGACTTGGCCTTCTTTATCACCGTCGGGCCAATCCAGGACGTTGTTGGTGTAATAGAGATGCTCGTAGGTTGTGGGGCGTATCTCAAAATTGACCGTGAGCAAACGCGGCGTGCCTGTGGCATAGCCGTTCAGCGAGAGGTTGAACTGACCCTGGGAATTGCTGGTCAAACCACCGGTATAGTGGGGCGAGGAATCGGTGCTATCCGGCACGCCATCGCCGTCATCATCGTAATCGTACACATCGGGGGTTCCATCGCCGTCAATGTCTTGGCAGATGGTGGTTGTGTTGGTGATCGCTGAAATTCCAGTCAGGGCCGGACATTCCAGGCTGTCCGGCAGGCCATCGCCATTGCTATCGGGATTGATTGGGTCCAGATACCACCAGACGCCGTTCGCGCCTTGAAAACCGGCCACTTCAAGGCCGTCTATGATGCCGTCGTCATCGGTGTCAGGGTCATCGGGCAAGGTGCCCAGCTTGAAACATTCCACGGGGTCGGTTAGGCCATCGCCGTCGGTGTCGGTGTCGGTGGCGGCGGCGCAAGCGGCGATGGTAGTGGTGATGGAGGGGGAGGAGGGTTGGATGTTGGATATCGCGGAATCAGATTCCGAGGCTTCCTGGTTTAGTGGATTTTTATGTGGATCAAAGTTGCGGCCTGATATCTCTGCCAGCATTGCTTGCTGCTGGTTTTCTTGTTCAATCGTCTGCTCATGCTCGAGTTGGCGGGTGGCCTGCCGCTCGTAAAACCCATAGACCTGGTTCGATTGCATCAAGGGCGTGCCCACCATCGAAAGGATCAACGACAGGGCGATAGCGGTGTAGAGTTTCGGGGAGCGGCGGTAGGTGACGAGCAAAGCCACCAGCCCGATGACGAGCAAGCTCAAGCTCATAGTAAAGGCAAATTGCCGTATGGCTGCGGGAGTCAAAAAGCCGGAATTGGGAAGTAGGGATTGGGGATCAGTAAACAAGGCGGTGGGATTTTCTCGCAAGCGGGCCAGGGCCACAGCGCCCTGATTTCTGGCCGTCAGTCCCTCATCCCACCCCGAAAAATCGGTGGTGAGGTCGGCATCGACCCATTCCAGGGCGTTCTGATCCGGGGGGAATTCGAGGTGGATGATCTGGCGCACGGGCAGGTTGTTCTCGGCGTCGAGCCAGATTTCGCCGTGCCCTTGCATACCCATGTATATATCGGCCGTGCTCAGTTCCATACCTGACGGCAGTTCACCCGTGCGGTGCAGGTGTTCTTCCAGTTGGTCGCGCATAAAGCGCGCATACTTTGGCCCATTCAGATCAAACGTATAAACAGAATACTCACCACGCAATAAAGAGTACGGATTAGCCAGCACCGTATCCAAGTCCGGATCGCCGCTCTCCGAATCCTGCCCCCTGCCTCCTGCCTCTTGTATATTCTCCGCCGCGTTCAGATAGCCCAGCGGATCGCCGCCAGGGGCAAAAAAGTCGCTTTGGTTTTCGACCTGTGCCCACTCATCCTGCGCGTTCACCCGGCCAAAGCTGACGCCGTCCACCATCTTGAGTTCGATGGTCCTATCTCCCTGGATAACCATCTCCATCGTGTTGTTGGGGCGGTCCATCGCTCCGGCGACCGTTATGCGCTCGGTCTTGCTGCTGCGGCCCACGTTGACCAGCTTTTCGGTGGGGTGGATCGTTTGCAGGGCGGTGCTCTGGTAGCGATAGACGCCAACGTCGGCGGCGTATTCCCAGGCTTGTTCCAGTTCTTCAGCGTCGGTGAGGGGGATGGCCGCGGCCGCAGTGGGCCAAAGGATCATCGTCAGCAGTCCCACCAAGGCCAAGAGTGCGTACCATCGTGAAGCGTTGTTTTTGATTCCTGAATTGCGTGTGTGTTTCATCATGCTCCTCCCTCATTTGTAAGTTTGCTTTCGCCAATCAGCCGGATTCGGTCGCCGTGCAGTGGTGTGGGTTTTTATGCAGCATCGCAAGCCGCTTTTGAGCGCCTGGTTAAACCCACACTCCCAAAGTATACCAGAAAATCGGGGCGGCGTCACTGTACTATAGTGCAAATAAAGTACAGTCTTGTGGGAAAACAAGACTGTACTTTTTTTGAGCAGTCAGAGCGGCGCTTGACCTTTGGGCTGGCGCTGGAATGGGCAGCGCCAAGGCCAAGAGATAATGCTTGCAGGTTGATTTTTCGTTCATCGTCTTTTTTCCCATCAGGCAGGTGCGACGCACCTCAGAGGTGCGTCGCACCTGACGCCGCTGCGCTACCCGTTCCTGAGCAGCAGAGGCAAATAGATATAATCGTAGCCGCCGCTTTGGTTAAAGGTCGCTGTGACACTCACATCCCGTGTCATTGTGACGTTGAGCGGGTTGTTCGTGCTAACCACGTCACCGCTCCAACCTTCGAACTGCCAACCGGTGTCTGGTGTGGCCATCAGGATGACGGCGGTCCCAGAGATGTACGTCCCGCCCGCCGGACTCACTGAGCCATTTCCGACTGTTTGCACGGTCAGGGTGTAGGTGACGGGCGGCTCGGTGCTAAAGGTCGCGGTGACTTGCTTGTTGCCATCCATCACGAGGTTTTCTATGCTATCGGCGGTGAGCAGATCGCCTGTCCAGCCGCCAAAGTAAGAGCCGAGGGCTGGCACAGCGGTCAGTGTAACAACAGCGCCCTGCTCGTAGAGCCAACCGGACAGCAGCAACGTGCCGACCGGGTCTGGCGTCACCGACCCGCTGCCCGTGCCGTCTGTCGCGAGGGTCAGCGTGTAGGTGGTGGGTACGACCGGCAGCAGGTCAAAGGCAGCGGTGACGGTCTTGCTGGCGTCCATCGTGACCACACAGTCGTCCAGTCCGCCGCACCCGGCCCCGCTCCAACCGCTAAAGGTAGAATCGCTGTCGGCCACTACCGTGAGCGTGACCACCGTGCCGTGGATATAGTCCTGCGTGCAATCCGCGCCGCAGTCGATGCCGGGCCGTGTGCTGCTGACTGTGCCGCCGCCGTCGCCGTCCTTGAGCACGTCGAGGGTGGTGTAGGTGTTGAGGGTGAACGTGGCCGTGACCTGTTTGGCCGCGTCCATCGTGACCACACAGTCAGCAGTGCCGCCGCACCCGGCCCCGCTCCAACCGCCAAAGGTCGCGTTGCCGCTGGCCATCGCCGTGAGCGTGACCGTTGTGCCCTCGATAAAGATTTCGCTACAGTCCGTGCCGCAGTTGATGCCCGCCGGCGTGCTGCTGACTATGCCGCCGCCATCGCCGTCCTTGAGCACCGTCAGCGCGTGGCTGCCAGCCGGGATGAGGGTAAACGTAGCCGTGACTTGTTTGGCCGCGTCCATCGTGACCACACAATCGCCCGCGCCGCTGCATCCCGCGCCGCTCCAACTGGTGAAGGTGGAGCCGCTGTCGGCCACCACTGTGAGCGTGACCAACGTGCCGTGGACATAGTCCTGTGTGCAACTCACGCCGCAGTCGATGCCAGACGGTGTGCTGCTGACTGTACCGCTGCCGCTGCCGTCCTTGCTCACGTCAAGGGTGTAGGTATTGAGGGTAAAGGTAGCCGTGACCTGTTTGGCCGCGTCCATCGTGACCACACAGTCACCCGCACCGCTGCATCCCGCGCCGCTCCAACTGTCAAAGGTGGAGTTGCCGCTGGCCATCGCCGTGAGCGTGACCGTTGTGCTCTCGATAAAGATTTCGCTACAGTCCGTGCCGCAGTTGATGCCCGCCGGCGTGCTGCTGACTATGCCGCCGCCATCGCCGTCCTTGAGCACCGTCAGCGCGTGGCTGCCAATCGGGACGAGGGTAAAGGTGGCCGTGACCTGTTTGGCCGCGTCCATCGTCACCACACAATCGCCCGCACCGCTGCATCCCGTGCCGCTCCAACTGGTAAAGGTGGAGCCGGGGTCGGCCGCCGCCGTGAGGGTGACCACCGTGCCATAGTCATAGTCCTGTGTGCAAGTCACGCCGCAGTCGATGCCGGACGGTGTGCTGCTGACTGTGCCGCCGCCGTCGCCGTCCTTGCTTACGTCCAGGGTGTAGGTGTTGAGGGTGAAGGTGGCCGTGACCTGTGTGGCCGCGTCCATCGTGACCACACAATCGCCCGTGCCGCTGCATCCCGCGCCGCTCCACTCTGTAAAGGTAGACCCGCTATCCGCCGCAGCGCTCAGGGTGATGGCGCTGTGTTGTTCCAGGACCAGCGTGCAGGTCAAGCCGCAGTCGATCCCGGCTGGCTGGCCGCTCACCTGTCCGGCGCCGTTCCCCGCTTTGGCCACCGTCAGGCGATAGTGCGTCGGGGCTTCATAAGCGCCCATATCCACCGTGGCAGTGCCATCCGCATCCCCATCCTGGATGCGCACGTTGCCATCCAGGGCAGTGGTGGCGGTGATGGCGCTGTTTAGGCCGCTGTCTATGGCCGGGCTGCCGGGCAGCAAGTGCAAATCGCCAGTAGTGGTGGGAGCAGTGGTGGGAGAGATGGGCGTGGCAAAGAGCGGGTCGGCGTCGATGTTGTTGCCGCCGTCCACAAAACTGGGCTTTGTCGTCCAGTTGGCGCTGCCGCCGCTGCCCTGCACCAGGCTGTGGGTCAGCGTGATGGCGCTGCGGTCATTATAAATGGTGGCCGTGATTGTGCCCACCCCGCTGCTATCCTGGTTGTTCCATAGCACGCTGTTATAAACTTGCGGGGCACTGTTGGAGCGATTGTACATACCGCCGCCATAGTCGGCCAAATTGCCGGAAAAGCTGATATTGGTCAGATTGGGGTTGCTGCCATAATTGTACATCCCACCGCCGTCGTCAGCCGAGTTGCCGGAGAAGCTGATATTCGTCAGGCTGGGGCTGCTGCTGAGAAAGTTGCACATCCCGCCGCCGTTGGCAGCCGAATTACCAGAGAAGCTCACATTGACCAGACTGGGGTTGCTGTTGTTGTAATTGTACATCCCGCCGCCAGAGTTGGTCGCCGAATTGCCAAAGATATGCGCTTGTATCACTATTGGGCTGGCGTTGTAGTTGTACATCCCGCCGCCATTGTTGGCCGAATTGTCGGAAAAGCTCACATCCATCAGGCCTGGGCTGCTGTTGTTGTAATTGTACATCCCGCCGCCGCCATTGTTGGCCGTATTGCCGGAAAAGCTCACCTTCGTCAGGCCTGGGCTGCTGTTGTCCCGGTTGTATATCCCGCCGCCTTCGTAGCCGGCCCAATTGCCGGAGAAGCTCAGGTTGGCCAGGGTCGGGCTGCCGCTTTCATTGTACATCCCCCCGCCACACGCTGGTCCGCAGGGATTAACCCAACCGCCATTTGCTTGCCCGGCGGTGATGCTAAAGCCGTCCAATCGGGCGGTGACGGTCACCCCGCTGCCGGTCACCACGTGGTAGCTGTTTGTGCCAGAGATGTTGGCTGTGGCCGTCACCACGCCATTGGCGTTGGTGGTGTCGTCCCCGGCGATGTCGCCGGAGAGCACGGTGGGGTTGGCGTGTGGATCACGAGCGTTCCGCTCGCTCTCCACCCCAGCAAAGCCGCCATAGAGCGCCACATCATCCAGCAATTGGAAGGTGTCCGTCACGTTCGCCCCTGGCGTGTACACCCCGGTGGCCACCCATATTTCCGTGATGCCGCTACAGCCAACAGCGATTGCCAGCCCATTTTGCGGATTGAGGACAGCGCTTGCCCAGGTTTCCCCCAGGCCAGGGGTGGGCGTGGTTTGATCCACACGCACGGCCGGACCAGTGGGGCAAGGCTGCTGGTATTCATAAGCGCCCATATCCACTGTGGCCGTGTTGCTCCAATCGCCATCGGCAACCCTCGGGTTGCCGTCCAAATCGGTGGTCGTAGTGATGTATTGATTGTCGCCGACATCAATGGCTGGGGAAACGCTTTGCAGGCGCAGATTGCCGGTGGTGGTGGGCGCGGTGGTGGGGGAGACCGGCGTCACAAACCACGGGTCCGTGTCCAGGTTGCCGCCGCCGTCCACATAATTGGTATCTGCAATCCAACTCCCACTGCCGCCGCTGCCCTGCACCAGGCTGTGGGTCAGCGTGATGGCGCTGTTGTTATTATAAATGGTGGCCGTAATGGTTCCCGTGCCGCTGCTATCCTGGTTGTTCCACAGGATGCTGTTATACACGCTCGAGTTGCTGTAATTGTTGTATATCCCGCCGCCACTATTGGCCCGATTGCCAGATAGTGATACATTGATCAGCGACAGGCCACTGCCATCATTCATTATTCCGCCGCCAGAGCTGCCGGCTACGTTGCCAGAAAAGATGACGTTTGTAAGCGTTGGAGAACCATCAGAGAATAGCCCCCCACCGTCCGCCGTAGCCGCATTGCCAGAGAAAACCACGTTTTGCAATATTGGATTGTTATCGTAGGTAGCCAGCCCGCCACCGGACCCCGTGCTTGAATTGTTGATAAAAGTGACAGTTATGAACTGTGACGCCCCCCCAGTGTTATACATGCCGCCGCCGCCATCCCCCAGGTTGCCGGAAAAGATGAGCTGGGTCAATGTTGCGCTGCCATCATAGTTGTACATACCGCCGCCACTAGTTGGTTCGTCCGGGTAGTTTGAAGACCAGAGACCATTTGTGGCATCTCCCGCCGTAATGTGAAAGCCATCCAGCACGCTGTTGGTGTCAGCATCATTGCCAGTGACCACATGATAACTGTTTGTGCCCGTGATATTGGCCGTGTCGGTGACAACCCCGTTCGTGTCGGTGGTGTCATTGCCATCAATGTCACCGCTGAGCACGGTCGGGTTGGCCTGCCAGTCGCGCTCAGAGCGTTGGGTCTCG
>JAAEPW010000488.1 GCA_024232355.1 Chloroflexota bacterium | reverse complement strand
CGTCCCGGGGGCGGCCCATGCAACAAAACATCGACTTGTGAGTAATTTTCTGCCCCAAATCGCCCTCGGGGACCCTGTACTTGGCAGCACCTGTCCTGGACCGACAGGTACAGGGTTCAGGACAAGTGCGAGGGCTAGAGCCTTGGAAAGCTAGAATTGAACAGCCCTGGTCGTTGAATGGATCACAAAATTGGATTTTGTTCTTACAAGCAACTTTTTCCACTCTTTGGCTTTTATGTCAAAATGTCTGTAGATTTAACATGGTTCAATATCCATATTTTCGTGTTCATAGACAAACTCACCATCAAACATTGTGGCCAACACTTTTGTCTCTAGGATGTCCATAGGATCAATTGTAAAAATATCTTGGGAGAGGATGACCAAGTCAGCCAGTTTGCCTGGTGAGAGAGTGCCTTTGATTGTCTCCTCACCACTGGCGTACGCGGCACCAGCCGTGTAGGCATAAACTGTCTCGGTCACAGTGAGCGCTTGTTCGGGATACCAACCATCAGGTCCGGGGGAACCGTCGGGGCGGCGGCGGGTGACGGCGGCGTGGATGCCCTTTATCACGTCCAGATCTTCGACGGGCGAATCAGAACCAAAGGCCAAGACAGCGCCACTGTCCAGCAGGCTGCGCCAGGGATACCCGCCAGCACAACGCGCACCCCAGAGTTTATCGGCTACGAGCATATCCTGGGTGGCGTGGATGGGCTGCATAGAGGCGATGACGCCGAGTTTTTCCAGGCGAGGTATGTCGTCGGGGTGGAGCAATTGAGTATGCTCGATACGATGCCGCAGGTGCGGCCCTGTGTTCGCTTCTCGGCTGGCCTGGATTGCATCCAGCACCTCGCGGTTGGCCCGGTCGCCGATGGCGTGGGTGAATGAGGCCAGCCCGGCTCGGCTGGCTTTGCTGATGACTTTTGTCAGGTGTTCTACGTCGACGATGGCAATGCCATAGTTGTCTGGAGCATCAGAATAGGGTTCGAGCATATGGGCCGTGTAGGGGCCCAGTGCGCCATCGGCAAATATCTTGACTCCCCCGATGCGCAGCAACTCGTCGCCGAGACCAGATCGCAGACCTACCTGTATGGCTGCGTCTAGGTTGTCCTCGGGGATCTGCATCAGCACCCGCAACTTTAATTTTCCTTCGGCCCGCAATTGCTGAAAAGCGCGGAGGGCGGGAGTCCCTTCCATTGTATGAACCCCTACCAACCCCAGTTTGTGTACGTTGGCTATACCGACCTGGATTGCGTCCATTGCTTCATCTAGCGAGGGTTCCTCGATCAGATCAGACAGCAGTTCCATAGCCGTCTCCTTGAGGATGCCGGTAGGTTGACTGGTCGTCACATCGTGATCGATTGCGCCACCAGGTGGGTCAGCGGTCTCGGCAGTGATGCTGGCCAATTCCAGTGCGCGGGAGTTGGCCCACCCGGCGTGCCCGCACTTGCGCCTCAGAAAGACAGGATGCTCCGGTGCGACGCTGTCCAGGTCCTTGCGAGAAGGGAATGCACCTTCTTTCCACAGCGACTGGTCCCAGCCGCGCCCTGTGAGCCACTGTCCGACGGGGGTTTCTGCGGCCCGATCCGCTACGCGAGCTAGGGCTTGTTCTAGCGTGGGCACTTTTGCTAGGTCAATTTCCTTCGAGCTGAGACCATAGGACATAAAGTGCAGATGGGCATCGATAAAGCCTGGCGCGACGGTACGACCTTGGAGGTTTATCTCCTTGCCCTCAGGTGACCGTAATCTCCTCATTTCCGCATCGCTGCCCACAGCTACCACGCGGTTGCCAGTTATGGCGACCGACTGAACGTGTGGTGCGGCATCGTCCATCGTATGTATGTTGCCATTGTAAAGTATCAGATCTGCTTGCAAATTTTTCTCCTTGTCGAACTGTTGTGGAAAGGTCTATGTGGGTCTAACCCAATGTCATAAAGTTAAGGCTTGCAAAGACCTGCCAGGTTTTCGTCAGAGCTTTTGTGAGCAAGATTTGACCTAATTAGGTGTGTATTCTCGGTCGAAAGTGCCTTATAAAACCTGGCAGGCCTAGTTCTCGTCTCTTAACTTGATGACATTGGGGTCTAACCTAATATTCACTAGTGTATACCCCCCCCTTAGCTCACAGGGATCAGAGATTTTGCCTAGCGGGAGTTCCTAATTTGTCGGTTTTGCGCTCGATAATCCAGGGTATTTCCGACGTAGCCGCGCTTTCCATAGCGCGTTGGGCTACATTGCCCCGATT
>JAAEPW010000487.1 GCA_024232355.1 Chloroflexota bacterium | reverse complement strand
TCCAGGATGTCTTTAGCTACCATTATCTCGGTCTCCTCAAGTGGATTTGTTTGCTCAACAGTCTCGTTGGCCCAACACTCTGTTGGCCCAACACTCTGTTGGCATAGTATAGCACAAGTAAAAATAGCGTCAATGTCTCGAATCTCTCATCCTGGTGTCGTGGTGGGATAGGTGGGGGTGACATCGGGGGTGGGAGTCTGGCAAGCGGGCACTTGCTCCAACGCGGCATCGTATTCCGAGGACGGAGCAGCGACGTCAATGGCATACGTCAGCATTGTCTCGGCTTCCACACAGCGCCCGGCTCCCAGGTAGGCCAATCCAAGCGTGCCAAAGAGCGCGGCGATGGGCTGGTCCGAGTGCAGGATCAGGCTGGTGTCGCCAGTTTCCACCAGTCTGCGGGCGGTTTCGAGGGCGATGGCTGCGTCCCGCCAGGCGTTTTCTGTTGCATAAGCTTGCCCCAACGCGAACCACAGCAAAGCCGGTGCGTCGGCGGTGGATTCGATCCCCTCGATCAAGATCTTGGAGGCAATGTGCCCCCGGCCCAACTCGACAAAGGCCCAGCCACGATAATAGTAGCGCAGGGGATCGTCAGGGTGGGCGTCGGCGTACTCGCTGCTCAACGTCAGCAGGTGCACAGTCTGGTCGGCAGCGCGAGTGACCAGCCACCGG
>JAAEPW010000486.1 GCA_024232355.1 Chloroflexota bacterium | reverse complement strand
GGCTCAAGGGCGCGAGTTGCACACCCTGGAAGCGCACAAGATCGCCGTCAGGGACCTCGCGTGGTCACCCGATGGCAACCTGCTAGCCACGCTCGGCAACGACGAGGTGCGCGTGTGGGACAGCGCCAGCGGCCAGGCCATAGACGTCCTGGACAATTATGGCGCTTCCAGGTCCAGTGTGGTCTGGTCGCCCGATGGGCAGCAGATCGCATCCGGTGGCCGGGGCATCGTGCGGGTGTGGACGATAGCCAGTGGAGAACAACACCAACTGAGAGGCCACGAACGGAGCAGCGGCATCGTCGTGCTAGGCTGGTCGCCGGACGCTAAACGGCTGATCACAGCAGGTGCCTATGACAAGACAATACGGATTTGGAACGTCTCCGATCAAAGCCAATTCTACGTGATGAAGGCATCCTGGGTCGAAGCAGTTTGGAATGCGCTGCTGCTCGATCCCTGATCTCGACGAATAAAAGCTCCTGGCAGATTGGTAAGCGTCTAACGAAGCTGCGCCTCAAACCAACGAGTCATTAGGACACGGACAAACACGGGCTTTGCACACGGTTTTGTTTCTGATCTTTCCGTGTTTTTCCGTGTTCGTCCGTGTCCAAAAATCTTGTCTCGTCTGTAAAGAATTTTGACCTTCAAAGGTTCAGGGGGATATGGAAAACACTCGCCAAGACCTCCGAGGTTTACAAAATGACGCCATTACGATGACTCGACGCAGTCAGACATCCACTTTTTGAATCAAATCACGGCCAAAACCTCGGAGGTCTGAACGCTTATGCAGATTGTGCACCGTGTCAGACTAAAGCGGGAATTTATAGCGTCTGCCCACGATCACTCACCGGCGTGTCCGCTCCCCCTTGCGTATCTCTTCGAGTCGATCCGACATCCTGTTCCCAAGCTCTACCTGCTCTGTTGCAACGTTC
>JAAEPW010000485.1 GCA_024232355.1 Chloroflexota bacterium | reverse complement strand
TGACATTCTGATCTGTTGTCAAACTTGGCAGCCGAGGTCGAGGTGCGGCCTGAGTGACCGTAGGCACGGAATTTTAGGTGCTCCTAGGCCATTCCACGGCGACGTTCAGCTCACAACGATCGATATATCGCCTCATTGCCGCCTTCGATGGTTAATTTTTGACCCCCTCTCTGGCCAAAAGGGTGGGCCCCCATGCTTGCCCCCTCCCTCCCTCTGACCAAACGGGTGGCACTTTGAAGGCCGTCGGCTCGGAGCCCGCTGCCCCACGGCCGATTCGCGTCCGGCGACCCCCGCCGGCGGCGGGAGAGACGCCCGTGAGCCGAAGACTGCGCCACGTGCCCAAGGGCGAACCCTACGAGGACGGAACCCTCGTGGAGGTGACCTGCCGGACGATCCACGGTCGCTACCTCCTACGCCCCCAGCAAGGCGACTTGCGTCGCGGCGCCAAGCCGCAGAACGCCATGCTCAGCTGCAAGTGCAGTGGGATTTTGTTTTTGCTGGCGTAGCAGTCAAGCGAAAACAAAATACCGCGGAAATTGTCAGCTGGAGCTAATTGTCAGGCGAGCTTTTGCTTACCCGCCAGACTATTAACAATACCCCTGCAATACCACCGACCAATGCAGATAAGAATAGAGATACAGATGCAATTTTTACCGACATATACAGGGCGGTAAGTGCACCAACTGAAAAACCACCCCACGCAACCTTTTTTCTATTGCTTGGTGCTACAAACGCTGCGACTAGAACTACAACTGCTGAATGGGCGGCCAAACCGTCCGGGACATGGTGCTCACCTTCCGGCGAG
>JAAEPW010000484.1 GCA_024232355.1 Chloroflexota bacterium | reverse complement strand
TAGCCCTGGGTTAGTCACTGGCTCGAACTAGTTCTTGCCTATGGCTACTGACGAACCGGATGAGCGAATTGCTCACGTCCGGTTCCGTGGGGGGAGCGGTGGGTAACCACTGCTTCTACCCGGCACCTTGTTTGGGGGTATGGCGCAAAGAACCCGAACAAGTTCGGGAATCCGATACGTTAGCCATGCAAAATCCCAGAGACCCTCCTTGTTTACTTGCTTTGCACAAACACGATTTGCTCTGGATCACCCTTCGTGGTCAATAGCTTGGGCGTATCCTGCTCGTCCAGGTTCTCCATATCCACCTGGATACAGCCCAGGTCAAACGCGGTCTTGACGTCCCTGCCGTATCCTAGCGCCTGGTAGAACGCCGTGGCAAAGCTGATGGCGGCGGCGTCCCCAATGGCGGTGGACATTCCAATCACACAGTCAATGTGCTCGGCAATCACCTGGGCCTGTTGCTCCGAATAGCAGGCGTTGAGCACCACGCAGCGGATGTTGTCCTTGAGCACAGAGAACAAGGTACTCAGAGCGCGGACCGAGACGGGGTGACTGTTGCCCGCATTGTCCTCCAGGATGATCTCGCTCGATTGGCCTCCGTGGCCGCTAAAGTGCACAATGTCGGGCTTGTGGCGCAGGAGGTAGCCTTGGAGGTCGGTCACTCGAACGGCCCAATGCTGTTTGACGTCGAACTCACGGAACTCGGCCTGGCGTAGGGCCTGGTCTATGGCGCGGCTTTCCTGGTCCAGCCGCAAGCGGGCGGTGTCGGTGGGGTTGGCGGCGAGGAATAGGATTTTGATTGGCATAGGACTCTCCTTTGCTGTGTGGATTGGTGAGGCGGGTTCGGGTATGGGTGCTAGGGTTTGCTCTCTTGCTTTCCACTGTCTTGCCCGGTCATACGCCCAGAGGATGCTGATGACTGTCCCCACGATTCCGCTGAACCAAATAAAAATGGTGAGTACATTTGTTGGAATAAACGGGTCTTGTACAAGAATGTCAAAATGTTGCCGCCAAGTTTGGTGCATTATGGGATCGCCCCCATCCTTTGGCCGCCATTTTACTTCTATGATTGCCTCGAGTACCTGCTCTCCAGGCTTATCGGTGATAATGCTCCATTCCCAGGTAATTCTCTTCTGGTCAAGAGATTGTTCCTGTGATGCTAATGCCTCTTTCACAAAAGCTGCGCCAGCCAGATTAGCGCGGGCGAAACCTTCGTATTCAAAGCCAAACGCTTGGTCTAATGGGACTTCTGGTGTACCGGCGGGAATGGGAGTAGTGGCGGTTATAACGTGGTCGTCTATCTCCAAAACGGAGATATATTCACCATCCTCTGTTTGGATAAGTGAAATTCGCACTGAGTCTGAACGATCAACCTCCATCTTTTTCGGCCATTCGACTTCGATGATTTCTGTTGGTGTATAGTGGAGGGAGGAAAAGAATACAAGACGATGAGGTATGAGCATATGAATTTCCATCGCCGTAGCACTCATGTTGCCAGTGTTTCTTATCATTACAGTGTAAGTGATAGTCTCCCCTACAAATAATACAGAGTCAATAGGTAAACGTAGGTTAATGAAATAAGTTTTCGAAGCGGACAAGGTTTCATTGTTGTGATTTACTCCAGTCACAGTCATAGTACTAGTTATTAGTGAGAAACGGGATGAAATAGTATGGGTAATAATATATAACCAGGATTCACCACTCGCCAATTGGGTGTCACCATCACTAGCATCAATCAGGGTTGGTATACCTACAAGACTATCGGTAATAGCCGTGATAGTAATTGGTGAATTACAGTCTTCACTAGCATTGTTAGTAACAGCAAAGGTAATAACTACAGTATCACTGACACTGACTGATATTGGTCTAATGGATAAGATTGAATTATACTCGGTGGAAGATGTATAAATAAGCGACGAGGCAAGACCCGTCACAATTATTGTCGCACCTGGAGTAGCAGTGTATTCTTTTGCATTAACAACACCTAACTGTGAGGGAATGGAGGCGTCAGTATCAGTTGTAACGGTATTGGTGACGGTCACAGGCGCTGTATTGTAGAACTGACCAACTTGAGGTGTTGGTGAGTAGCCCCGAGTAAAATTATTTAAATCATCAAACGTTGGTGTAGTTGTTAGGGAGGAAATTGAATCTAGCTCCACCGAAGCTGAATCATCTCTGCTCACATCAAGTCTCCGAATCGCCCTGGGGAATGAGCGAGTAAAGCGCAGCACTATTCCAACAAGAGCCATTGCCAGAAGAATCGCGCCAACAATAAAAAGTATTCGGTCAAGTCTTTGTTTCTTTCCCATAGGCTTTTCCCATAGGAAACCGGCTAACGCCCGATACGATGGCAGCGAAGCGGAGACCCTTTTCCACAAAGAGGTTAATGCTACGGACGTTAGAGTACCGGCAAGGCCAGCCAGTACCGTCCCCACAATAGTCAGCCAGACAATATGCTGATACCCGTACCACGTGGAGAAATAAACGTAATGCAGGGCATAAGAGCCTGAAAACACAATCGCTCGAACGCCTATGGAACGGCGGTCCTGGTTTTGCAGCCGGAGTAGAACTTGAGCATCCAGCACGCAGATCGAGAAAAGCACAATCAGGACCAGGGTCTCAAAGTGATGCACGACAATAACGTCGTACCCCAAAACCCCAACAATGGGATTATCGAGCGTCAGGTATCCGCGAAACCATTGCAAGCCAACAGCGGTGATAATGGTGCTCGATACGATTCCAGACACAGCGACGATAGCCAAACTTATCCAAACAGAGCGACGGGTTCTTGAGGCAGCCACGAGGAGCCACAGAGCCAATGCCGATATGAGAGAGATTGTCAGGGTATAGTTCCACATAACTGTCATCAAAGAAAACACCCACCTTGACCTTGACGGTGGGCGGGCCTGGTGTAGTAAATGTATACCTGGGTGGCCCTACCACCTTGGTTGTAGCCTTGGGCTGGTCCAGAGCCACAGGGCTTTTCATATTGTAGCATAAATGAACACAGCATACAAGAACACTACCCGCGAGCCACATAACAACCCCATTTCAACCTGGCGACCGGCGCAACCCCCATCGTGAATTTCCCCATCCGTGGTCCTCATCCCCCCCCCCCGCGAATCCAAAAACAGCGATTTGCGCATTAGCAAACATTACAGTATACTAACCCCAGGCTCGACACGCGCGACAAAAACAACCATCGAGACACAGCCCCCACCAACCACCAGGGGCAAAGGAGGTGAAACCCACCTACCACCAGGGACAAAGGAGGTGAAACCCACCTACCACCAAGGTCAAAGAAGGTGAAACCCACCTACCACCAGGGGCAAAGGAGGTGAAACCCACCTACCACCAAGGTCAAAGAAGGTGAAACCCACACATCACCAACGCAGCAGGTCCGCCATCCTGAAAACGATGGATGGCCCTCGGAAAGTCAAGATGGACCTCGGTAAACAAGCGATACCCCTCGGCAAGCCCCGATGGACCTCGGTAAGCAACCGGTAGCCCTCGGTGAGCACCCGATGGACCTCGGTAAGCAGCCGATAGCCCTCGGCAAGCCCCGATAGACCTCGGTAAGCAAGCGATAGCCCTCGGAAAGTCACGATAGACATCGGGAAGCGAGGAATGGCCCTCGGGAAACAAGCAACACACACACGCAAAAGCAAAAATCGCGCAAAAAAAATATAATGGAGGTACAAAATGACAACCCTCACTCAGGCACAACAGATGGAAGCATTTCGAGTCGCGTTGGAAAACGCCAACCGCCCCTCGATAGCCCCACTCCTGGCAACCTGGGGCTATGACGAGAGCGCCCGTACAGCCGACCTTGAACTGCTATCCCAGGCCCACGCTGCCCGCACCGACCAGCAGCGCGAGATATCCGAAGCCGACGTCGCCCACAAAGCCAAGGCCCAGGCCAAAAAGACCGCCCGCACCGGGTTCGTCCTGCTCCAGCGCTTTATCCGTACCGCCAACCGCAACCACCCCGAACTCAACATCGCCAGCACCCTCGACAGCGGCGCTCTGCCCAAGGCCGAAGCCGCCTTTCTCACCTATACCACCGCCCTGCTCGACCGCATCGCCGCCCATCCCGACGTTGCCGCCGCCCTGGCCGAACTCGGCTACCGGCAGGAACGCCTCGACCAACTGCGCCCCCTGCTCGACGCCATCAGCCAGACCAACGTCGCCCAGGCCAAAGAACAGGGCGAAGCCGAGCGGGCCACCTCCGCCTACAACGCCCTGCTCGAACAAGTGCGCATCGCCTACAACTATATCAAACTGATCGCCACAGAAGCCCTCAAAGATGACCCACAACTCGTCGAGATCATGGGCCTGGGCAAAGTATGAACCTGTCCATCCATCTTTTTCGACCAGGAACAAAATAGGGCGCGGCCTCCGCGCCCTATTCCACATACCCTCCAGACCTCAGAGGTTTTCTGAAACCTCGGAGGTCTACAACAATTGTAGGGCGCTAGGCAACCAGGTTGCACGCTAACCGCCACTTGTCGGATAGCAAATCCGACCTACTTGCCCCGGGGAACCCGGCTAAAGCCTCCACTCCAAAGTTGAAGGAAGGAATTTCCCGTTGGTGAGCGTAGAGAGATTCCTCGGCTCCACTTTGTTCCGCTCGGAATGACGGATGGCTCAGAATCTCGTTATAGTGCTGGTGAGATCAGGTGAAAAATACATCTATCCCATCCACCCGCCCCGCTCGCACCATTTCGGCGTAGGGTGGGTCAACGATGCCACGCTCGAACTCTATTTCCTGGCCGTCCCGGGGGTGCAGGACCACGCGGCGCACTTGTGCGCCGTCCCGGAAAGTATCCACCCTGGCCGGGTTGTGGTACGTGACGCGCGTGTGGCCCAGGAACGTGAACGTCACCGTGCCTTTATCGTCGAACAACCAGCCGGGCAAGGCAGGATCGAGGGCCAGGTACAATTGGCCGTCCGCTACAAAAAATGGCCGCTGGCCGGCCATCATCACGCGCCAGATATCCAAAAACTCGGCGCTAGAGCCGCTGAGGCGGGCCGTAAAGCCGCTCCCGTGGAGCGATTCGTCCGGGTGGGCGCTGCTGACGATAAAGGACGAGTTCTCCAGCGGGCTGCGGCCATACGTTTCGGGGTCCAGGAACGGGACCAGC
>JAAEPW010000483.1 GCA_024232355.1 Chloroflexota bacterium | reverse complement strand
TAGTCCTTGCCATCTGCTACTGTCAGTATTTCTTTGGCGCGGGCTACGTGGCTCGCTGCTTCACTCTGTGAGCGGCTAATTTGTTCCAGCACAGTGCGTTCTTCTTCCGTCAATGCTCGTAACGGATCTTTCTTGCGACGTGTCATGAGCATACTCCTTGAAATACGATGTCTTTGCGCTGTCTGGAATCATACCCTAATCCGATTTTTATGGCAATGCTCGTGTCAAATGACCCACTAGTGATGAAACAAAAAGAAATACGTCGGGTTCGCACGCGGGCACATAAGGTGCATGATATTCCAAGTGCTTTGTCATCAATGGTTTAATCGGCATGGTTCAGAAACCCGGAAAGTTAGATTAACACTCTATTTTTGCGGTGAAAACCTCTCTGTCCAATTCTTCCTGAAACCCAGGCTGAAATGGCTCAATTCTTGTCAAAATGTAGGGAGATTTATGCCACGCAGTACTAGTGTGGCTTGGTGATGACATCTTTGAAGAACCACTCTCTCAGTCCGGTTGTGGGAAATCTTGTAACCCAGGGCTTTGCCAGCAGTCGGCCTGACCTATGGAAGATGGGCATAATCGGTGCCTCCTCCGCCAGGATCCGCTCCACCTCCCTATACAGCTTTAGCCTTTCCCCCTGGTTGAGGCTGCGTTGGGCTTGCTTTACCAGGCTGTCGTACTCTTCATTCCGCCACCCACTTTGCTGCTGAATATGATCGATTCTCGCCCTTAAAAAGTTGTCTGGATCAGGATAGTCAGCCACCCAGCCCATAATAAGGAGATGCGGTACCTGTTCGCTCAGCCGGGTGAGGATCGCCTGCCACTCTACTGTCTTCCACTTGATTTCGACTCCAAGATTTTCTTTCCATTGGGCTTGTAGATTCTCTCCAAGGTCATCCTGACTCGGTCGTGTTACACACTCGATAGCCGGAAAGCCCTGTCCACTGGGGTAGCCGGCCTCGGCCAAAAGTTGACGCGCCCGCCCGAGATCACATGGCAGGCCGATTTCCGGCAAGTGGCCTGGCATGCCCGGTGGCACGAAACCACCCGTGGCGGGGAAGCAGGCAGGTCTGGTGGCCCTAACCAGGGCCTCCCTATCTGTAGCCAGAACAAGAGCCTGCCGCACTCGAACGTCGTCGAAGGGGGAACGGCTGGTGTCGAATTGTAGATACATAGTCGCGAGTTGTGGGAATCGGCGGTATTCTCCGGCATACGTCTGTTGTATACGGGCCGCTTCAAATGCTGTGACATCCACCACATCCAACTGATCGTTCTCGTACATCTCTAAACTGATGACCGGTTCCGGATCAGATAGGAGCAACTCGATACACTCCAGATTGCCCGTGAACCGACCAGAGTAATAAGAGTTGCGCACCAAGGTTATTCGCTCTCCCGGCTGCCAGGCCTCCAGTCTGAAGGGGCCATTGGTGACAATGTTATCCGGTTCAGCCCAGGTCTCACCATGCAGCTTTACTACGTGCCGAGGTACAGGGAAAGCTATGGTATTGGCCAACAGGTGGAGGAAATAGCCTGTCGGACCTTCTAACTCAACGGCCAAGGTGACCTCGTCCAATGCCTTAACCCCCACGCTGTCTGGGTCGGACACCTTGCCCAGACGAAAAGCTTTGGCTCCCTTGATGTCGTCCAACACGCTGGCAAGGCCCATCCCAAGGACTGGGTCCAGCACCCGTTTCCAGGCAAACTCAAAGTCTCCGGCCGTAACTGGCCTGCCGTTGCTCCAGAGCGTATTCTCCCGCAAGTGAAAGATATACTTTTTTCCGCCTTCTAAAACCTCCCAACTCCGGGCCACATCGGGCACGACCTCCAGATCTAGCCTCTGCTCTACCAGTCCACTAAAGAGTTCGTAGATTTTTGGTAACCGTTCAGGGGGTCTCCCCGGCGGATTCTAATCAATATCTCGCGCTTCTCTAACGTAGTGTATACCAAAGTGTGGTACAGTAGCAATATGTCTCCATTGAGCGAAGCCATTCAGAAAACACTTTCAGAACAGAT
>JAAEPW010000482.1 GCA_024232355.1 Chloroflexota bacterium | reverse complement strand
GATGAATTTCGACCGACACTCCATATATTGGGGGTGTCACGAAATTTCACCTACATATAGGGGCATAGTCTTGTATTTACACCCTTTCTCAAAGTTGATGGTTGCCGGATAGTCTCCCCAAGTTTGAAAAAGTTTTTTGCCCCCCTGTATATGGGATAATTCTGTGGAAAACCCCCATATACGGGGACATGGACGAGTTTTTCCCGTCGCCAAGTTAGCGGAAACTAAAGTTAACCACGTAACAAAAAAGTGCCACCCACTTGAAGCGGGTGGCACTCTGTTACCAATTGTTATGGGTGTGCGTCAGTAGTCAAAGACATACCCCAAGCCAGACCTGGTGTGAATGTATTGCGGATTTCGCGGATCGGGCTCTATCTTGCGGCGCAACCGGTAGATATTGTTCCGTACCAAGTGGCCTTCACCTTTGTACTCGGTTCCCCACACCTTTTCCAACAAATACTCGGGCACCAATACCCGTCCGGGCTGTTTGACCAGTTCGCACAACAGACGATATTCGGTAGCGGTCAATTTCACTTCCTCGCCTCCAACAAACACGCGCTGCTGGACAAAATCAACCGCCAAGTCGCCAACCTGAGAGATGTTGCTGGGATCGCTACGTTCTACGAGTTGGACGCGCCGTAGAACGGCCTCTACCCTGGCCAAGAGTTCGGCAGCGCTGAAAGGCTTGGTGACATAGTCGTCAGCGCCAATATTCAAACCTTTCACCTTGTCGGCATCCTCCGCCATTGCGGTGAGCATGATGACCGGTACCGTGGAAAACTCGCGCACACGCCGGCAGACCTCGTAACCGTCCATACCCGGCATCCTAATGTCCAATATGACCAAGTTGGGTTCTTCGTTAGCGACGAGTTCAATCGCTGTTTTTCCGTCATGCGCGGTGACTACCTCGTATCCTTTGGCCTCCAAATAGGTTTTTGTGGCCCAGGCGTACCGGTGTTCGTCATCCACCACCAGAATGCGGATATTACCCCTGTTCATACGCTGTCTCCTCATCAGCCGCCAGCAATTTGTGTATTCCGTTCTGTATCTCGTGCTCTTCCAAGGTAAAATAAAAGGTGCTCCCCACGCCGAGTGTGCTCTCGACCCAGATACGTCCACCGTGCGCTTCCACAATACCCCGGCAAACAGCCAGCCCCAGACCGGCTCCGCTCACATCCTGGGTGACCTCGTTATCGACCCGGTAAAAACGCTCAAAAACCCTCTCCAGATCCTCAGGTGGGATGCCAATACCGTGATCACTGACAGAGATAATCACCCGCGACTCATCCTCCCGTCCTCGGACAGTAATAGCTCCCTCGTCAGGCGAGTATTTGACCGCATTCGTCAAGAGATTGCGCAATACTTGTTCAATGTGCCTGGGATCAACGGTCGCCATCAACGGTTCGGAAGGGAAATCGTGGACAAAGTGACGCTGGGGGAATTGAATCTCTAGACCCTTTATTACCCCGCTGGTCAGTTCTCCCATTGGGGTGGGATGTCTATCCTGACGTAATTGCTTGCTCTCCAATCGGGATAAACTCAACAAGTTGTCAACGATCACCTCCAACCGATCCGTCTCTTGGTCGATATTGTGCAGAAACTGCTGCTGCGTCTCGTGGTCAAGATCCATATCCTTTTCCAACAGCACAGAGCTGCACAGCTTGATCAGTCCCAAGGGAGTTCTCAACTCGTGGGAGACGTTGGCGATCAGTTCCGATCTCAGGCGATCCAACTCTTGTAGGATTTCCACCTCGGCCGTTTCCTCGATCAGCCGCACATTTTCAATAGCTACACCAAGCTGGTGGCCGATGGCAATGAGCAATTGCACTTCCTGAGAGGTCAACTGGCGGGGACAACGGTTAAAGACGCCCAACACCCCTAGTGCCTTGTCCCTCAATCTAATGGGAACGCCCGCAGCGCCGTACAACGATTCCTGCCTGACACTCTCCAAGTCAAGTTCGAGATCATCCGAGACGTTGTCCATCACGATAGGCTGCCCTGATTGGGCGATCTTGCCCGTCACCCCCTCGCCCAACTTGATCTTGGCCGTCTTTATCTCACGGATCATCTCTTGAGAAAAGCCGCGATGAGTGACTAACGACAGCATGTCTGAACCCTGATCGAGCAGTTGGATCCAGCCGGCATCGGCCTCGATCACCTCCAACACTTTGTCCAACGTCGCATCCAAGATATGATCCAGGTTGAGCGATTGATTGATCGTAGATGCAACGGTGTATAGAGCCACCAACTCTTTGTTGTGGCGCACGATCATCTCTTCCGCTTGTTTCCGTTCGGTAATATCGCGGGCCGTGGACAAAACACCCATCACGTTCCCACTCGCATTCTTTAGCCCCCGGCACCACCAGGCGAGCAGACGCTTTGCGCCATCCTGGCGTCGCTGCCAGCTCTCCACATAGATCACGTTTTCATCGCCGTCAAAAAGTGACTGAACTACACCGTAGATATCCTGTTCTCCCTCAAAATAGAACGACACCTCTTGACCCAGCACATCCTCACCAAAAAACTCAAAGCCTGCCTGATTCGCCCAGGTGTAGATTTTGTCGTCGTCCACTTCCATAATGATGTCTGGAACAGCAGCCAGTATCGCTTGGTGGCGGGAGGATACAGCGTGCAGTGCATCCTCTGCCTGTTGGCGGCGGGCCTGCTCGGCGAGTAAACGGCGATACCGGTTGAGACGGGTCGTCGTCCGCACCCGAGCCCGCAGATCGATCTCGTCTACGGGCTTGGTCACATAATCGTCGGCCCCGGCCTCAAAGCCCTGCAAGCGAGAATCACGATCCCCCCGCGAAGTGACCAGGATGACGGGCACCTCGGCCAAGAGCGGGTCGGCCCGCAGGCGCTGACACACCTCAAAGCCATTCATATGTGGCATCATGACGTCCAGCAGGATCAGGTCTGGGACGAGTTCTTTGGCTTTTGCCAACGCCTCTACGCCGTCACCGGCAAAGGCCAAATCATAGCCCTCGGCAGCGAGAAGATATCCAAGGGCCTCGCGCATAGCTGGCTCGTCATCTACAATGAGAATCGTGCTCGCAGGATCCATATTTACAGTATACATCGAATTAGAGAAAACAAAAAGACCTAGCGAAAAAGTCTGCGTTTGTGTCCGTGTCGTCGTTCGAGTATAATCGACAAAACAAAGGAGAAAAGGCTGTGGATGATGACCGTGGTTCTGCGAATCGAATTATCCCCGAGCTTTGGAACCTGGCACTCGTAACTCACATTGACAACGAGAACGGGGTGAGCTGGATATGGTTCTTGGACCCCATTGACACCAACACAACGCGCTTGACCACCCGGTTTCGACAGAGCTGGCAGCCGGGCCTGATGAACGCCCTGATGTTTGGGATCGCCGACGAGTTGGGAAGTCTGGTAATGTGCCCCAAGACGCTCTCTGGGATCAAGCAGCGGGCAGAGGGCTGCATCCGGGCAATAAAGAATGAATAACAGCCAAACGCCCGGCGGAAGAGATTCCGCCGGGCGTCAAGCGTGTAAAAGCGCCTGATGAAACCTGCTCTATTGACGATAAGCGTCCCAATCCTCAATCACCCGAATCCCCTGATCGAGAACGGAATCGATTCCGTCATAAACATCCTCCCGAGTTGGATACATCTCAACATCCGGCTGGATACCGATACCCACGTACTCTAGGCCATCCGGGTACGAGGCCGTAAAGGTCGCCACTTCAAAAGTGCCGCCTCCGGGCAAAGGAACCGCTAGCGGGTTACCCGCACTGCCTGCCGTTTTCCCACCAACCAGCACTGCCCGTCCCGAGTGGTGAAGCGAAATCGCAAAATCCTCGGCAGTACTGCCGGTGACGCCGCCGGTAAGAATCACAAGCGGCCCCAAATATCGCTTCCCATCGCGAGGAGGGATCGTGTTATTTGTCTCTGACCAAACGGGTTCTCTGCCCCAACTGCGGTGAGCGGCGATATAGTGGGGATACTTCCAGGTGGGAGAACTCGCTTGTTGATCGATCAAGCTGCCAATCATTGTCTCGGCGATGTCGCTTTGCCCCCCCAGACAATATCGGAGATCGATCACGACACCTCTGACCGAACGATCCAAATTGTCAATCACATCCAGGAATTCTTTTTTCAACTCGGGATTCATAAAATGTGCAATCTTGATATACAAAATATCGTCCGACAGAATCTCTGATTCGAGAACCGGATCCCATTGCAAAAATTGGTATTGAAACGGGTTGCCCTGATCGTCCATCGAATTCCTGGTCAGTGTGACATCTCTCGACGTACCATCCATATCCCGCACTTGCAGAGAAATCACGCTATCTTTGGAGCCGTCGAGGAGATAGGCCATATTCATCGCTTCATTCGCTTGCTTTGATCCCCACGTGTGATACCGGAGCACATTTTCTTGATAATAAGTCCACGCCGGGACGTGGTCAATTTCAATGATTTCCAAACCAGGGTAAATCCGCTGATTTTTAACCTCATCAGTCTCGGCCACTCGGACGATCACAAACTTGTCTTTGACAACCCATACCTCAACCGGAGGCATATCATTGTCTGGATTCATATATCCCCAGGGCGGTATGACTGCCGTGTGCCCATCATTCAACAAGGCCGCAAATTCTGCCAATACCAGGTAATAACTCTCCACATCATCTGCTGCGATCACGCGGGGGATATAGTCTTGCAGGCTTTGATCCCAATCCAGATCGGGCAGCCTGTCAAATGAGGGAAAAGCATACTTTGCCTCCGACCAGACAGTTATCAAGCCAAACAGCTTTTGCTCGGTTGTTAAAGCCTGCCCTTGGTCCTGCTCGACAGCGTCCGTTACTCTATTCGCCTCTGGTGAAACTTGCCCCTGATTCTGCGTGCAGGAAACTGCGCCAAGCAGAATCAAGATCAGAAAACATGTCATTGTTCTTTTCATCATATGGTTCCTTTTCATAGAAAATCTCAGTCACAACAAAAGGCCTGATCGCCAACAAAACAAACGTCTTGTCAATCAATCAGGCCCTTGATCTTTAACGTATTACAGGTTTTGAGCATCAAGCGATGGTAGCGTTGCCTCGGTTTGAACCTGCCAAGTGCGATAAATCTTGACCACAGTTTCTATGATGGTCACAATCAGGGCTACAACAAAGGCCAGCCTGAGCGCACCGTCGATTGGCGGGGCAGGTATTTGTAATGCGATCGGAAACATTTTATCCAGCGCCTCTGCGTTCAAAACCGATGGTCCCACGAGCAGCCAAGCCAAGAGGAAAATGTCCAAGCCCTGGATGAGCAACTCGGCAATGCGCGTGCCCATTTGCCAACGTCCCTGGCGCAGCAAGACCAAGTTCAAGATGATGGTCAAACTCCAACTGACCTTTAGCAGTGGTAGATAGAGAGAGAAAAACTCTGTCGATAGTAGGGAGGGTACAATGTGCCAGCCATCATTATAGTACGCACCCATATTGATACGATCTGGAAAACCGATGAACGCGATCAGCAAAAGCGCCAAGATGCCGATTTGCACGATCAGACCGGCCGGTTTGATCTCGTTACGCTCCTCGATCTCGGGCAAGTCACGTGGTTTCCATTCCTCTTTGTCGTCGTCCAGTCCAAATTCGCGGTTGGGGATCACGCGTTCCAACACGGCAAAGATCAGCGTGGTCGAGCCGATGCCGTTAAGAGCGATGTCGAGAAAAATCCCTAATCCTTGTCCTAGCAATGCGAGCCCATTCATTCCATCTGAATCGGTGTAGAATCTCCCCACGACTGTGGTCACAGTGCTGGCGAGCAACCCCGCGCCAAGGAGAGCGGCAACGACGATCAGGTACAAAGTGTAGACCTTGGGGCCAATGATGTACCGTGGTCGCGGTTGATATTTCGCTGCCATTTGCGCTGGCGGGCCAAATTCCTCGAGCACGGCCACTTGATCCTCTTCTGAGAATGTGGTTTCGTCACCGACAAGTCCCGTGCGTTCCTCCAAAGTGTCGAGCAGCAGTGAACGCAGTTCGGTTTTTACGTCGCCGCGCAGCCGCTTGGGCAGCCGCCGTCCGACCTGGTGTACGTAACGATCAACGAGTTCCATTTTTATTGTTCTCCTTTGTTTAATAGATGATTGATTGCTTCAACCATACTTTGCCACTCGCGGACCAGGGTGTCCAGCACCTCTTGCCCGGTGGCATTCAACTGATAGTAGCGGCGCGGGCGTGATCCGGTCACGACCCATTCGCTGTCCAGCAAGCCATGAGATTCCAGCCGTCTCAACAGAGGATAGAGCGTGCCCTGATCGATCTCGATATTGTGCTCTGACAGTTGTTCTTTGAGCGAGTATCCATATTGTTGCTCCTCCAGTTGGCTGAGTACGGAAAGCACCAGGGTGCCGCGCCGCAATTCCGAAATAAGATTTTCAGAGTATTTGCTCATATTACTGTACCCCTTCTCTAACTATTTTATACATATTACTGTACCTCCTACTTTACCATTTGATACACTATACTATACATCACACAGTATGTCAAGCATTTGGTCATTAAAATCTGGTAGGTTTAATTGTACTGATACTACTTTTCGACTATACTATGGCTACAAGGTACACCAGGCTACGTTTGACAACATCCCTTTTACGACTGTTTTTCCGCCACACTGCTTGTTTCGTGGCGGAAGAAAAAGTATATATCAATGTTAAGGAGGGGAATTATGGGAAAACTCTTGAAAATGGCGTGGCGTAACGTGTGGCGCAATTGGAGGCGGACGGTAATCGCCGGGATCGCCATCGCGCTGGGGCTGACTCTCATTCTCTTTTTTGACGGTATGCTGGCCGGGATGGACGAGGCCCTTCACGGCAAACAGGTCAGGCTGATGGGCGGCCACGTGCAGGTCCACGCGCCAGGCTACCGGGAGAAAATGAACCGGTCGCCACTATTGCCCCTGGCCGACCCCGACGCGCTGGCACAGGCAGCGTTAGCCCAGCCGGAGGCGGTCGCCGTGGCCCAACGCATCAAGACCGGAGGTATGGTCAGCAGCCGCGAGGGGACGCTGTCGGTCGCCATCATTGGCATCCAACCGGAACAGGAAACACCGGCGTTGAGTATGGTGGCCGAGAAGGTTGTGGCGGGCCGCTATCTGCAGGGCACCGACGAAGACGCGCTCCTCGTCGGCGATGCGTTGGCCAAACGGCTGGAGGTGAGCGTGGGCGACCGCGTCACATTGGTCGGACGCGCCACCCACGAGCAGATGCGGCGCCGCACGATGACCATCGTGGGCATCTATGATCTGAACATCAAGAACATAGAAGAGGCCCAGGTCTTTGTCTCGCTGCTAGAAGCGCAGACCCTCTTTGACCTGCGCGATCAGGCCACCGAGATTGGCGTTTACCTCGAAGAAGTG
>JAAEPW010000481.1 GCA_024232355.1 Chloroflexota bacterium | reverse complement strand
AGTCCCTGTAAGCATTACATTTTATCATACTCACAAATTGCTGTCAATACTGACATTAGTTTATGGCAATTCTTCTAGTGTATAACCTACACTATATTAATTCAAGAGTCTCTATAGACGGGATCGTTGGTTCTCAAGTGGAACAAGATCTCTTCTACGTAGGTTTGCGCTTTAGACAAGTTCTCCTGGGCCAAGGATACGCGGGCTAAACCAGCCAGAGGATCGATAATCATATCATACTGACTCAACTCACGGCACAAAGTCAAGGCCTGTTGGTAAGATTCGGCGCCCTCTTCCAATTTCCCTAGACCCACCGATGCGTGACCAAGTCCCACAAATGCACGCGCTAGATTTTCACGGATACGAGTTTCTTGTGCAATGATTTGCGCCTGGTGATAGTACTGCCAGGCGGCTTTATGATCACCCAAGTGACAAAAAAGCAACCCCAGTCCACTCAAGCTGAGACTCTTTATCCTTAGCTCTTCAATCTCATCACTGATGCGCAGAGCCTGCTCAGAATAGTCCCTGGATTTAGTATACTGGCCCAGAACAAGATAAACAAGGCCAATATTTCCGCGTGCGAGGCTCTCACCCTGCCGGTCACCAATTTCGCAGCAGATGCTCAGCGATTGTTCCAGATCAGCTATAGCCGTGCCATAATCGCCCGATGCCGTGGCAAAGGAACCCAAGTTGCGCAACACTAGAGCTTCTCCGCGCCGATTTCCGATCTCGCAGCATATATCCAGAGATTGTCTTGTGAAATCCAAATCCTCATCTTTGCTGCCTAGATTACCGGCAATAATGCTAAGATTGTTGAGTGTCGTACTCTCCCCTTGCCGGTCACCGATCTCGCGGCAAATGTCCAGGGCTTGTTCTGTATAGATTCTGGCCTTGGCATGATCTCCCTGAATATCAGAGATGACACCTAGGTCCCTCAGACCATGTGCCTCTATCCCGCGCGCACCTGCTTTCTGGGCCAGAGCTATGGCCTGTTCTAGTTGAGAACGAGCGGCCTGGTACTTGCCGCTGCGCCAGAGTGCGTATCCCCATATAAAATGGCCCTCCGCCTGACGACCTGTATCTTGGACAGATTTGGCAAATTCGATGGCGGATTTGGCAGATGTGATGGATCGCGCATAACTGCCAGTGGCTTCGCCATAGCTGGCTTGACGCAAGGCCACCTCGGCCTGTCGTTGGTGATCGGCCAACGTCTGAGCCAGTTTTTCCAAAGTCGTCAAATCCTCTTCCTGAGTCTCACGCATACCCTGAAAACCGTATACTCTCTCACGAGTTAGCAAGAGAGCATACCTGTTAACTAGATCATCTTTTGGCACCAAGTCAAGGGCACGGTTGAGGTAAACGATCGCCTCAGTATTGGCGAATTGGGCTGCCGCCTGCTCCCCGGCGCGCTGCAGATAGTCAATTGCTTTGTCCAGTTCTCCGGCCGTCTGCCAGAGATGAGCGAGCATTCCTAGATATTCCTCGGTCCGTTCGGGGAACGAGCGTTCCAGTGTTTCCGCAACTCGCCGGTGCAGGAGCGGCCGGTCGCCTTCGGAGAGGGCGTTCAAAAGCCCTTCTCGCAGCTTGTGGTGAGTAAAGCGCCAGCTCTGTTCACCGGCTTCCAAAACCGCCAAGTTGGCGCAGGTGGATAACCACCGGGTCAGGTTTGTCTGAGGTGACAGGGCTTGCAATACATCCAAATCGATCTGGCGTCCGAATATGGCAGCCAGTTGTAGCAAAGGGTGGGCCGTCTCTGGTACGCGGTTCAGGCGACGCTGTACCAGCTCGCGTACGCCAGCAGCAAAGACGCTGGGCGGCAACGTCATTAGGCCAACCAACTCTAGTGGGTCATTTGACACGAGCATTGCCATAAAAATCAGATTAGGGTATGATTCCAGACAGCGCAAAGACATCGTATTTCAAGGAGTATGCTCATGACACGTCGCAAGAAAGATCCGTTACGACCATTGACGGAAGAAGAACGCACTGTGCTGGAACAAATTAGCCGCT
>JAAEPW010000480.1 GCA_024232355.1 Chloroflexota bacterium | reverse complement strand
TCCGGCTAAAGTCTTTGCTCTTGACAGCAAGGATCATAACGATTACCTTGAAAATCCTCAACCCATGTCACAGGTTGCACAGATTAACACAAAATTCCAATCTGTGCAACCCGTAACACTTGCTTGCTACATCTTGAGGCGTGGGTCCAGGGCGTCGCGCAGGCCGTCGCCGACATAGTTGAACGACAGCGAGACCAAAAAGATAGTCAGCCCTGGAAAGAACACCTTGGCCGGCTGTGTCCACATGTCCTGCTGATACTCGCCCAACATGTTGCCCCAGGTCGCCGTCGGCAACTGCACTCCAAAGCCCAGAAAGCTCAAAGCCGACTCGATGATGATGACCCCCCCCAGGCCCAGCGTCGCGTTCACGATGATGGGCGCCATCGAGTTGGGAATCATGTGGCGTATGATGATGCGCAAGTCCGACATCCCCAGCGCCCGCGAGGCCTCGATAAAGTCCATCTCGCGCAAGCTGAGCACCATGCCCCGCACCAGCCGGCAAGACCCTGTCCAGCCAAAGAATGTGAGCACAAGGATGATGATGGCCACACTGTTGTACTCTCTGCCCACCCCCGGTATCTCGATGCCGCGCAGCATGGCCGAAAAGGCCAACAAAAGGGGCAGCGTCGGTATGGTGATCAGGAATTCCACAAAGCGCTGGATGAGGCTGTCTACCATGCCGCCATAATAGCCAGAGATAGCGCCGAGGAGCGCCCCGATCGTTTCGGTAATGATCGTCACCGAAAAGGCCACCAGCAACGAGATGCGCCCGGCGTGGAGCAAGCGGCTAAAGACGTCGCGCCCGATGGTGTCGGTCCCCATGATGTGAGACCTGTCGAACGAGGCGTTCCTCAACCTTTGACCGTTCGCATCCACGTTTTGCGCGAGGGGATCATAAGGCGCTACCCACGACGCAAACAGCGACATCGCGATGAGGCACAAGAGCACAATGCCCCCCACGACCGCCAGCTTGTGTTTGCGAAAGCGCCTCCACACGACGACCCACTGACTTTCCTCTTTGGACGTCAAGAGGGTTTCTGCTTCTAGTTCCGCAACAGCCATTTTAATCTTCCTTTTTCTCTAGCTCATTAACTGAACCGAATGCGGGGGTCCACCACGGTGTAGAGGATGTCTCCCAGCAACGTCGCCACCACCACCAGGATGGCCGAGATGAACAAAAAGACCATCATGATCGGC
>JAAEPW010000479.1 GCA_024232355.1 Chloroflexota bacterium | reverse complement strand
TGATGACAAAGAACCTACATCGGCCACTTCTTTGCCTCCGACCATTGGAGTTGCAACTCCTTTCACGTTGCTTCTCCCCAGTTACTCTCTGGAGAATCTGGAAGTGTCAATCTAACTTCCTGGAGTTCTGAACCATGCCGAATGGCCTCAATGTTTTCCCCATCCACACCCGGATATTGGTCCAGGTCGAAACATACAGCGGAGCCAAAGTTTCCAGAGGTATCCGAACCGGTAGCGCCTGTGAAGCGAACGATGTCATTGTGGTCAGCACATACCTGTCCATTGTCACCCGCGACACAGTAATCGGGGTAGGCGACGAGATAGATGATCGAGTTGGCGGCATCGTTCGAAACTACCGTCACGGCGTCCACGTCACCGATGAGATTGACGTCGCTACCATCGAAGAAATCGTAAAAGGCACTGGTGCTGGGCCTAAAGCGGACGACGTCCTCGTCATCGCCAAAATCCGCGTTGGTAGAGGTAGAGATATAGTAACGGCTGGTAGACCAATAATGCAAGGCGTCAATGTCCTCTGAACTCAACTCCGTAAAGTCGCTGCCGTCTATTTGCCCATAAAAGTGACCATCCTCGTAACGGACGATATCCTCGTCTTGCACCGTTTCCGCAATGCCGGGGATGTCTTGGCTGCCAGCGATGGAAAACCACATCTCGTCCCATCCAGAATCGACGTAGAGGGCATCTACGTCGTCGGTCAGGCCATTGACGCTGCCGTTAAAGAACATCTTGAACAGATTGGCGTATTTGTGATAGCAAACCACGTCCTCGTCGTCCACTTCGGGTAGGCCAGGGCCATCCGTTCCTTGCCTGGGAATATCGTAGCCACTGGCGGTGGAAAAACAGACGTCACCGATGCGGTCTGTGGGGGTGGGCAGGTTGATGAAAGCCCTGTTCAACAAGGCGGCTATGTGCGCCCGCGATACGGTGTCGGACGGGCAATAGTTAAAGCCGTCGCCGCAGTCCGGAGAGCCGTTGGTGATGCCGCGCCAATAAAATTCTTCGATGGCAGCCGCGTGGGGATCGTCGTTAGGCGGCACGTCCTCGAATATGCCGAGGGCGTATGGCAGGTTGTCTTCGACGTTTGCTCCTTCCAGGGTGCGCAGGATGAACAGCGCGGTTTGGGTGCGATTAACGGGCAGGTCAGGACAAAAGTAGTAACCCACCGGGTCGCCAGGCTCACATTGCGTGCTTCCCTGGGTAATGCCCTCATAGTACAAATCATTGATTTCGGGACAATGCGGGTCAGTTATGGGCACATCGTCGAATATCTGCTCGGTGCATGGGTCTAGTGGATAGTTTATGCCAGGTTCACCGGTTTCGTAGTAATGTTTGGCGCGGAGCATGAATATGCCAGCCTGCACTCGCAAGGTATCTGACATGGGGCAGTAGAGCCGCCCGGTATGTTCGTCATCGCAGCCGATGCTCAATCCGGCGTCATAGATCGCCTCGATGTGGGGGCGTGCCCAAAAGTCGGGGGGGACGTCCTCGACGATGCGGTAGATGCTCTCGTCGAAAAAGTAGCAGGCGGTCGCGCCAGCGTCGGGAATGGTTGCACCAGGGATAGCTGAACCGGGAGTGGTGGGGAAGCACAAGGTCTCGTTCGGCGTGTTGGGCTGTGCGGGTTGCTGCGAACTGGCGATGGCGAGGCTCGAATCCCAGTAATCGGGCAGGGGCGGACAGGTTTTCGCTTGCACGTCGGCCTCTTCAGGGATGGTCAGGTTGTTCATACGCAGCAGGGTGCGGTAGATAAAAGCTGCCATCTGTTCCCGAGGAATGTCGAGGTTGGGGTTAAATTCCTCGTCTACATTGGTGATGGATTCTCCACGCCCTTCGAGAATTTCCTGCACTTGATCGGGACTGAAACCTTCCAGGTCGCTGTAATACCCGGCCGGGACCGCATCCAGAGATGTTTCGCCCAGGTAAATCTTGAGCGCCCGGACGACGACCCACAAAGCCTGCGCCCGGGTGATAGGCAAATCGGGGCCGAATTTGCGTTGCTCGTCTTTTGTGTAGCCGTTAAAGACGCGTATTGTTTCATCCCCGTCTATGAGCGAGTAATTGTGCAAAAACTCGGCAGCCCGTGTCATTTCGTTGTCCACGGTCATATCGGCGAATACATCCAGGGTAGGTTCCGGAAGGTTCTGGTTGCCTTTGAGCAGACGGGCCAACATCAGAGCCACCTGGCCTCGGGTGACGCTGTCGTGGGGATAGAATAGTCCATTGTCGCCGTGAACGATGTCGCGTTTGGCCAGGCAGTCTATTTCTTCGTAGAACCGGGTGCCTTGTGGCACATCGGGGAATGTGGCGCTAGGGTCGGGGACGAATACCTTGAACCACAGGTCGGGGCCGGAGAACCACTGGATGCCTTCTGCCACCAGGCTAAAGTATTCGTGGTAAGTACCTGGGCCTGGGGCGGTGAAACGGGCTTCAAAGATACCTACGCTGTTGGTATAGACGGGGCCGTCTTTGAGCCAGATGCGATTGGCGGATTCCCAGCCGGGCGCGCCAGGTTGGTAAAAGTCGCTGGGACGGTCTTGGGGGATAGTGGTGGCGAGTTTGACGGTGTCGGTGGTCCAGGACATTGTGCCGGTGTTGGTGAGCCAGAAGGTGACGGTGAAGGTGTCGCCACTCAATATTGTGGCTGGAGGAGGGGGGGGGGTGTTTTGATTTACATATTCGAACGAATAAGGTTTGCTACATTTTCCAGGAGTGTTTTGAGACACTGGGCTTGGGAAGTTTGTCCCATCTAGACTGAGGTTGCTCGTTGGAGCTTCCGTCCAGGTAATCCGAACTCGGTCATCATTTCCGGTGTCAGAAGATACATTAAAATGCAAATGGGGACCACTGGTTATTCCAGTATTGCCGCTATAAGCTAGACAGTCGCCTTGACTGACAAAATCCCCTTGGGATACTAGGTTCCCATTTTTTGTGAGGTGGAGGTACCATCCATAGGAACCGTCAATATGCTTGATACGTATGAGGTATCCTCCCCCTGTAGAATCAAAACTATTCACTTTTTCAACTTGTCCGCCTCTCGCAGCTTTGACAATAGTCTCTGTAGCCATTGCAAAATCATAACTATCATTGTGGCTGCTTCCTCCTCGCCTAACTGTGTAACTTGTCCCGCCGGTAAAAGGCAGTTTATAATCACTCGCGACATTCACAGTTCTCGACTGCATTTGTTCACAATCTCTGATGGCGAGCCACTGCGCGAGACGCTCACGGGGCAAAAAATCTTTTGGTATCTGTTCCGCATACTTGAAAAAGTCTTGACTGGGTTCGCTAAAAATTTTCTCGATTTGACCATTATGAATTAGGGCATAGATGTGAATGGTTTCATTAAATTCTCCCCATGCAGTCTGGTAATGAAGAGATACCTCGGCATGACCAATCTCGGCATTTGATTCAAGTCGTTCAAGTTCAATTTGATATTCTGTATCTTCTGACAGTAATTCATTGGTCAGCAACTCGGTTGCAGCTAGACCAAGTTCTTGGATAATTGGAGAATTTTCTTGTGCTTGCACTCGACAATATAACATAGAGGTGCTGAATATGGGCGATGTTAAACCACCCAACACAATTAAAATCGACACGAAACTCTTCACAGTCGTTTTTCTAATAAGGGTTTTCACTTTGTTTCCTCCTGTCAGAACTAGAATTAGACGGCAAGTATTTCTCACCAGGTGGTCAAAACTGATGTTTCACAAATTCTACTGACAAACGTTTGACGATGGGGCGGGTCTATCGAAGTTGACCTATCGTGTTCTTCCTAAACCCTCCTGTGCCACATCTCGAGCACTTTCTACCTTGGGGCGGCGCGCCACATTTTTGACACCACACTGTCTTGCAATCTTTGCACTGATAAACCTCGACCTTGATAGCGGACCCCAAACGTGATCCACAACTTGGACAAGAGCGAAAATTTCTAGCCATCACACAGCCTCCTTATAAGATTTGATAGTGGACTCGGGACACCCAAGTGTTGGCAGCTAAACTCGAACTATCAAAAAATCAGAGCGTAACAACCAAAAAGTAAAAACGCCAAAATAGGCCACAGTAAAAGCAAAGGCCAACCGTCTACAAAAAAGAGTATAATGCCCGTGACGAGCATAAAGGGCGCATAAGCAGCAGACCCAGTGACGGCCGCGCCGACTATCGAAAAACCAAAGACTGCTCTCACGACCATCCAGAATATGACACTTGCACTTGACTTATTTTCTGACATAACAAACCTCCATTGCTCTGATGAATGAACAAAACATTTTTGGCCTTTACTACCATAAACACACTCCCCCCCGATTTTTAGAGCACAAATCAAGACAAATCTGAGAAAATCCCCAACCCTCCCTGCACACAATTCAACTACCGCGCCCAACGAGCGGCAAAAAGACGCGATATAACAGTGTGGGCGCTGGCCCTGAAGGTAGCGATACCGTCGGTTGGGGAACCTTTACGTAATGATAAAGAAGATCTAGCCACCCACTGTCATCTAGAAAAGTATAAGGAGCACCAGCATAATCTCCATAGTCGGGAGAAGCAGGGTCGGCTGGATAGTAAATAGACAGCCCGTGCGAATTCTCCAAATCCCAGTAGCGCGTACCATACGCACCGCTCTTGTGATGCTCTCGCAGCACCACACCAGGCGGCATCGCGCTGCCGGGTTGCCCCACCGTCAGCAAATCCATCACAGCCTGGGCTGCCGTATGCACGGTCGAGTTGGTGATCGTCTCGGACACCAGCCGGGCAAAGTCGTAGAGATCGATAAACTCGTCATTCTTGTCAATGACGAAATAGTTGCGCGAATCAAAGCGTTGCACATCGCTCAGAACAGCGTCTAATTCGGCATCATAGTCGTCGGCCAACAACGCTTGCGTGAAAGTGAACACCGCGCTATTCAGTGCCGCCATTTGATCGAGACCCAGGACAGAAATGGTGTGAGGATGGTTAAAAAGCTCGACACTGTAGGTATCGGCGATGTGGACAGCAAGCTCCTCCGGCGAGCGGGTGGCCGCTCCATCCAGGTATTGATCGTAGGCAAAGATGCCCCAGGCCAAATTCTGCGAGGCGACGAGATAATCCACCTCGTCGCGGAACAGATAGGCCAACTCGCTCATCCCCATCAAACAGGCATCCAGGTGCAAAACGTCTATCTTGCTGTCGAGGCCACCGGCAAAATCCACGATTTCACCCGGTTTCAGGTAATCGTCGTCGCTGCTACGGTCCCAACTAATGCCCCGCACGCCAGCGCCGTGATTGGCGATAGACAGATAAACGTAATCCGCCGGATAGCTTTGCAATGCCCAGTTGACGAATCCACTCAAAGTACTTTCTTGTCCCATATCCACTTCGGTGCTGTACCAACTTTGGTCGAGATTGAGCGGGATGTGAGAGTTAGTCCGTATCTCGTACAGATAGGTATCGTTTGTGCGGCTGCCATCAATTAACGCGATCACTCGCACACTATCGGTGATGGGGATCGTTTCCAGGCGGTCGAGCGCGAGTTGCATCCAGTGACTGAGATTATTGTCTCCATCCAGGTATAACAAGGCCAGCCAATTGCTCCTGGGGGCTGTGACGGTTACAGAGCCGCTATGATAAACCGCGCCATAGCGATTGTCCACCGTCAGAGTAAAGGGGTAAACTCCTGGATGATTAAATGCGTGGGTGAGCGTCAGGCCAGAAGTGATTATGCTGTCAAACTCCCACAGCGCAGTGAAAGGCGTCGTGCTGGTCACCTGGGCCGTAAAGATCACCGGCTCGCCAATCGCGGGTTCGCCTGGAACAACCGTCACAGACTGAATCTCGGGCAGCGTTCCAACGTCCACCACAACCGCTTGCTGTCCAACGGCGAATATCCCTTCGTCAGCAAAAGCGCCATACTCGCTATTGGTGATTGGTGCAGACGCAGTGACCACCAGCACGACCTCCACGGCTTGTTTTGGAAGGAGAGAATCCACTGTCCAACTGACGACGTTATTTGCTCCCAGCGTACCGCCGCTCACATAGTTGGCCCTCGCTGGAAGAGCATCGGTGATGACCAGGTTGGCAGCGACCACGTTGCCGCTATTGGTGATGCGCAACGTGAACGTGATGGGTTTGCCAACCAGGGCTGTTGAAGAGGCGTGTTTGCTGATCGAAAAGTAAGAGTTCGTGTTGAACCAAATCCAGTTGGTCTCTCCTTCGTTGCCCACAAAGACGTCGAGGTCACCATCGCCGTCAAAGTCGCTCAAAGGTGAGAGAGTCCGACTGTTGCCACTGCCCAGGTTCTGGATGCTCTCGGTGAATCCGCCATTGCCATCGTTGAACCAAACCTTGTTGTATGGCTCCGTCGTTGGGTGATTCTCATTGGCTACAACTGCATCCAAATCGCCATCTCCATCCAGATCACCCAGAACAACATTTTCGCTACCTAGATGCCCCAGGTGTTGCCCGCTGTTGCCAAAGTTTCCCTTCCCATCGTTCAACCAAATCTCATTTGCTTGGCCCTTTTGGTTGGCAAAGAAAACGTCCAGATCGCCATCCGCATCCAGATCACCGAGAGCGAGATCCTTGGTATCCGTATTTAGGGGGTCTCGCACATTTTGATGAAAGACAAAGGTACCGGCGCCATCGTTCAGCCAAACAGTATTAGGTTCAGTGTTCCAGTTGCCCACAAAGGCATCCAGATCACCGTCGTCATCCAGATCACCCAATCTAACTATGGTACTTCTGTCGCCAAAAAGGTTCTGTCCACTATCGACAAAGTAACCTAGACCATCGTTGATCCAAACTTTATTGGATTGCCCCATCCAATTGACGACAAAAGCGTCCAGGTCGCCATCCCCATCCACGTCCCCCAGTGCTACCTTTTCACTATCCGAGTAACCGAGTTGTTGTCCACTGTCAGAAAAATATCCTGCGCCATCATTAAACCAAACTGTGTTAGTGGACGGTCCATCAACCACAATGAAGGCATCCAGGTCTTGGTCACCATCGAGATCGCCGAGTTCGATACCATCGCCTGCTATTTCCAGAATCTGATTGACCGTGAATGTCCCCGATCCATTATTGAGCCAGACTTGACTATCGTGACCTTCCATAGGCCCGCTTACGACAACCATATCCACGTCGTCGTCGCCGTCTATATCGCCAATTGCTACGTCACGAGTATTTAGATCGCCAAAACTCGTCCGGGCAAAAAAACCACTCCCGCCCCTGACTCCAGCCCGAAACTCATGCACGAGCGGCCTGAACGGTCCATATCCACTCGTACTCCTGGTTCCGGTCGTAACACTGACCTGCACCAACTCGCCTGGCTTGAAAGGAGATAGTGGAGTGAAGCGAATCAGACCGTCAATCACCTGATACGATTCAAATAACCGCCCCGTCTCCCTGGCGTGGACGACAACCGTCTGTGTGTTCACCAGGCCAGGATCGACGGATTGGTTATAGGTGATAGCGATAGACGTCGTCATAGGAGCGATATGCCCATTGGACAGCGGCGATACCTGAACCGGGTGTAACAAGTGCAAAGGCAGGGATCGTATCGCCGGGGCAGACCATTCCCCCTCGTCATCTTGCACGCGCAAATCGAGCGTGTGTGCAGCGGTGGTCAAATCGGCGATAGGCAAGGTAACGGTCGGTTCTGTGCCGATGATACCATCCTGATCGGAATGCCACTCGTACCCCACGATGGTGGCCCCGCCCTCGTCGTCGTCAATTCCCTCGGCCACGAACTGGACGTAACCCAGGTAAGGAAACATCACCTCGGCAGAAATAACCGTTGGAGGATTGCCCGTGGCTTCCGGGAAAATGAGATTTACTTGTTGTTCCAATGTTGCTGGGTTGGGAAAAGCGCGATAGGTGCGGCTGACGACTTGCCCGCCGTAAGCGGCTGTCACGGTCATCGCATCGCCGTAGCTGGCCCCAATCCAATTTCCATCCAGGGCATACAAGGGCTGGTCCCAGTACGTGTCAGTGGTGACAAATGTGATGACGTCCCTAGCCCGAATCAACGTGACGGTCACTCCTGCTGTTGGATTACCATCCACGTACACCGCGCCCCACACGCATCCACACCAACTGATCGGTAACGGGTCTGGCAGCACACCAACGTCGCCACAATGTTCACCCAAAATGGGGGGATCTAGTGGTTGAGCCTGAATAGCTATGTTGGAAAACAGAAACCAGCAGGTCAAACAACCCACGATAACGGAAAGCAATGCAGAAAGCAGGCGGGACAATCGGTCAGTCATCAGTCATCTCCTTGTTCTATGATTACGACGCTGTCGGCATACTATATTTCTATAAACACACCAGGTGTGTATTTTGGGGCATTTGGGTTATCGGAACGGGGATTTGCTAGATGGGTGGATTTATCGTCTTTCAGCGCCCAGTAAAAAAAACGGCGCCCAATAGTAGGGATGGCGGCGGTGGGGGGCCGACGACGAGAGAGCCGTCAACTGTGCTTTGCGTAACGCCTCTGCCGGTTGTTCTCCGGCTGCCAGACGGCGATAAAACGCGCCCATCAATTCCGCCGTCGCTGCATCGTCCACCGCCCAGTGACTTGCCAGAACAGACCGCGTACCGGCGAGCAGAAAAGCACGGGCCAGTCCTAAATGCTCGCCGCCCCGCAACGTTCCACGCCCCGTCTCACAGGCGCTCAAGACGACCAACGTGGCGTTTAGGTGCAATTGCAGCACATCCAACGTCTCTAACTGCCCACCGGCCAGTTCCACGCTGGAAAAGAGAGGATTGTCTCCCCGAAAGACAGCGTGGGCTGCCAGATGGATATAGGCCGCCTGGCGAGCCAATCTTCCTTGCAATCGCTCCGGCGTTGCCTCTGGACCAGTATAAACGACAAAGTCGGGGTAGGCATTCAGAATGGCGTGGATTTCATCCGTGCTATGGTGCAATTGCTCCCCGGCATACGCCAGAGCCACTCCTCCCTGGCCCCGCGTCCCACGCCGCCCAGCCAATAACCAGGCTGTGGCGCTGGGTGTGTAACTGACCTGGTGGGTTTCTAACAGATAGTGACCGGTAGCCGGATTGTAACAGGCGTGAAGTGGCAGTCGGAAAAGCGGGCCATCAGGCGCAACGATGATGCGGCGGTGTTTGCTCAAGAGATCGGATAGCGGAGCCAAGAAGCAATTGTACCAGTTCGCCAATGGCCGTCGAGCCGACGCGATGAGGGCTTGTGCACGGCGTTCGATGAGGACCGGAGGGTAACCGGCCAAATTGCGTAACCAGCCCAGGTCTCGTTCTATCGCTTCGGCAGTTGGGACAGGTCCCAATAGTTGAGGCGTGCGTATGCCATTTCGAGTCACCGGCAATACCCATAGCGAGTCTCGGACGATGGTGTAGACGAGCAGTAACGTTTCGTTCGACAAGACAGCACACAGTTCTGATGGCAAAGCTGTCTCTCCAGTCAACCACTCGCGAGCGCGCGGCTCGCGGGCCGCGATGCGCCGGGAGAGGTCAGTGATGCGTGTTTCGAGCGTGTGCCGGTGTTCGAAACTTGCAGCAGCCGCCAATTCGCTTCGCGCTTGAGCCAGTTGCTTTGATAGACGTTTGCTTTCCGGCTGATTCAGCCGGAGAACACCGGCACCGGCGAGCATCTCGACCAACTCCCGCGAGCGAGCGCGTTCGGTCCAATGCAACGCGCTGGCTGGGTCTCCTTGAGTCAGATACAGCCCTACCAAATCCTGGTAAACGACCAATTTGTCTTGCAAAAAACCGCTGCGTAGGTCACTGCTTGCCACACGCTGGCCGATTCCCTCGATCACGGCGACAGCCGCCCGGAACGATTCATCGGATGCCTCGTCGTCTCCCGATTTTGCATAGATATGGCCCAACGTGTGCCAGGCACGGTAGGTCATCTCCCAATCACCGTGCACCTGGGCGTCTTTTCGGGCCGCAATGCAGCGGGCGATGGCGGACGGCATATCTCCCTGACGGGCATAGTAACCGGCCAGCAACAAATCAGCCCGTATCTTTTCACGAGCTTGTCCGGCGTCCGCAGCCTGGGCGCGCGATGCCTCTAGTCGGGCAAGCAAATCTGGAGCTACGCATCCACTCCGCAACTGATACTCGGCTTGGAGCAGATCGAGGTGTAACAAGTCTGGGAAATCGTGGGACGAACCGGATGCGGATTGTGGGTCTCCGACGGCTGCACGGGACGCCCGCGCCCGCTCGAATGCTGCCGATACAATGTCCGGGGACGCACCACGTCGGGCCAAGAGATCGGCCAGGTGTACCTCGGCCCGCACCCGGTCCAATTGATAGGTGGTCGTTCCAGCAGACTCGGACAACGTTTGCCATCCTGCCTCCAATGACATCTCGGCCTCGGCCCACAGATTTAGACGTTTCTTGAGGATGCCCACGTTGATACAAGTGCGAGCGATCTCAGCTTGCGCTTTGGGGTCGTCGGGCCAGTCTTCCCACAGCGCAATTTTCTGTTCATATAGTCTCAACGCCTCCTCGTAGCGCCCCAGATGATCGTGGATATTTGCCAGATTATTCGCCAATCCGGCCAGCCGTCGCTCGTCGGCCGGATTGGCGCTGGCAGCCAGGATAGGTTTGCTTTCCTCCGCCAATTGGCGCGCTTTTTCATAGTTCCCGGTCTGATACAGTTGGAAAACAGTTCCTACGCTCATACGCGCCAGGCTCAACCAGTCCCCCACTGCCCGGTAACATCGTTCGGCCGCTTGATAATGCGGCCGGGCATCACTTCCTTTACCAACGATAGTGTATACATTGCCAAAAGTCCAATCACCCAAGGCGCGAATCGAGTCATCGTCGAGCCATTCACCCACAGCCAGGATCACGTTAGCTACAGACATCGCTCGTTGCTCATCACCCGCGTACGCGTGATTCTGAGCAATCGCTTTCCATTCTTCCAGGGTGCATTGGACGATCAAAGATCTATGCGTGTCAAATATTGCTTGCCGAACAGCCAAACCCTCTACAACTAGTAACAATGTGAGTAGTTTGATAGCGTCCATAACTCAAGCTAACTTGACGTTGGGAATTTGAACCTCAACTTGGGAGACACAAAGGCACAAAGTATATTCGCCAGGTGGGATGGGGGAAAGGGCAAAAACACCATCCTGGTCCAGGGTAGTGGCAGGAACAGACTCGGTCTGTTTTAACCTGGCTTGGATGCTCGTCATCTCGTCTGGCCCAGGGCCAAAAAGCTGTCCTTGCAAAGTAAAAGCCGCGCCAGGGCCTGGTGTCCAATTGAGGATGATGTCCCAATTCACGTCATCAACCTCGTAACACTGGACAGTAGTCGAACGGCCTTGCACAACTTGTGTCCCATTCATCTCTCCAGCCCGAACTGGCGCCAAAGCTAACGCCGATCCACTCGGCAGCAGGCGAGCGATGAGAACACGCAAGCTTTTGGAAAGCGGTGGCGTGGGGCGAGACATTTGAGGCAACGGTCCTTCTTTTGATGGTTCAAGCGCCAGTTGAGCAGCTTCGGCTGCACAATGCGGGCAATTGGACAAATGTTTGGCCAAGGTTGCAGTGTGGGCCTCGGACAACAGCCCCCATTGATAACACATCAACTCGTCTACCGGGGGACAAATAGAGCGAAACAGGGCAGCCGATAACTGGCTGTCTAGTGGGTCCGGTGTGGCTACCCGTCGCGCACAGACCGGGCAGCGGCGGACGTGTTGGATAACTGCCGGATCACGCTCGCCGTCAGTATAGGCATCTAATTGCCAAGATTCGATTTCTTCTGGAGCGATACAATCGGCCATACTTATTCTCCACTTTTATAAACCCAGTTCCACATTGTTTTGGGGCATCGTGCTCAACAGCGCCGCACATTCAGAGTCTCGACTGATCCGATCCTTCAAGTTGCGGATGAGTTTGTACAACTCGGGCAAGGAAGGAAATTCGTCTGGATAGCGGGCGTGTATCTCCCTGGGCGGCAAATCATAAACCCAACGTAATTCGATCAACCGCCAGTCGTGTGGATTGCGACATTTCCGCGACACACACTCACGCACTCGTTCTTGCCATTGATAATACTCGCATTCAGACTCCCGAGTCACAACCCGGTGCTCTGGATTGCCAGCCATAGTGATGCAGGAGCGGGGTAATCGTTCGCCTTCTGAGAAAGCTTGCTCTCGCTTATGCTGCTGAGTTATATTTCGATGGTGGTTCAAAATCTGGCTGCGCGCACATTTCCCCAGGTAAGCCAGGAGATGAGCCAAGTCAGGAAACTTTTCCCATCGGTCGGGAGTCACGTACCTATGAAAGCGGATCAGGGATTCCTGGACGAGGTCTTTGATGTCGTCCGGGGCATCTTGATACCGGTTCGCGATTTTGCGACACAGCCAAGGGCGATATTGAGCATCCATCGCTTCCCAAGCACCAGAGATACCCAAAACAGCGCGGCGGATGAGTTCGTAACAATAACGTCCGTCGCTCGTTCTTCCTGTTTCGAACAGACGAGTCTGCTCGGCACATAGTTTCGCTAACTGATCAATCGACAAACGGCAGATTTCATCTTGGCGCATAGTTTTCTGACCAACGTAATCAACAGATATATAATAAGAAAATGATCGAGACCAACCTTATCATTGACAACTGTGGCTATACTGATAGCATGATACTACTTTTTATGCCAAATCACAACTGTATCTTGATCCTATCCTACCGCGTTCTAAAACCAAACCTTTGCCCGCTTTCTTGCGTATAAGGATTGTTGTACAGCGCTCGTTGATCGAGACTGTCTGTTGAGGAGAATTGACGAAATGCAAAATCGTTCACTAATCCCCACGGCCTGGGGAAAAGTCGGATCGTTCATCTTGCCCGGATTGTTCGCGGGGATGGCGTTGACGGTCGTGCTATACCGTTGGATTGAACGTCGGAACCGGGCAGCGGGGAACGTTCAACAGAACGTGATACCCTTGCGCCAGGGGGCAACCGGGTAGCCGGAATGCGACCAACGCTATGACCCTGGAGCTGATCGAGCGCGTG
>JAAEPW010000478.1 GCA_024232355.1 Chloroflexota bacterium | reverse complement strand
CCGCCGGCGCGTCTCATCTCCGCTCCCTCGCCGTCTCCCCCTGGTCTGCCTCAGGTGGTGTCATGGGCTTGTTTCCTTTGGCCAGGGGCGGTGGAATGCGGGGTGGGGAGTTGGGGGTCAAGACAATATCGACTTGTGAGGGGCATTACAACTTCTGCTGACCTCACTTATCCCTCCGAGAAGCATTGCCGAAACCAATACTGACCAAAGGCAATGGTTCACCCAAGAAATGGATGCCCCGGACACCGGCTATGGCGGCTGGTCTTACCGACTATGTCTGGACGATGTGCGAGTTTCTGCTCTTTCGAGTGCCCCCGTGGCGACAGGAGGCGACAGCGGTCTAGGAAGGAGTGCGCCACCGGGGAGAAAACGAAGGGGTGGGGGCATCGGCGCGGTGCCAAATCCGGCGTCTGCGCGTTTTACGTGCCCAGTTTTGGGGCTGGGACGCCGTTTTTCTGTGTTGGATGTCGTTTGGTCGTTCTCTGGGGTGTGGCTGATTTATCCGCATCGGGCAGGGTCACTACCCCGGCGGCAGCACCGGACGAGGCGAAAGGATCGACGCAGGTATCCGCCCTGACTGCCCGCCAGCGCGAGATCCTGGAACTGGCGGCGCGGGGTTTGACAAACAAAGAAATCGCTCAACAGCTTTGTGTGAGCGCGGAAACGATCAAGAGCCACGTCAGCCAAATCCTGAAACGATTGCAACTGCGCAGCCGCCACGAATTGACCCGCTACGCATAAAGCGGGAACATACTGTAGCCTAAATTTCCACTGAACCACCAAATATCCCCCGAAAATCCCCCAATGGGGGATAGTAAAATGCGCCTTAATCTGGTATCCTGAGATAGAGAACAATCAATAAAAAACATCTTTCGAGGAGGTGAATCGGATGCCAGATCCCTATCCCGAACAAACCGGAGCCAACGAGAAATCATCCGAGCGCAAAAGTCCGGCAGAACCGGCAGAACCGACAGAACGAGCAAGGATGTCGCAGGAGGGGCCCTATCGCGTTGCTCTTTGCGGTCAATCTATCTTTTTGCACACGATCAAAGCCGCCTTGTCTGAGAACTCGACGGTAGAGGTGCTGCATCTGCTCCCCCAATTGCCATCAATCGTGGAGCGGATCACGGCCTGGCAGCCCGACCTCGTACTGATCGAACGCGGCGACAGGCACAGCGAGTTGATCCTGGCGCTGCTGGGCCAGGGAGTGCCACTGGTGGAAATGGAAGTAGCAGCCAACCGGGGTACATTTTTGATTGGCGAGAAAATTTCGCTTGCCAACTTGAGTGATCTAACCCAACTGCTTGAAAAGGCGAATAATCTATGTACAAGAAAAAAGGAGCTGTTGTGAAACACCTGAAATCTCTCTCACTATATCTCGTAGCAACCTTGCTGTTCATCTCAACCCTGGCCTGTAACGTCAGTGTTGACCTTGGGGATTCTACCTCAACCCCTACCCCTACGGCCGCTATGCCACCTACCCATACGCCGGCATCCTCTGAATCACCGGACGCCTCGCCGACCGAGGAGGCAGACTCGCTTGATCCCACAGCCACGCCCGAAGCAACAGCTACCACAGAGCTTTCGGCCACCCTCACGTCTGAACCGACAACTGGATCAGAGTCTACGGCCACCTCCACGCCAGAACCGGCAGCTACCTCAGAGCCTACGGCCACCTTTACGCCAGAACCCACGGCGACCACAGAGCCTACTTTAACCCCCGAACCGACAGCCACCCCAACTCCCACTGAGACCCCACTCCCAACCGAGACCCCAACCCCAACGCCGCCACCCCCACCGCCGCCACCGCCGCCAGGGGGCTAACTCGTAGTATTCATTTTTGAGCAAGGCTGATTTTCAGATGCGTTTATTTCCAGAGAAATCGAAAGGTTACACGAGGAGGAGATAATAGATGAAACCGTTACATAGCCTTTTCTTGTTATGCGTATTTAGCATAATCATCTTGCTTGGCGCCAATTGCTCCGGAGGGCTTTTGCTAACCACTGAAATTCCCTCCGACGTATTGCAACAAAAATTAGATGAAAAATTCCCCGTTTCTGTTCAGGAGCAAGATGCCTCCGTCCCGCTCGATATCAGCTTGTCTGACCCAGAGTTGATTCTGGAAGAAGGCAATGACAAACTTGGTTTTCGGGTCACGGTTGAGATCGCGATGCCTGAAATGCCCGCAGACAGTGGCAACCCGCCAGAACCACCTTCAGGGGGTAAGCCGAGTTTACCGGCCCCGTCCAGAGGGTCTTTTGCTCAGCATCTCCAAAGCGCCATCACGGGCAAGGTGACTATATTTGGCGGTTTGCGCTACGACGCTGCACAAAAGGCGATTTATATTACTGATCTAAAAGTGACCGAGTTCGATTTTGCGGGGCTGCCAGATCCTCTAGTTGAACCAGCCAGCCGCGCGATGGAGCAGGTATTGGCGGAAAAGTTTGCTACCGAAGCGATCTATTTGCCCCAAGATGAAGCGTTGATCCAAGCCGCTACGGCTGTACTGAAAGATATCCGGGTCGAAAACGGCAAATTGCTCGTAGAGTTTGGCTTGTAGTGAGAGCGCATATATACTGACTCTCTCTCCCTGACCTGACCCAACTGATTGAAAAAAGAGGCGATTGACACAGTAAAAGCAAGTTGTTCATCTAAAACCTGGAGAAATAGACTTGTCCTTCAGGTCTAGTTCAGGATTCAAAGTCACTGCGTCAAAACTATGGCAGTGGCACTAGCCACAACAGTGGCACTATATCTTGGGAGGAATTCAATGATAAAGCTAACTTTTCGTAAAAACCTGTATTTGTTGACCGCCGCGTGCGCGATGCTGGGTATCGCGTTTGCACTGCTTGTGTGGGTGTTGGCGCCGGTTAGAGTAGTGGCGCAAGGGCCGACCGAGATATCTAGCGATGATCTGATCGCCTATTGGAAGCTCGATGAGGGCAGCGGCTCGACTGCGGCCGACTCTTCCGACAACGGCTATGATCTGAGCCTGAATACCGGGGTGATGACCTACACCAGCGACATCCCCACCCTGAGTTTCAGCAATACTTATGCTCTCGACTTTACCGGTAGCGGCGAGGCCAACAGCGCCAGCGCTAAAGTGGATAGCCTGCAAGAGTTGAGTATCGCTTTGTGGGTTAAGCCTGATACATTATCCGGCATCAATCGCTTCTTGACTCTGGGCAATGAAAAAGCGGTATTGCGCTCGCAAAATAGTGGCGACCTGCATTTTTATATGAAAATTGATGGCAGTTTACAATATATTGTGACCGGAACCGTAGCCACAGGCGGTTGGCAACATGTGGCCGGGACGTATGATAGTAGTGTCATGCGCCTTTATCTCGATGGCAGCGAGGTTGGAACTCTCAGTTACACTGGTGTTGTTAGCGCCGGCAACGGGGTTCATCTCAGCGCCGGCGGCAGTGAATCGCTTGATGGCAAATTGGACGATATCCGCATTTACAACCGCGCCCTGTCCGCAAACGAGATCGCCTTGCTGGCCTCCGGATCCGAGGGCTTTGCCTGCGCCACCGAATACAGCGGCGACACCACCACCGACTTTGTTAGCAGCGATAACAGCGCCCTGCAGTTGGCGGTTGATAACGCCCCTGCGGGTAGCACCATAAAAGCAGCCGGCGCCTGCGCCGGGGTGCAAAACATCAATAGCCTGACCCAAACGGTCTATATCAGCAAAAACTTGACCATTCAAGGGGGGTACACCACCACCAATTGGACAGTCTCAAACCCTGTCACAAACCCAACTACGTTGGATGCCCTGGACAATGGCCGGGTGGCCTACATTCCCAGCGGGGTTACGGTTACTCTGGATAGTCTGACCCTGCAAAACGGCTATACCAGCGGGGATGGGGCCGGGATTTATTCGAGCGGGGCCTTAACCCTGACCAACAGCTTACTGCGTGAAAATTGGGCGGGTAGTGAAGGTGGTGGCTTATATGCCCACCAAAACGGGGTCAGCACCTTTATCAGCAATACCCGCATCATCAGCAATACAAGTTGGGATGGTGGCGGTGGCTTTTATGCCAACCAGCCGATTACCATTGTTAATAGTGTGGTCAATTCCAACACGACCACCAGTTATGGCGGAGGTGGTCAGTTGGAGGCTGGCGCTCAATTCTTCATCCAAAACAGCGCCTTTATCAGCAATACCAACATCAAGTTTGAAGGTGGGGGCCTTTATATCCTATCAACCGGAACTATTCAAAACAGCCGAGTTTTGAGCAATACCGCTTTCGGCAGTGAGGGCGGTGGCCTCTATCTGGAGTCTAATGCGGTTGTTGCTCTGCTGGATAGCGAGGTAGCCTACAATCAGGCCGCCCGAGGAGGGGGAATCCACAGTTATGATTCTCGGCTTGATGTACAAAATAGCGCCATTCATCATAACACTGCCATCGAGAAAATGAACGGTAGTGGTGGAGAAGGCGGTGGCCTCAGCCTACAACGTAGCGTCATAACCATAACGCGCAGTACCATAGTCCATAATGCAGCAGAGTTAAATGGGGGTGGGCTTTACGTTGAGGAGATAACAAGTGTGGATCTGCTTAACAGTACCCTTAGCCATAATCAAGCCATTACAGGTGGGGGCATTTATGCTATTGCCAGCAGTGGAACGGGCAATCGAAGCGCCGCTATCAGCTTGACCCACACCACGTTGTATAGCAATACAGCCACTCAAGGTGGCGGTATTTATCTGAAAGATGCTATTAACGGTAATGACGATATT
>JAAEPW010000477.1 GCA_024232355.1 Chloroflexota bacterium | reverse complement strand
GAGGGTCTGTCGATCTTGCCTAAGGCCTCTGAGGAACTGGGCGCAGTCGCCGGGCTCATCTCTCTCAACAGTCGAGAATTCTCTGTCTGGTTGGTGCTGGTCTCTGTTGCAGGTCGCCGCTTTTCAATCCGGGTTCCAGGAACGCGATTCGAGGATGGCGGGGCCTCAGGAAACGCAGTGGAACGATTGGGCCAACCGGAGAGCAGGTCACGCGGTGTGGCACCCAGGTGAAAGGGCCAGCTGCAAGAGCCCTGGCAGTCGCTGACGCCAAGACTTTCAACGCTCGATGCCAGGCGGACATGCCAAGAGCCCAAACACTGCGGGTCGCTATCCAGTGTCCCCTAGCTCCAACTTGAGTGGGGGGAGATGTGGTGTTTGGCACTGTATTGGTAGTGTTCCGCCCTTGTATATAAGTATTGCGATACAATGTCTTGTATACTATGCTGATTTCCGGTCGTGGTGCTACCGGGTGGCTACCGGTGTTTTTGCAATAGCCGTTCTCATTCTCTT
>JAAEPW010000476.1 GCA_024232355.1 Chloroflexota bacterium | reverse complement strand
GGTCACAGACAACGCCTCCCACCGATTTTTCCCAGCACCCCAACGTACAGATGTCAATGTTTGCCCACAAACCGGCAATCACCACAACAAGGCCAACCCATCAGCAGCGGTCACCTCCCCGCTTGTGGCCACAGACAACGCATCCCATCGCCCCCGGCCCAAGGGAACAAGCCAACGCACCACCTGGGCAGACCAGGGGGATACGGCGAGGGAGCAAGGTTGGGATCGCGTCGGTGGGACTGACACCCTCTACGATCTTGTGTGGCATAATGTCCCTATGCACGACATAACAGTCCACGCGCGTGAGCAACCGGGGCATCGGGAGGATTCGCAGCTCGCTGGACGGCGGGTGCTGCGTTGATAGAACTCCGCTACAATCGGTTATCATTAGGACTACTACGGGGGATACGCAGCCGGTGCCAGCAATTAAGGTCAAGTAACGCGCTCGGGTGAGCCGGGCGCGTTTTTGTGTTAGGCGTTGCATTTGCCGATTGACTGAAACATTGAACTAGTATAAACTATGCGCAGAGCCGCTCCCCAAAAAAAGCCATTTGCATAAACCTGGTTAAAAAGGGCAAGCCGGAATGGGAACGATTCAAGTTATACCAGGAGAACCAGGACAGCTCATTGTCCAATTCCACTATTCATCCGAACGGGTAGCGGCGATCAAGGCTGTGCCGGGGCGGCGGTGGCACGCAAGCGAAAAATATTGGACGGTTCCACACACGCCAGAATCGCTCGACCGGATACGCTCTTTGTTCACCAGCGACCGAGTGATTGTGGCAGCAGCGGCAGATGCAGCGTCTGAGGAACTGTCAGTGGCGCGAGTGACCGAGATAGTGACGGCACTGGATGAAGAATTGACATTGCGAGGGTACAGTACTAGAACGCGGGACAACTATCGCCTGCAAGTCCAACGTTTTCTCAGACGGCTGAAGCGCGACCCCGCATCCGCTACCAAGGAAGACTTGCGAACATACTTGATAGATATACTAGACAGTGGGCTTTCGGCCTCTTACGCGCGACAAGCTCGGGCAGTGCTGTCCATTCTCTACAAGCAATTACTCAAGCAACCAGACAAGATTGGCGACTTGCCAAATGCCAAAGCGGATAAAACACTGCCGATGGTATTGAGTCGGGTAGAGATAAAGCGACTATTGAAGGCCACAGCTAACCTGAGGGAAGAAGCTTTGCTGACGGTGATCTACTCGGCGGGCTTGCGCACAAGTGAAGCGATACAATTGAGGATAAATGATCTACTTTCGGATCGCGGTCAGATTCGTGTTAGGGGTGGCAAGGGAAAGAAAGATCGCTACACTATCCTGGCTGATAAAACCCTACATCTGTTGCGAACGTATTACCAAGTGTACCGCCCTGGTGAATGGTTGTTTCCAGGAAAGCGTGCGGGAACTCACATGTCCAGAAGTACTGCGGAGCGCATCTTTGAACGTG
>JAAEPW010000475.1 GCA_024232355.1 Chloroflexota bacterium | reverse complement strand
ATGCTGATGCACGCCGACTTGTTCGATGATTTACCAGCGCAATACTATGACTCGGCCTTTTTGGACCGCATCCATTTCTACATTCCCGGCTGGGAAGTAGAGATCATTCGCGGGGAAATGTTCTCGGATGGGTACGGCTTTGTGGTCGACTATTTGGCCGAAATACTGCGCACCCTGCGGAACTATGATTTCACTCAGAAATATGACCAGGAATTCCAACTGCTCAGTGACATCTCGACCCGAGATCGCGATGGGATCAACAAGACATTCTCCGGGCTGAGCAAGATCCTCTTCCCGCACGGAGAGGCGTCTAAAGACGAAATCGAGATGATGCTGCGCTTTGCCATCGAAGGCAGAAAACGAGTCAAGGATCAACTTATGAGAATTGACACGACGTATCCCCGGGTAAATTTCGAGTATCAGCCCGTGGATGGAGGCTCGGCAAAACCTGTCAAGACTCTTGAGGAAAAGACCTACCCGCAACATTACTACAAATATTCGCGGGACGTAGCTGAAACCAGTGAGCCAGTCACAGATAAACTAGACACGGAATCCAAAATTGCCCAAGAGCGGCGCCTGGCCTTTGAAGAAAACCAGCGCGGCGCGAGCTTTGATACCCTGTTCGGTCCCTACCTTCAGGGCGCACAAAAGATCACCATCACCGATCCGGATATGACGGCCCTCTTTCAAGCCCGCAACTTGATGGAGTTCATCGAAACCATAATCAGACAAAAATCAGACGCAGAACAAGTGACCGTGCATCTGATCACATCGCCTGACGAGTACGGCGCAACTCAGCAGCTAGAGCATTTCGAACAAATTCAGATAAACACCGCTCCGGCCGGAATCCACTTTACCTGGGAATTTGTTGACGCCATTCCCGAGCGTTATGTCGTCACCGACCACGGTTGGAAGATACTGCTGGATCGGGGGTTGGATATTTTCAACCGGTGCGAACTGCGTGATGCCTTTGCTTTGACCAATCGGCTTCAGAGGTATCGTCCGTTGAAGGAGTTTCAAGTAACGTATCTTTTTCAATGAATCGAGGTACGGCGCGAGGAACAGCGGCATCTAGCGACCAAGATGGTCGCGTTCCCACGAGATATTGCACAGACACAATTCATCTATGGAGGGATAGAACAGTGAAAAGCCATTGCTTTTTCACAAGCGATGCACCCGCCACGAGATGTGGCAAAGAATTGAGGTACAATGCTCATGAGCGATGATTACGAGATTCGCTTGCAGCAAGTGGAAAATCGCAACAAGCATATCATCGGACACTTTGTCCACACCTGGCGGGGACGCATCTCGGATGATGCCCTGTACCAACACGTTGTGAACATTGAGTATTTTGTCAATAGTCACCTGAATTATTATGCCGATACTGATAAACTGTGTTCCCTCGATCAAGTCACTGGTTGGAAGCTGTACGACTTTGTCACTGACTGGCTGCCGCGCAAGGGTCTGGTAGTCTCGGCGCGCCGGGTCAAGAGTTACCTGGCCTCGTTTAACAAGCTGTTCAAGTTTATGGGTGAGCATGGCTATATGGAGCCTGATAACGCGGCCGAGGTTCTGGCAATGCTCAAAGAAGACCGCCAGTCGATGATTGATGCCGTCGTCACCTATGATGACCCCATCGAAGAACAGTCGCTGGAAGAGTTTCAGGCGCATTTGCGGGGACTTGAGGAGCGGTGGAAAGCGATCCACCAGCAGGCCCAAAATGCATCCACGGTTGAGGAGGAATAATTCGAGATGAAAACGAGACAGCGCAAGCCGAAAAGACGCTCCAGTCGTCCTACAAGCAGCCTGGAACGCCAGGCATACAAGATCAGTCAACTGATCAAAGAGGAGCGATGGGCCGAAGCATTGGCGGCACTGGAGGAATATCGGCGGCGCGATCCTGATTCCGCGTTCACTTTGAACAATGTTGGCACCTGCTACGATCAATTGGGCGAGTTTGATCAGGCAGTCGATTGGTTCGCCCAGGCTATCGAAAAGCATCCTCGTAGAGCGAACCTGGTTTGGGGCTTGGCCTTGAGCCAGGCCAACGCCGGGCAGCTAGAAGCGGCCATTGCCAGTTTTCAACGTTTCAAGCAACTTGATCCTGAGCGTGCGCAAACTTTCCAAGTGGACTTGACTATAGAGGGATTGCGCAAGATCCTACGTGGCGAGTTGGGACCACACACTTACCAAATTGACACAATGTTGAACCGAGCCTTTCACTATGCTGATATGGGCGAGTGGGAGACGGCACTGACGTGGGTCAATCGGGTGGTGAAACTGGCTCCGGACGACGACGATGTGCTCTACAACCAGGCGCGTATATTGCAAGAGGTTGATGAAGGTGCGTCAATCCCGATCTATGAGCGGGCGGCCAGCCTGACCAAGGATAACGCCCGGCCAGCTTACAACCTGGGCAACATCTATAGGCGGCGGGGGGAAAGAGAACGCGCTATCGCTGTCTACAAACAGGCCATTGCTATCGATCCAACCTTTTCCAGCCCGTATCACAATTTGGGAACGATCTATGAGGAGATGGGAGAGATGGAACGGGCGATTGAACTGTGGCGCCAGACGCTGGAGATTGATCCATCGCATCAGAACGCTCGTATTGCCCTGCGGAATGCGGGAGTGGTCGAGGAAACAGAGGCCGACCGTCGCGAGGCAGACCGAGATCGTCGGCGTGCTGCCCTAGCCAAACGGGTGCGCCGGTTCCGCGAAACTACTCCGCAGGCTCAGGTCTATGAGAATGAGCATGCCCGTCTGACGATCTCGCCCCAAGGGACAGCCTTTGAATCACTGTGGGATGAACTGGACTGTACGATGATTCCTACGGAGACCCCTTTTGCCTGGTTGAATGACAAAGAATTCAAAGATTGGCTGCGAGAGATACGCGCCCGGCTGCGAGAGGTTCACTGGACCAACACCCGTGAGATGTTGGTATCCTTACACTATGATGAATGGGACGCTTTTACCTTTTACAAGCGTTTCGAGGATGGCGATGAGCGGGATGTGATAACTGAGGGGACATTAGATGTGGATCGCATTCCGGCGTGGGGAAAAGTACGGGCCGATAGTGACCTGCAATTGCGTGTTGTGAGCGGTAAACCCCAGCTTCAGGGCTTGATCTTCTTTTTGCATCTCGACGACGGGCGTAACCTACTGGTACTGGGGTTGCACAAGCACGGGATAGTAGAGAAATTGGCTTGAAAACTGGTGGGATTGTGTAAAAGTGGGATGGAAAAGTGAACGAGTATGGAATACGAGGAATCCTCCACAGTAGAACTAATCGACGCACTGTGCAAACAGGAGCGTCACCCTGAGCTGGAACTGGTCCGGGCATTGTTGGAACGAGGGGATGAGGTTGTGCCCAACATCATAGAGGTTGTTGATGATGGCACAAGTTGGCCACAGATTCACGCAGCGTGTGGCAGCGTTCGCTGGACGGCTGGGGCTCAAAGTGTGCCAAATTCGTCACATCGGCAAGACCCGCGCGGAGCAGACGCCTGCTATTCTGGGTGAGGCGCTCTCCCCACTGGATAGTGTGGTGGCGGCATCGGGCCTGGCTCCTCTGGACGATGTGCAACCTGTGGGGGATGCGCTGGCACAAGAGCCGCAGCCGGTGGTGTTCGTGGGGCATTTGCCGTTCTTGGCGAGGCTGACCGGATTTTTGGTGACAGGCGATCCTGACCGTTCTGTGGTACGGTTCCGCAACGGGGGCATTGTCTGCTTGACGCACGAGAAAGAGAAGGAGACCTGGTTGGTGTCGTGGGTTCTCACTCCAGAGATGTCCAACGTGTGAATGGCACCGCCTTCCCGTGAACATTGGTTGAGATTGAGGTGAGGTGACTATGAACTATGATCAATTCCGTGCCATCTGGCACGAAACTCTAAAAGATGCCGGTTTGCTTCCTTTTCCTCCTTTCCCGTCGGAGACTGTGGAACTCCGGTGGATGAGCCGCGAATACGGTATTAGCGTCAGTCTTCGTCGGATCCCGCGAGCCGGACCGTTTCACGTCACGGCCCGACTGAGTTGGAAGTGGAATGCGGCTCAGGCTGCGCGAACTACCACGACAGAGGAGGACCTGCTGATCGAGATCTTGGGGCAGGACGGGTACTATCTAGTCACGGAGCGACCCTGGCTGCGGGTGGACATTACGCTGCGCGCTACGCTGCCAATGAATTCACCGCTCCCGATGCCCGATACCGACGCTTGGCGGCATTGGACCGCCGAGGTGACGACTCGATTGGCGCCACTGCTTCCTGTGATGGGAATGGATGCGGATGAGATCGAACCGACCACACTTTCTTGGCGAGGTGAGCCTAGCGCTCGATTGCAGTGCGATCCCGATGGTCAGTTGTATTTGATCGGCGTCGAGTTGCCAGCCTGGCAAGGGATTGATCTGCCACGTCAGTGGGATAATCCAGATCGCCCACCGGACGATTGGCCTGACGTGCAACTGGCCAACTTTGCCGGGCGACTGCACCAGGCATTGCAAGAGTGGGAGGTATGCCTGGATCACCTACATCGGGAGGGATAGGCAATGCAAGATGCAGTGGTAAACGGCAACCTCATCCAAGCCAGTCCTGATTCCCCAGAGCAAGCCCAATGTCCCACCTGTGGTGCCGCCGTAGTCAGACGCAAACGCCGCCGGATGGACGGTGACTATTCCTGGTTCTATCGCCACGTTCAAGGGGAAGGAAGAGATTGCCCACGCAGATATAGCCCTGTCAGCGTGGATCGCTGATCGTGGTTTGCATATCCACAATTCTCCAACAAGAGCTTGCACGGATGACAAGAGTCAAACAGATCGTACAGAAAGGATAAACAATGACCAAGAGAGAAAAGATTTTGAGTTTGCTAGATGCAGGCGGGAAACAGGATTACGTCCCTGCCGCATTTTTCCTTCATTTCGATGCGAAACATCATCGCGGACAATCGGCAGTCGACAAGCACTTGGAGTATTTTCGGCACACCGGTATGGATTTCGTCAAGATTCAGTACGAGCACAAATTCCCTTACCGGCCAGAAATCAGAAAGCCCGATGATTGGGTGAAAATGCCTCTGTACAAAGAGGACTTTTATCAAGATCAACTAAAGGTTGTCGAAGGACTGGTGAAAGCAGCTAGGCAAGAGGCATTGGTGCTTGTGACGCTTTACTCTCCCTTTATGTGTGCCGGACATACGACCAGTGACCAAATGATCACAGAACATATCAGAGAAGATCCGGGAAAGGTGCAAAAGGGGATGGAGATCATCACAGAGAGTCTGATGACCTTTGTCAAAGCGTGCATTCGCTTGGGTGTCGATGGTTTTTACGCTTCTACCCAGGGAGGGGAGCGTCATCGATTTGAGGATGTGGCCCTCTTTAATGAATGTATCAAGCCTTATGATCTGACCATTATGGAAGAGATCAACCGGGTTTGCACGTTCAACATTCTTCACGTGTGTGATTACCACGGTGGATACGATGACCTGACGCCATTTCAAGATTATCCAGGACACGTGGTTAACTGTAGTCTTGAACTGGGAGCAAGAAGACTGACTGGCAAAGACATCTCCCAAATGTTCGGCAGACCCTATATGGGAGGGATGGATAGAAAAGGCATTCTGGTTTCCGGGAGCCAAAGCGAGATCAGGCAAAGAGTAGGGGAGCTTTTGCGGGATGCGCCGGACCGGTTCATGCTGGGAGCTGATTGCACGTTGCCCCGCGACATAGACTGGGACAATATCAAAACTGCTATCACAGCGGCGCATCAATACGATGGGTAGTAGCTGCGTGCAGTAACAAAGTCTTCGTTACGGCAAATGCAGTTACCCTGCCTGATCGGGACCGGTTTCAATGCCCAAGCCCTCGGCGTCCAATATCTCCGGGATGCGATGAAAATCTTCATCCAGCGCCTTTCGCCAAGCCAGGCGGTGGAAGGCCGCCGCTGGATGATACACAGGGTAGAGAACCAGATCGTCGAGACGTCGTGCTTGCCCGTGGACGTCCGAGATACGGGCGTCCGGCGTGAACTGAGCCAGTGAGAACCGGCCCAGCGTGATTACCAGCCGTGGTTTGATGAGGGCCAATTGTCGGTCCAGGAAAGGGCGACAGGCGTCGATCTCTTTCTTGCGAGGGTTCCGATTGTCCGGTGGGCGGCACTTGACGACGTTGGTGATGAAAACGTCCGTGCGTGCCAATCCGATGCCGGTCAGCAGTTGGTCCAGGAGCTTGCCGGAACGACCGATAAAGGGTTGGCCCTGTTTGTCTTCTTGAGCGCCCGGTGCCTCGCCGATGAACACGATCTGTGCATTGGCAGGGCCTTCCCCTGGCACTGCCTGGATTCGTGTCTGGCACAGGCCACAGGCTGTACAGTTCTCGATCTCGGTTCTGATTGTCTTTAACGTTTTCACGGGTTTTCTGGTGTGCCGGACGTCGTCGGTGATGCTTTCTGTCATACGCAAGTCCTCAACTATGGTCCACAGGATAGCACAAAGACTCGGTTGGGCAAGGAGAATAGAGGAACAGATAGCAAGATGGTGGTGGACTGAAAGCCACAATCCAGGGAAACTATTCTCCGAGTGGAGGGAGACCGATTCAGATTTGTCTCAAAAGCTGTCGGATTGGTAGGAAAATCGACACTTGCCTGTGCGTGCCATCGCCTGAAGTGTGCTGTCTATGACTTGTTCATCAGTGCCACTCTCAAAGTTAACAAAGATGTGCGAGCGACTGGTCGTTGCATTGAACGCCAAGCTGCCGTTCTGCGGTGGTCCGGAGATGAATAAGCCATCGCACTCTATACGCATGATCTGGTCCATCCACGGCGTCAGTTTGCGCCGGGCAGCACCAGCGTCTATCAAACCTTTGAATTCAACAATGTGCCAGCGACGGCTTTGTTGCCGCTCCACGCTGGGGGTGACGGTGTACGTGCCAGGTATAGGTTTTCGCAGGATCAACCCCCACATTCCATCGTCGTAGGATTCGTACTCGCGAAAGGGTGTTAGCTGCCGTGGCGCCAGGCGCTGTAGTGCCCGGTACCCGTTGGTTTTGAACTCAAAGTGCTTGTTTACCAGGAGGTGGTGGGGTGAGAGGGAAATCACGCCATCCATTCCGTATCCCGGTGCCAGGAAAGCGTACAGTAAGGAATGGGAATTAAATAACTTTCCCATTTCCAATTTTGATACTTTTTATGGGTTTGGTGTTTTTAGCGTTCCAACATACCAGGTGCTAAAAAGTACCGGTTTCAACGTTCATTATCCGTGTTATTGGCCGAAAATGACCGTTTTCGTGGCTTTATCAGGTTATTTCGACTTTGCACTCGCTGTATTGGGGTGCTAGTCCCAAAACGGCCAAACCAAATGGGCAAGTTATTAAATTCTCGTTCCT
>JAAEPW010000474.1 GCA_024232355.1 Chloroflexota bacterium | reverse complement strand
ATATGGCGAGCACCGCCGCCCAATTCGGTTACGACGCCGAGGCGGTCGCGACCATGGCCGCCCACGTGGAAAAACTGGACGAACTGGACGACACTCAGGAACGGGCCAAAGCTCACGCCCAGCAATTGACCGTGGAGCGGGACGAGGCGGTGGCGGCGTTCAAAAAGTGGCTCGACCAGCAGATCATTGTCGCCCGCGTGGCGCTCAAGGGAAAAAAGCGGCTGTTGGCGTTCCTGGGGCTGCGTTAGGGGAACGACGTTTTCGGGGGCGAGTTGCCGTCGCGTGTTTGGCGTGATGGTGGGTTTGGGTTGGGTTGAAGGCATATTGGATGAATTCTGTCCAATAATATGTTAGCGCGGCATCACAAAGTACAGAGAGGAGGATAAGACAATGCGTCGTAAATGGTTTCTTTACACAATACTACTAGTGGGTCATTTGTCACGAGAATAGCCATTTCGAGCAGGTAGTGTATAATAGCGGATATAAGATACCAGCAAACTTGCTTAGAAGGAGTTCTACGATGACCCGACGACAGAAAGACCCGTTGCGTCTGCTTGTTGATGAAGAGTGGACAATATTGACCCAGATAAGTCGTGCGCAGAGTGAAGCAGCCGGCCACGTGGCGCGTGCCAAAGCGTTGTTGGCGGTCGCATCTGGTCAGAGTTACACAGACGCAGCCCGTGCGGCTGGTCGCAAATCGGGTGATGCAGTCTCGCAATTGGTGTCCCGATTCAACCGCGAAGGGCTGGCGGCTATCGAACCCCGACATGGTGGCGGGCCTGAGACAGTCTATGGTGTGGAGGAACGGAAGCGTATTCTGACCGAATTCGAGCGTCAGCCCGACCGGGAGAAAGACGGGACCGCCACTTGGTCGCTGAGTACGCTGCAGCGAGCATTGCGTGAAGCGCCCGATGGATTGCCGAACGTGAGCACCTACATCATCTGGAGTGTTTTGCGCGACGCTGGGTGGACTTGGCAGAAGAACCGTGCCTGGTGTAGGACGGGCACCGTCACTCGGAAGCGCAAGGGAGTTCTTGTCGAGGTAACTGATCCAGAAGCAGAGGAAAAAAAACTTGATCGAGCAGGCTTACAAAATCGGCGAGTCACTGGGCTTGAGTGTTTGGACACAGGACGAGGCCGGGCCGTTTCAGACCACTCCTTATGAGGGATATGCCTGGCGACCGGAAGGAAACCCCAATCGCCAACCTCACGAATACGTTCGCAATGGCACTGCCAAACTCCTGACACTTTTTCATCCCTCCGATGGACAAGTACGGGTCAAGGGCGTTACTAGTTGCACAAACGCCGTCTTGCACCCCTGGTTACAACAGGAACTGGGTGACATTCTGTCTGATCTGCCGACACAACCTGAAGACTTGGACCCAAAGACCAACCGGGCTTTGTGGGAGTCCTGGTGCGCTGGGCTTGACAACCCACCACCATTGCCAGATGATTTACCACCACTACGCATACTGTTGATCTGGGACAACCTCAAGGGCCATAAGACGTCAAGCTTTGTGGACTGGCTGATCCAGCACGGTATCATGCCGCTATACACTCCCTTGGGCGGTTCTTGGTTAAACATGACCGAGTCGATACAGCGAATCTTGAAACGGCGTGCGTTGGCAGGACAGCATCCCTCTACACCGGACGAGATCATCACCTGGCTGGAAGCAGTTGCTCGTGCCTGGAACCGGAATCCGACCCCTTTCGAGTGGGGCGGAAAACGAGCTGCTCGTCGGGCACGGAGCCGCCAGCGACGCCACGCGCTGGGTGGCTCTGGAGCTTGCACTCACCGTCCGATACGACGCTCTCGCCGCACCATAATTGAAGAATGGCGGTCCACATGTCAAATGACCCACTAGAGGTATGGTACGATACAAACCCCGAGGCAACATTTGGGGAAATAGAAGAGGAAACGCGGAAGCAACGTCGGGATCTGATGGGGAAAGCCCTGGAGATATTGGTGAATGGACGAGACTCAGGATATCAGCTAAAGGGTATCAAGTGTACTGAATGTGGGCGGAGGATGAAATACAAAGGGGAACAATTCAAGCGGACGATAT
>JAAEPW010000473.1 GCA_024232355.1 Chloroflexota bacterium | reverse complement strand
TAAAGCCCGCGCAGGCGCAACAAAGGCCACATAATGATGGTAGCCAGGGACAACTGCCCCGCCACCAGCGTCAGCGCCGGCACCTCGGCGACGGTGATCTTGATGAATAGATAAGAAGAGCCCCACAAGGTGCCCAGGGTCAACAACATCAATAGATTCACGTACCGTCTCCAACTAAGGTCGGTGTGAAACAGAGCAGCAACGACCTGTCCCTTATCATAGTCAAAAGTGGCAGTCTGTCAACTCCCAGATAGCCTTGGAGCATTAAATCAAGGGGAATCGGGGAAAATAACCTCGTTCATGACCGATCACTAACCAATACTCGCTCAACATCATCATTCATCCCTCACCCCTTTGACAAACTCGGGACAGCGCTTGCAGACAATCTGTCAATTTCGTCAATCAACACTGGCAAATTGGGACGAGTGAAACTCATCTCGGCTGCCGCGACGCGATGACGCTTGATGTCTGGCGGAATGTGCTTGTGGTGCGGATGGGTACTCTGCAACTCTGGTACGCCTGGATGGGGCATCGAGTCGTACCACCACAACGACTCACCTTTGTATGAAAGCTCATAGAAATACTTGACGATGCGATGGGCGACAAAATCAACCTGCTCGAACACGCGCAACACGTGCCCAGAGCGAAACACAACGCGCCCCCCGCGTGATTCCAATGGTCTGGCTGGTAG
>JAAEPW010000472.1 GCA_024232355.1 Chloroflexota bacterium | reverse complement strand
TAGCCGACCGGGGGACACAACGAGCCACTGGTGCCGCGTATCCGACTGGACCAACTCCGTGTGTGCAATGCCGGAGTCCCTCTGCGACAGCAAGCTCGCGTCCAGAATCTCCAGACGTTCATGGACAGAGACCAGCAACGAAGACAACAGCAGCCGGCAGCTCTGACTGTCACGGTGGATGCATTGGTGGACTCGATGGCCAGACAGCAGCCAGCGCCTCTGTTTGGCATGGTGCAGTTGCAGGGAGTGACGCCACCCTCCTGTCGACTCGACCACGGACGCCCGCATGAATATGAGTGCGACGGAGCCAGAGCTGGGCCAGGACGATGTTGAGATGGGTGACGGCGAGAGAGCGCAGGACTCAGAAAAGGAAGTGACCAAAGAGACAACCTAGCCGCCGAAGCTGATCGAGTTTTGTTACATTTTGGGGTTGCACTCTTCATCGTGCTCTTACTGGCGCGTGTACGAGTACTGCTGGGGCACGGGTAGAGGTAACCCCTCGTTTGTGCAGAGTCCAATGTTGGTGGTTGCCCCCCATGCCGGGGTTCGACCCTCTCTTGTGCGGCCGTCCAGTGGTCGGCACTAGAAGGAGGGGGTAGTGCAAGGGCAGTTTTTCTCAGTATCGTATTT
>JAAEPW010000471.1 GCA_024232355.1 Chloroflexota bacterium | reverse complement strand
CGTGTTGGCTTCTTGTCAATCCATTCTCGACGGACGGATTCCAACACGGCGTCTCGATCAGCATAGGTACCGTCATTTTGAATTTCCGCCAGGATATCGCGAGGCTCCAGGTTATCAACGTCACCCAGGGCACCTTTATCAGTTTCCTTCTTGAACAGGCCGCGATGGGTCCGTGGCGTGATACCCATGGCGTTCAACTCACCAGCCAGATTTGAGCCTTTGCGTACGCCACCCAACGTTTTCAGATGATCCAGTACGGGTGTTGCCGATTGCCTGCTGGACTTCAACTCTCCGCGTTCATTCATGCGGACACGTTCAAGAATGCGCTCCAACGCCACATCGGAACGAAAGCGTCCTTCTTTTTCTATTGCCGTTTTGATTGTCGGCTTGAACTGTTCATACAGTTCCGCAACATCCCTGCCCGTGCGGGCGGCCAGGGTGCGGATCGTATGTTGCCAGACCGTCGCCTGATAACGCGCGGCGTCAATATCATAAACGTTCGTTGCGTTCAGTTGCGAAAGCACATCGTCATAGACTACATCGGCGGCTTCGGCCTGTGCCATTTCGCGGGCAGCGTCTTCATCGCGAACATCGGCCAGAACATCATTCAGGCGCTTTTCATTGAACGTCTCGGCCTGTTCAACCTGACGCATGGTCAAGCCGCCGTCCGTCAGTCGAATATCAGCCGCCAGCCCGTCAAGATGATCATCAATCCCTTGCACGGTCAGAAAATCCGCCGTCGACACTTCGATCATGCCTTCACCGGCACGAGCGCGAGCGACCTGATCTTCGACCCCCATCCACTGGTACCAGGTATCGGCATCCTCGCCGGATTTCTGGAAATACTCGTCCGCACCGTTTACATCAAGATAGACCATACCGTCTTTGGTTAGACGGTTAATCAGTTCCTTGACTTTATCCGTTGAGCGGCCTTCCAGTTTACCGTTCGACAAAGCGTCGCGGGTGCGTTTGAGTTTGTCGATATCCTCTTCGGCGGCGACGCGCTGATCATCGAGAAGTCCTTTTTGACGCCTTGTTTTGGCAAAGTGGCCCCCAACTCCCATTACCTCAATTGGTGCCGCCGCAAACTCTCCAACCGCTTCAAGAACGACCTCACCAGCGTCAACTTTACCTGTCGTGGCATATTGCGCAGCAGCTTCTCCACCGCCGCCCAGGCCCGCTTGCGCAACAGCCTGTAGCAGAAAATTCCTGATTATCCCTGACGACAACGCCTTGCCTGCGAGCCCACCAGAAGCGGCGTCAAACGTGCCGATAATCAACCCCCTTGTGAACCCGTAACTGGCAGCGGCACGTAAAAGAGCGGGGTCTTCAAGTGCCCGGTTAACTTCTTCCGGGTCAGTCAGATCATACCCCCGTTCAGCTAGAAATTCGGCAGGAGATGAATAACGTTCTGTAAAAGCAGAAGTGAGCCCAAGAGTAGCAGCGCCGGACGCGGGGCCACCGGTGGCCGTGGCAACCGAACTAATGGCAAGTTGAGGGACAAACTCCAGCGCGATTTCAGTTCCAAGAGCCATTGCCCCCAGGGGGTCTTCAAGAACAGCGTCAATCGCTGGCATAAACCCCTTCTTTCCCGCCTCCAGGATCGCATTTTGGCTGGCTTCGGCTGTAGGGGATTTCGGTGTTTCCTGAATACGGCGGGCGAACTCGCCGACATTGCGCAATCTGGCGTGGGCAGCCTCTTGGGCTCCCCCAAACAAACGTGATGAGGCATAACGCTCACCAGACTGCAATAAATCAATTGGATTTGGGACAGACCTATACCCTCCCAATTGATCGCCGATGATTTCACCAAACGAGCGCTCGGCATCAAGGGCTTGTTCTGCTGATTCTTCCGCAACAAACTGGTTAAAACCTTGACCAACCCGCAATGCACCACGTTTAAGGGCATTGCCTGCATGACCGGCCACGGTGCCGACCGTGTTCCAGATTTCATCCAACATGGAAACGCTGTCCATATCGTCTTTCACCAAAGCCGCATTAGCCGGGTCTATTAGCCAGCCACGCCCAAGAGGGGATATCTGATCCACTTGGGATTTCATGTCGGAAAGTTGCGCTTGCTTCTCAGCCGCTTCCGGGTTGCGTTCGACAGTGCTTATGGGGATGCCTGTTTTTGCCGATAAGGTGTGCGCTCTAGCGGTCCTGTCCGGGTCGGTCCTGAGGGCAACCGACAAAGCCGCATCCATGCCGTCGTCAGTTGGCAAATATGGGTTTGTTTTCTTGGAACCCGCGGCAATTATGGCCTCGCTGTAGGCATCGGGGAGATATGGGTTTCGCTCAGTCATTACCCACCTCCAGAGCCTTCTTAAACCACTTAGCCACACCAGACTGTCCATGAAGTTGTTCAGCCGTAATCAGGCCCTTTAGGTTTTCATCAGTCACAGCAACACCTTTAAGCTCCAAACTCTCCTTTGCTTGTTTCTTGGCGGTGGCGTCAACATCATCCAAAGAAACAGAAAACGCCTCACGCTCTTTATCCGTTAGAATTCCCACCGCTTTCTCTGTGTCATCGAACCACCCGTCATCTGTCACGACCTTAAGCGTCATGCGGTCCAGAATTTTCTCACGCTCTTCATAAGACAGATTGCGGCCAAGGCGTTGTATATCCGCTTCAACCTCGTTTCGTACATTTCGATGAAACAACCCTCGCTTGGCAGCGTTGCTTGTGCCGGTCCACTTAAGTTCGTTAGTCACAGCGGCAATCTGTTGGGTCAAGGTTCCTGCGTCATCGGGTTTATCAGGATTGTTAACAGCGTCGTTCTTGCGTTTAACAGCAGCCTTGAAATCGGTAGGTGATAGGGTATTTCGGTAATCATTTAAATTCGCCTTCGCCAACTTTGCCGCCGGCATGGTGAACACTTTTTCATATACGGAAAGGTTCGTTTTAGGCTGTTTTCCTTTAGCGAACGCCTCCGCATAGCGTATGGCTTCAATCCTTGCCTTACCGGGCAAATTGGCAGGAATATTATCTATGTTTGCAGTGGGCACCCAACGGTCCCAGAAGTCATTAACTAGCGCGGTTACCGCTTCTTTCTTTGCCGCCACTTGCTCGGCGTACCGCACCTTAACCCGCCGTACTGTTTGATCCCGGATATCCCCCTTCAGCTTACGAGCCTTGATCAGTTGTTCTTCCAGGGTTCCGCCAAGGGCAATAATCCTATCTGTGTGATCCTGGCTTTGGCGCACGTCGACAGCCTTCTTACTGGCGCTTTCAAGGTCATTAAATACAGTGGACTCAATGTCCTTCTTGTTGGCTTTCAGATAGCTTCGAGCGCCGTCGGGATCATCAACGACCATCGCGTCGAATACTTCCTTATGGAAGGCCGTGCGGATGCCAAGTTTCGCCAGGTCTTTTTCGGGCTGAGAAGCGGTCTTCATTTCCTGCATCTTGACGGAAATTGACATGTTTAATGAACTTGTGGCACCCGCCTTGTCGCCGTCATTATAAAGCCCGACAGCACGAGAGACTTCCATCTGGGAAAACGCCGCCAGTGACGCCTTGCGGTCGTCTTCAACCTGAACGGATTCGTATTTGGCGATGCGGTCACGGCCCTGATCGAGACGAGCGCCATAGCGGGCGGTAAAGGCATCCTTTTGTTGCTGGTTGTCCAGGCCGCTCACTATCTCGTTGAAGGTTTTGTCTGCATCAAGTTGGTATTGATCATACAAGCCTTTGGCATTTGCCCCCTTGAACTTGTCGGACACCAGCACGCCGCTATCCTGATTATACTGATAGCCGTCTTCCCATGCGCTGTAGGCCATTTCGGCCTTCATAACACTGACGGCGTTATCCTCTTCCTGACGTTTAATATAATGCTGTCCAAGTTGTTCAATCTGAGAAATGGCCTGATTACTGACCAGGGGCGCGTTTGGCCTGGCGACGGTAATCGGCGCTTTGGATGTGTATGTCGGAATGTTGCCCATTTTAAGTCCACAACCTTGAAGCAAAGGAAGTGCCATTTTTATCGGTCGTCCCCAATGTGGTGGCACCGCCGACAATGGCGTTAATCCCGGCTTGATCGGCCAGGCTGTTGTAATGCCCCGCTTCCTGGTCGCCTTTCAGCCTGATCAGATCAATATCCATCTTGCCTTGTGCGGCGCTGTCCTCGATGACCGCCGTGGGTGTGCCGTCCAGTTTAATCCCTGCCTTTGCGTATGCCACCCGTTGGGAGCCGCGCAGGCGGTCAAGTTCGCGCTTTTTACGTTGTGTCTCCAGATCAGCCGCCGCCCTTGATGCCTTCGCCGCCTTCTTGTTGGCCTTCCGGCTTTGATAAGATGAATAAACGCTAAACGCGCCCGCGATGGCCGTCATAATGCCGCCGAATAAGTCCATTGTTTTTCCTCCTAAATTACAGCAGCCGGAGTCAATGCCCGGACCATGGCCGGCAGGGGCACGTCCTGGACAAAATAAATCTGACCGGCGGTTTCCCAATCATCATCGATGACGACCTCTTTTGATCCTGTATAAAGAGGCGGTGAACTGTCCATGGGATCGGCACCGTCGCGTTGTACGACGACTTCCAGCGTATTCAGGGCTGATCCCGCTTTCATCAGTAACGTCGCCTGTACATCAACGATAATGCGCCCGACTTTCGTTTTCTGGCCCAACAGGGTTCCCTCGTTATCGGCGACACCCAACCGCAGGGATCGCCCTGTCGCCGTGTATGGCAAGCCAACAGCCGCCTTTGTTGCCGTCCGTCCGCCTTGCAAGGAAACCGAACCGGATGTCACAACCTGTGACGGATCAATCGCACCACCAGCAAGGATCGCCGCAGTTTCCCCCTCCAGGTGATTGAGCCCCGAGAAGGTGTCCGCAGAGGCTCCGTTATAGGAAAGACCGCAATCAACCTGAAAAGCATCTGCCTTTTTCATGATTTCGCCATCAAAGGGCTGGGTCAGGAATTCGATATACCGTTTGGTTGCACCATTGATCGTTCTTTTGACCACCATCCAGAGTTCGTCATGATCGGCACCCGGAATAACGGCAACGCTTTCCACTTTACCCCAGCCGGAACCGGCGTCGCCGCCCAGACGGTGGCGATGCCAACCGGCGATTTTGAAATCCGGGTCATACGTACAACCAGCCAACTCGCCATTTGCCAGTGCACACCAGATCACCGGGAACGGGTCTTGCGCATACGCCATTTCGACGACCTGGGGTTTCAGAATATGTTCGGAAAGCAAGGTCAGGTCAGGGGCCAGAAAACGGTCGTTCTCAAACGAATAGATAAACTCGCGCAGGCGGCGCTTTTTCTCACCCACAAATACGGTTACCGCACCCGTCTGTACCGGCTGGATTGATGACGCCCCGTCCGTCGTATGGCGACGCTGTGCTATGTTTGTCGGCGTCAGGCCCGAATCCCCCTCACCGCCAAGGGTGCGGGTGGCCGCCGTGGTGCCGAACTGCAACAATTTGTCTTCGACCATCCACTGGATGGCGTTAACCTGTCCGGTACGCGCCGTCACTTTCATGGCGTCATCGTCCGCCGTGCCGATGGTGAAATTCTCGTGTGTCGAGGTTTTGGACAACCACGCTGTATTTGGCTCTTTGGGAGTAGACGCCAGAACCAGACGATCTTCATAGAACGTCACACGCTGCGGATAATTGGCCGCCGCCCATTCAGTGGGCGCACCTGTAAAACTCATTGACGCCAACGCCCAGGCCGTGTGAGAGGTTCGGGTCAGAGTTGCCGGTAAATGGTCCTTGTGAACGATATAAAGGGTATTTTCGTCTTGGGTGAATTGAAGCTCGAACAGTTGCGCCTCGCTGTAGGTGGATGTGATTTCCACCGGCACGGAAGCCGATTGCACTTGCGCTTGTTCCTTGTAAACCCGGATGTAGTTTTCACCGAATTCCAAAATATAGTTCATTTCCGTGGAGTAGATAAAGCGCACCAGCCGCACGGCCCTGGTGCTGTCTTTAACCTCGGCAACAAACTTCGTACCCGGTCGCGCCTTTACCCCGCCTTGCGGCATAATGATCCAGTTCTCACAGGTGTGCAGCCCGGTTTTAAAAAGTTCCACATCGACACGAGCATGCATCAAAGGAGATAGCTCACCCTTAATGAAATTCGCCTGGATCAGGTTATATGCCATTAGCCGAATTCCCTTGTCGTCAGCCAATCACTTTCCACAGGCTCTTCAACGCCGTCGTGAGAGGCGTCGATCTGTTTGGCCCTGGCAATAATTTTATCGAAACGAGCCTCGGCAATTTGCACGTAGCCATCCTTGCCGGTGACTTCCCTGCCAATGTCGGCGGCAATGCGCGCCGCGATGGCACGGGCGAGTAGTGGGTCAATCTGCGACGGATCGTTCATGTATTTCAGGTACCAGACCTTTAAGGGTGCGCCTGCGTCCGTCAGGAAAGAGCGACCTTCCATCTCGCCGGGAATTGGGGTGCCGTCCCACTGGCCGTAATAGTTCGGGCGCAACAGGCGGATACAATCGGTTGGCCATACGTATTCATGATTCCAGCCGAAAGTCGGCGCGGCGGTCTCGGCGGCCAGGGTTGTTCGCGTCCGAGCCGCCCGCCATTCGTGCTGTACCGTCACCTCGTCACGGGCAGGCTCATAGGCGCGCTTGCAGGCGCGTGCACGCTTGGTCGTGGTATCGTCAATGCTGATGATCGACGGGGCATCCAGTATTTGCAGGGCAAGATTACAGATACCGACGACGGAATAAGCCATTGCCTAACCCTCTTCCCAGGCTTCATTTTCAGGCGTTTCCGGATCGTCACCCTTAAACTGCCCCTTCGCCTCTCGTGCTCGTGTGCGAGAAGCGGGCTTTTTGGTTTCCTTCTCCCGGCGCATGCGGGATATTTGGGTAATTTCCTCATTACTCAAGCTGTCACCCGGCTTGATACCAAGTTCCTTGAAGATCGCTTTGTTATTCATTTAATGAACTCCTTAAAAAGGACAAAGGGGCGAGGTTTCCCCCGCCCCAATCGCTTATGCTTCGTCCGTATACAAAAACGCCACCTTGATGTTCTTGCGCTCGTAGACACGGTCCCAGTTAGTCGCGGCTTCGATCTCCGTATTGGTCGGAGACTGACCGGCACACGACGCATCGGTCCACTTAATGCCCCGTGGATGCAGGGCAAATTGACGACGCGAAACGATGAACTCTTCACCGCCGCCGGTACCGGCCAGTGGGTTGCGATCCACTTCAACCGGCACGTCAGGGTTACTTTCACCCCAGGCAAAGGCACCCGGCGCAAACAGTACCGACGTATATCGGCTCTGATTGGTCCCGGCGGTAACAGGCAGGCCATCATCGACAATGACGGTCAGGCCCATATACGTCGGAAAGTTCACTTCGCCCCGTGAATTTGGAATGAAGTCAATCAGGTTCTGCTTGCGAAGGTTCGTATAGACCCGTGAATGCATGGCAATTGCAGACAAATCCTTCAGGCTGTCACCCATGGTCTGGCACGTATCCAGAACGGCTGTCGCCGAAATCTGGTGCGCCGCCAACAAACTCGCGGCATCCGCCGAGACGCTGTGCAGCATGTCGGAGCCGTCATTCGCCACATTATCGGCCAGAACGCCTTTAAGGGACGAAATTGCCGAACGCTGCAAATCACGCGCCCAATAAGCGGCGACACGATTGCCGATCAACTTCATCGGGTCGTCACCGGCCAGTTGCGAAGTCAAATCCATGGCGGACCATGACTGGTTGCGATTGTGCCGGATGGCGATATCCTTGGATGCCGATACCTTGAGCGGTGTCGCATTTGCCGACGGGTCGTCATCCGAGATGTTGGAATTGGTATTACCCAAATCCTGCCAGAAAGGCACATTGAAAGTACGCCCGCCGCCCGCAAGGGACGAGGACAGCATGGCATCCGAAGACACCAGGCTTGATTGAAACAACGCCGAAATCTCGGCGGTCTTTTCGACGATGTACCGGTGGAATACCTCCGGCACAATCACGTCTGATAGGCGGGTACTAGCCATAATTAAAACTCCTTATAAAAGCTAGTTTGATGAAAGCCCGTAATCCTCCGGCCGCTTGCCTGCGGCACGGATCATGGCACGGGCGCGTGCCGGGTCTGATTTAACGAGAGCGCCTTGAGCGGTAAGGTTCATGGTGTCTTCTGCGAACGGGTTAACGCTCACTGTATCTCCACCGTCAACCAGTCCGTCTTCGGCGAACAACTGATTGCCAACTTCGGCAAATGCCTTGGCCAGCACCGGGGAAAGAACCTGGTTGTCGTCGGTAATCGCACCCAGGGAGCGCAATTCGTCAAACAATCCATCGCCGCCAAGCTCAACAACGGCACGTCTTGCCATCTCGATATTGCGCTTGAACACTTCCCCTTCCTGTGCTCCCCATTCCCTGGTCAACGCTTTAGAGGCGTCGGTCTTGGCCTGGTTTACATGCTCAAAGTGTTGTTCTTCGGCGGCCTGTTGCGATACCTGATAGTTTTCCGAAAGCCCCTTATAGAGTGCTTCTGCCTGATGTTGGTCAAGCTCCGCCCCATGGAACAATTCTTTTAGGGAATTGACAGCCGTCTCGTCCGCCTCTTCTGCGCCCGTGAAGGTGTAAGCGTCGGACGTTTCAGGCGTCCCCATTTTCTGGCGAAAGGACTTCCAATCATCATCGGACGCTTCTTCACCAGGCAGGGCAACGCTTTTGCCTTGATACGCTTCAATTTCACGGTACGCCGAAATGGCGTGGTCGGGGTGAGCCCACCCCTTGCTTTCCACCAGTGCGCGGTTGCCTTCATCTTCAAGACCGCTTGCAAAAGTGTTACCACCGGAAGCAGTGGAATCCTGCGTTCCACCGTCCGACCCGTTGGACAGCGATACGCCGTCGCCGGACGGGTTGCCCGAACTGTCGGACCCATCTAACGATACTTGTTGATCTTCCATTTTTCTTAAATCCTTCCTTCATTGTCACTGACAAGAGTTTCCTCGACAGCCACAACGGCCATCGCGGTTCGTTCCGCTTCTTCCAAATCGAGAAGGCGGAAAATTCTATAGGCGAGTTGCCTGCGACCTTCGCGCATAACCAGGTCTTCATCGGGTGCGGCGACAGTGAACAAATCCCCAAAAGAAAAAAGGTCGCTTAAAACGACCTCCTGATCCTGCACGGTTGGCTTGCCCCGAAAGACGGCCCTGTATGATTGGCGCAAACGTTGCTCGGCTTCTTCGTTGCGGCGCTGGCCTGGACTAAACCATCTGCTCAGACAGTGCATCGACATCCCCTTCCATTGCTTCGGGGTCCATTCCCAAAGTATTAGCAATACCCGCCGCCTGTTCGGCTTCATTCAGTGCGTTTTGTCGGGCCTGTTCATCAGCCCGACCTTGACGCTTGGCACCGACTTCATCAGGTGAACGCAGGAACTTCGCGGGCATGCCATTGATTTCGGCAATACCGCGCATGGCCTCATCGGTTTCCAGTAGGTCCATCACTTCCGGATCGTACTGTGCAACCGACATCATGGTTTCAAACGTGCGCAGGGTGCCGACACCTTCTTCGGCGCGGCGCAAACGATCCAATGGTGAGGAAAATTCAACATCCCAGGACTTGCCCTGAACGGACGGTGGCGCGGCCAACGGCCCACCTTCTTCATACAGTCCTGCCCGTTCCAGGATGCCCCCTTCGCGCTCTACCAGCCGGTCAAGCGATGTTTGAACCTGTGCACCGATCGGCCCCAGAAGCTCACCTTTCTCACGATCCCGGATCAACGACTGTGTTGCCGTCATGTTTGGCGCATCGGCAAGAGTTTGGAACAAATCCACATAAAACGCCTCTTTGATCATCTCCCGCTTGTCCTGCATCAACCCCATGGCGATATCAGGACGCCCGCCGGCTTGAATCGGCTGGATCAGAATGCGCCCCGTCGCCGGGTCGATCATGCCCTTGTTGATCTTGTTGGCGTTCAGGTTAATGCGCCCGCCCTTGGACTTGGTATCGACCGCCGCAAAGGCCGGGCTGGAAATCTGTTGCACGGCGCGCAAAACGTCGCGGGACATGGAGTTGATGCCCTTGACTTCCGGCAAGGCGATCAGGGCCGGACTTTCCGAATAAATCTCGCCGGGTTGGCGATCCAGCCGAAAATCAATGAACGGCATTTCAAAATAACCACTGGTGTAAACGACCTCGGCGTCTTCAACGAACACCATCGCCGATTGAAACGGTGTGTTTTTTACCGTGCGCTTGCCATCGGACGACCAGGCGTCCTCGCGTGGGAACACCGCCTGAATGAACTCGAAGCGTTTGTCCTGATCAGTCAGGCTTTCCGCCGCTTTCTTTACCGTCTTCGGGCATTTATCCTTGAACAGATTTTGCGCTTGTCGCGCCGACAGGCTAAAACGCCGCATCGCCGTGTCCATACGCCCGAAAGCGTCCTGATCAATGACCATTTCAGCCAGATGTATAGGCCGGTACATGATCGGTTTATCGACACCTAAGCGGAAGCCGTCTTCAACGTAGACAAACCCGCAACCGAACGTACCCAGGCTGCGATAGACGGATTGTACCGCCCCCGCAAAACCGGTGCCACTGGCGTAACGCAGCATGAACATCTTGTCGCGCAATGCCTCAAGCCACTTCCTGGCCGCATCGTCGTTTCCATCCATGCCAACCGAGCCAGACACTGCCAGGTTATGCCACTTGGACGCCCGTGGCGTGACCATGCTTTCCAGCGCCGCACCCCAGCGTTGGGTCGCCATCATCGCCGTTTGATCGTATATCTTCGCCGTCTTCTTAGTCGACCTTGGCGAATTATGATTACTCAACGACGACGCCTCGCCGTAGGACGCAAAGCTGATCGACACGGGCAGGCAGACGTCGGCCACCGCCTGCCAGGCAGTTTCCCAATCGCTGCGCCCTGTGCGCAAGGCTTCCTGTCGCTTGATAATGTCGTCCGCTAGACCGGATTTCATAAGGCAAGTCTCCAATAAAAAAGGCATTATTACGCTTCGCAATCCCGTTGACTCTCAGATGTACAAGAGTCAGGTTTCCTCCCGTTAAAGCAAAAACGGGAGGCGGCATGGCTAATAATCTTCACATTTCCTACAATCCAAATGCACCAGGCCAAGACTACGGCGAAGTAATTGAAGCGATTAAATCACTTGGGAATTGGGCAAAGGTCCATGAGTCATTCTGGTATGTGGATTCAACAAAAACAGCTATCGAGGCATGTGATATTGTGTGGGCTGCCTGCGACGCTAACGACACGGTTTATGTCATCGATGTTACTAATAGCGACGCTGCCTGGAATAATATTTCAGACGAAGCCGTCAAACAAATCATGGCTCAATGGAACAAATAGAACTCGACACACCGCGTTTTATGGTTTTTGCCGCACCAAAAGGCAGGCCGTCAATGTGTATGAGGACACCCATAACTTTCGCCACATAATGCAAGATTTTATTTTTTATAAGGCGTTTCTCCAATAAAAAAGCGTCCCTAAAGGACGCCTTGTTTTCCCGCCTTGGCGGGGTGCTATTCGTGTTCGACTAGATGGGCCGGTTCAACTCTTCCAAAAGTTCTTCAATGATATTCCAGACAATCGGCATCGCTTCAGCTTGATGCATGCCCGGCTTCAGGCGTTCATCGTACAGGGTGCGCAACATGATTGCGTCATGCCAAGTGAGCCAAGGAGCTTTGTCTTTTGTCTGATTTCTGAATCTGCTTTCAGCAACGATGTCGCTGTCGTTTAACAGTCCCATCAGCTGGGCCATTTCTTCAAGTAGGCATTCCCGGATACTAAAGTCTCCCTGCCCGATTAAAACAGTACCCCGGTAAATCACGCCGTTTTTTAATACGTTCTGCGGTCCGTCGAAGAAAAAGCCTGCGCAAAGAGATCCCCCTTTACCATCATACCCCCGGATTACAAATGCAGCCGGCTCCATTGGGATTGAAACCGGAAGCGATGTTCCAGGAATAATTAGTTCCTTTACAGCGATATTAGGAACGAGCACCATTTCAATTCCCGTCAACTTTTTTAGAACGCCCGCAACATCCTGCCATACTCTCTTGTGTTCCAATCCAAAGTTTTCAAATACAAACTTGATCGGGCCATTAGTTTTTCGCACCCATCGATCAGGGGCTTGCCCAAATTCCCGCTCAAAGGCAATTTTCTCGAACGATTTTACATATAGACGCAACGTTTCCGGCGTATTGGGCGGAATATCCCCCAACAGCCCATCAATGTTCCGGAGCGGCGGCGTCGGTGTCGGTGACGCAACACCGTAATGAGTCGGCACCGCCAAGGCTGGCCCTTGATACCGGAATTCTGTCTTGCCGGTTTGCGCCGTCACACACCCGGCCAGCAGCAATATAAACATCAGATGCTTCATAGTTGGAAACATATCTCGTATTGATTGAAATACGAATTGTTTTTTCCCTGCGTTTGAATCGCGGCTATACCTTGGCCCCTTTGAAGTAGCCCGACAGCATACGGCGATAGAGTGAGAAAAGGTCGTCGTCATCAGATAAAAAGCTGATCGACGGAGCTTGCGTGGACGGCACACCAACCCCAGCATTACCCCGACTTCCAAACTTGGTAACTTTCTTTTTACTGGTTGCCAGTGCTTTTTGTCCCTGCCCCTTTGCGCTCACGGCTTTTGATCCCGGCACCGCGTTCTTGGCATTCTCCAAATCATCCAGGGATGTAGAACTTCTGCTTTCGATTGTTCCAAAGGGGTTATTTCCTAATTTGTCGATAGCCCACCCCCAACCGGCGGCCCCCGGAAACGGGATGGCAGAAGCAACCGCCGTCATCCGCCCAACCGAAGTCTTATTGGCAACACCATACTTGCCGCCCTTGACCTCAACCATGTTGCCGCTCTTGCCTATAAGATTACCGAGGCTATTTGCAATCCCGTCATTGGCTTTGTCGACAAAACCTTGTGTCCTTGAATTCTTCGAGACGCCGGCCATTTCTTCATCGGACAAAGAAACGGAATTCGGCGATAGTCCCAGCAGAGAGGCCTTTCCTGCCTTTGCGGCATTCACACTGCCCTTGCTGATTCCTGCCGTCTTACCTTTCACATCATTGAGGGCCGCACCAATCATTTGCCCCAGTTGATCGTCGGTTAGACTGGCACCGGCGGCCAATGTCCCGCCCCTCCTCCCCCTGGCACGGTCCATCGACGGTTTGCCATTGGCGCTCAGGCCGTTGACCTCCATGCCGGAAGCGACTGGATTTCCAAAACCATCACTGATGTTGTTGCCGTATCGGTCCGTAACCGTTGCGTAACTCTTTCCGCCAAATGATACGGAACTTGGCCCTCTACCTCTGCCTCCCTTCCCGTTTCCACCACGGCCTGCGTTGGCATTCTCGGCTTTGCCTGAGCCGGGGGACGTTGCGGTTGCCGGCCCGTCATATCCTGCATTGCCAGCCGCCGCACTTTCATTGCCACCACTACCCATTCCACCGCCACACATTAGGAAACCCTCCGTTTATACGTTCCGCCGACGCAGGCGAAGTTCAGCCGGTCGAGCAAATCACCCGTGCGCTGGGTTTGCACACCGGTTGAAACACCAATACAGATTTCTTTCGCGCCCATGTTCTGCCCCCATTGGGTAAAATGTTTTAAAAGACGCACCGCCAGGGTGCCGCCCCGATGATCCGGGTGCACGTACCACAGCAGGTCCGCAGCGATCAGATCACGCCCGAAATAATATTCGTTGATGGAGCCGACGAACATACCGACAAGCTTACCGCCGTCATCCCTTGCGCATTGCCCGTACATGTCTTGCCGGTTGATTACCCGTTCGGCAAGGTCGTTCAGTTTTCCATAGTCGTAATCGAAATCCTTGAATTCGCTTTCCCGGTGCATCATCTCGCCCAGCGCAATCATATCGACGGCGTCTTGTGCGGTTTTCAGGGCATGATAATTCAAAACACATCTTCCATTAACTCGTCGGCGTCTTCAACCATAGCGCCGGAGGCAAGGCCAGCAGGAGCCAGACGTTCAAAGAATGTCAGTGCCAGCGCATCCGCAGCGTCAGGTGAAGCAATGCCCCGCTTTTTCATATCCTCTTTGCGCTCAAGCACGGTTTGACCACTCAGCGTGTATTTGTATTCCGGCCCCAACAGGTCGGAGCGCAGAATGGCCGCTTCTTCCACCGGCAAT
>JAAEPW010000470.1 GCA_024232355.1 Chloroflexota bacterium | reverse complement strand
TGTCCGAATTTCAGTATCTAAACAATAGCATACACGAAAATGGCTGGTTTGGATAGTTGTAAAGATACCGTTTTTTTCACGACCTTCACCACTTGACAGTTCTAAGATTTGGACGCTAAATAAGTACAGTCAACCCTTAACTTGTTAAAATGCATATTCAATTCTACCCACCCTCATATCTGCTGACGTTCAAATGCCAAGTCCCATATCCAAGGTCTGGCAAATTTGACAATGATATTTTGGAATTGTAAGGTCGAGTCCCTGATAATATATTCCCATAGAATCTCAGTCTTTTGAGTTGGATCGATATTGCTGAACCAGTTACACGATAAACAAGCTTGTAATCCAGGAGGTAAAAAATGAAGCAGTTCAAGTTTATATTTGGCTCGATCAACAATGTAAAAACTATAATAATATGGGCTGGTCTCTTGCTCGGAGCGGCTGTGCTCCTGACAGGATGTAGCGTACCTGAGCCTACGCCCTGTCCACAAGTTGAGTGTCCAAGCTGTCCGGAAGCGACGTGTCCGGAATGTCCAGAGCTTGCGTGCCCAGAACCAGAAGTAAGTATTGAGGTACGGCCTGAATCAGAGACGACGACTGAACCGGTTGAAGTGGTCGAGGTGTCGTGGCGCGGAACAGTGGACGCTTTGCTGGCCGAGGTCAGCGTCAGCGCCGAGTCGCAGGTCTGTATCGATTGTCACTTGTCAGGAACACCCAAGATGGTGGAGCAATGGGTCAAGTCGAAACACGCGGGGAGCAATGTGGATTGCATGATGTGCCACCGTGCTCAAGATGAAGACTGGGATGCCACCGAGCACTATAACGATACGACTATTGCCACGAACCCGACGGCTGGCGATTGTGCAATGTGCCACAAGACCGAGTACGACGAGTTCAGTCTTAGCAAGCACTCGGGGTTGGCAAACATCTTTTTGGCTGCCTCGTTCGACCGAAACGTCCTCGAGCCGACCATCGCCACCAAGCACGGGTGCCAAGAGTGTCACAACGTCGGCCACTTTTGGCCCGACCAGAGCGTGGGCGAGTGCGATGCCTGTCATCCCAAGCATACTTTCGACGTGGCTGTTGCCCGCAACCCTTACACCTGTGGCGAGTGTCACATCGGGCCGGATCACCCGCACATCGAAATCTGGCTCGAATCCAAGCACGGTAATGTGTTCATGACAAACCCCGAGAACTGGGAACAGTTGGGCTATGAGGAACAGGACGGTGAACCGCCCCCCTTTGACGCGCCCACCTGCACCACCTGTCATATGGACGCCACGGTTAACCAGCCAGCGACCCACGACGTGGGTGCGCGGATGGGCTGGGAGACCCAATCGCCCTGGACAATCCGCACCACCGAAGCCTGGGGTGGGGGGTTGAGTTGGGAGGAAAAACGAGCAAATCTGACCGATACCTGTTTCCAATGCCACGCTCAACCCTTTGTAGACCGCTATCTCTTGGAAGGTGACCTGGCTGCGCTTCAGTATAACGAGATATTCCGCGAGGGCAAACGCTGGCTAAACGAAATGAACGATGCTGGTATCATCCTCACTGCTGGGTTCGAGGGTTTGGCTCCCTTTGGCGTAGCCGGATACGACGAGGTCCCCGAAGAAGTCTCCTATCACATCTGGCACCATGAGGGGCGACGATTCCGTCACGGTGCGCTAATGATGGGCGCCGACTATACGCAGTGGCACGGCATCTGGGATCTGCAGCACGATATGATCGAGATGATCCGCTATGGGGCCGAGCACGGCCTGCCAGAGGCGCTGGCCTGGATGGCGTCGGACGATCCTGCCAAGTTTTGGCTCTATCCGTTCTACGACGTGCCTGGTTCGGCATGGGGTATTGATACCCTTGCCTATCGGATGGGCCAGAGCGAAGGCGATTGGACGACCAAGATATGGATGAATCGAAATGGTCAGGCAGGTCTCGACACTTATTGGGATGCGGCCTACGCCAATGTCCAGACAGCCTATGAAGCGGGCTTGCTCTCTGAAGCGCAATGGGAACTCTATCAGGGACTTTACGAGAACCGTGAGGTCGAAAACGGCAACGTCTTCCCATTGCCAGAACTCTTCCAGGTACACTTGGATGGAAAGGCGGCCGACGGTGCAGCGGCGGCCGAGTATGGGGCAGGGCTTGTGCTACCCGCCAAGGATGGTTGGAACTATAACGAGTAGTTGACGCCGAATAAGCCGAGTTTATCGTGTTTCGTAAAAGCGCGTGACCAGATTGGTCACGCGCTTGATACTTGTCATAACGATCTGTTCCAGTCGTTTTTCGATAATGCAGCATTTTCTCGTTTGGCCTTCACTAACATCAGTGGTATAATCTCCCTTGCGAAAAGGAGGACAATGAACCTAATCACTGGTGCCACGGGTTTTGTGGGGCGGGCAGTGGTACGTCGCCTGACAAATGAGCAACAGGAAACAACTTGCCTGTTACGACCCTCTCGACGCGAACAACAGCTAGCCACCGGCGTTTCCTTCTGCACGGTCTCTGCCAGTATGAATGATTTACCAGCCCTGCGTACGGCAATGCAAGGCGTGGAGACAATCGTTCATATGACAGGTGAGGAGGACCTCGACCGCGAGGGAACGCTACGTGACCACGTTCAAGATACAGCAAATCTCGTTGCAACAGCACAAGAAACGGGAGTGCGTCGATTCATCTATCTGAGCCGCACCGGGGCTGACCGCACTTCAGCGTATCCAATCTTTCGCGCCAGAGGAGAAGCAGAGGCCGTCGTGCGCGAAAGTGGGTTGAATGCCACCATCCTTCAATCTCCCCTTATCTATGGACCAGAGGACTTTTCCACCAACGTGCTAGTGATGGCAGCCAAGGTGATACCCTTTGTGCTCCCTGTTCCCGACACAGGCCTGGCCCATTTTCAGCCGCTTTCGATTACGGATCTGACGATGTGCGTACTGATCGCATTGAGTCAAGACAATCTGATTGGGCAAACTATTCCTCTTGGCGGGCCGGAACATTTTACGCTTGATCAAATGGTAATCGAAATACTAAAGGCGACCAAGCTGCGCAAGCGGCTGGTGCGCGTGCGCATGTCCGTAATGCAATGGTTAATCACCCTTGCCGAAGGATTGTTGCCACGCAACCCAGTGCCCTTATGGTGGCTCGATCTTCTTACCGTGGGCGATGCGACGGATCTGGTGACCATTCCGCGTCACTTTGGCTTTGAGCCTCGCCGTTTTTCTGAATCTCTGGATTATGTGCGTCAAAAACGTCCCTGGAGGCGTGATCTGTTGCGCTTTGTCTTGGGACGTCTTTAGAACCTTTCCACATTCTTGTTGGTAAACGCTGGACAAATCCTCCAAAATCGTGTATCATTCTTTCGTTCTGTCCTCAAAATGAACGGAAAATTATTGTGTTTCTACTACTCAAAACCCAAGAGGTAGATGACTATGACGAAAACTCAGGATAATCTGCAAGAGCTAACAGCTACATTGCATGAACAAATCGAAGGTTTCCAACCGACGATTGAGACAGTAGATGTTGGGACTGTTATCGAGGTTGGTGATGGGATTTCCCGTGCTTCGGGGTTGGCCAACGTCCGAATGAGCGAGTTGGTCGAGTTTGAAGGCGGCATTCCGGGCATCGCGTTCAATCTAGATGTGGATAACGTTGGTGTTATCATTACAGGCGACTATACAGAAATCGAGGAAGGGCAGACTGTGCGAGGAACAGGACGCATCGTCTCTGTTCCTGTGGGCAACGGGCTCCTGGGTCGTGTGGTAGACGCGTTGGGTCACCCTGTGGACGGGAAAGGCCCGATTGCTAGCGACAAGCATCGCCCCATTGAGTATGTTGCGCCGGGCGTGATTGACCGGCGGAACGTGGACACCCCGGTGGAGACCGGCATCAAGGCCATAGACGCGATGACGGCCATCGGACGAGGCCAACGAGAACTAATTATCGGTGACCGCCAGATTGGCAAGACGGCCATCGCGTTGGACACTATCATCAATCAGAATAATAAAGATTTGATCTGCATCTATGTGGCGATTGGGCAAAAGAGATCCCAGGTTGCGCAGGTAGTGGCGACACTGGAACAACATGGAGCGATGGATCATACCATCGTCGTCATTGCCTCGGCATCAGAGCCTGCCGCGCTCCAGTATATTGCACCCTACGCCGGGTGTGCAATGGGTGAAGAGTTTATGGAGCAAGGCAAGGACGCACTCATCATCTATGATGATTTGACCAAACATGCTTGGGCCTACCGGCAGGTCAGCCTGCTTCTCCGTCGCCCCCCTGGACGCGAGGCGTATCCGGGCGACATCTTTTACCTCCACTCGCGCTTGCTTGAACGAGCTGCCCAGATGAGCGACGACTTGGGCGGTGGCAGCCTGACCGCGTTGCCCATCGTCGAGACTCAATTGGGCGATATTGCCACCTATATCCCCACCAACGTCATTTCGATCACCGATGGCCAGATATTCTTGGAGGGCGAACTGTTCAACACCGGCATTCGCCCGGCGATGAACGTAGGTGTCTCCGTCTCTCGTGTGGGAGGGGATGCACAGACAAAGGCGATGAAGCAAGTGGCCGGGCGGCTGCGACTGGATATGGCCCAGTTCCGCGAGTTGGCCGCTTTTGCCCAGTTTGGATCTGACTTGGATGAATCCACGTTGCGTCGCCTGGAGCGTGGTCGTCGTCTGACAGAAATCCTCAAACAGCCTCAGTACAAACCGGTGGCAACGGAGGAACAAGTCATCATCATCTATGCAGGCACGCACGGCTATTGCGATGCTGTACCTGTGGACGATATGCGCCAATATGAGATAGATATGCTCTCCTTTATGCGCACACAACACCCAGAAATCATTACTGACATTGTGACGCAAAAAGAGATCACCAAAGAGAATGAAGCCAATTTGCAGGCCGCGCTGGAAGAATTCAACCAGACGTGGGCCGCATTGAGTGGGACAGCGGAGACGAGCAGTGGCGACAGCGCGTGAGATCAAACGGCGCATTCAGAGTATCCGTAATTTGGGCCAAGTGACTCGGGCGTTGCAGGCCGTAGCTGCATCAAACGTGCGCAAGGCGCAAGGTGCCGCGCTGGCGACGCGTGCCTATTCTCACGCGGCCTGGGAAGCCATCGTTCACCTGGGCGCAGCTGCCGACGAAGCGTTGCACCCCCTGTTGACCCGTCGCACGCCGGTGGAGAGCATTCTCATCGTGCTCATATCGGGCGACCGGGGATTATGTGGTGCGTACAATCAAAATATCGTGCGGATTGCGCAAAGATTTGCCGAAAGGCGAGGTTTGCCAACTCGTTACATTACCATTGGACGGCGGGGCCGGGATATGGTGTGGCGTACGGGAGCCAAAATCGTGGCCGAATTTCATGACCTTCCGGCGGTACCAAGCCTGGTTGATGTCTCTGCCATTGCCCGTGCCACCATTGACGAATTCTTGGAAGGCCGGGCCGATGAAATTTACCTGGCTCGTACCGACTTTGTCAATCTGCTGATACAAAAGCCCGTTATTCAACGTTTGCTTCCGCTGCACACGGTCGAACTTGGCGAACTGGAAGAAACACAGGCAATGATGGAATACATTGTAGAGATACAGTCGGCAAACGTTTCCGAGTATGTTTACGAACCTGATGCCTTTACTGTCCTGCAAGAGATCCTGCCTCGTTTCACCGAGCTACAGGTCTACCAGGCCATACTAGAAGCACACGCCAGCGAATATGCAGCGCGTATGGTGGCGATGCGCAACGCGACGGACAATGCGGCTGTGCTAGTCGACGAGTTGACATTAGATTACAACAAGGCCCGCCAGAGCGCCATCACCAGCGAATTGTTGGACATTGTGGGTGGAGCAGAAGCACAAGCGTGAAAAACGTTTGTCGGGATCACAACATTGTTTCTGAAAAACACCCAACTTAAATTCAAGACCAGGAGAACAATCCCATGAACAATACAACCACAGGTCGAATCGTACAGATCAAAGGCGCGGTGGTAGACGTGGAATTTCCACCGGAACAACTACCAGAAGTCTACACTGCCCTTCAAGTTCCCACTGACGACCGCAAACTAGTGCTAGAGGTCGAGCAACAGTTGCCAAACAACTGGGTACGCTGCGTGGCGATGGATACCACCGATGGCCTGCAACGTGGGATGACCGTCATCAACACGGGGAGCCCCATCTCTGTGCCGGTTGGCAAGGCCACGCTGGGCCGCATCTTTAACGCCCTGGGCCAGCCGATTGACAACAAAGGTGAGGTGGAAACTGCCGAAAAGTATCCCATCCACCGCCTGGCCCCCACATTTGACGAGCAATCTACCAAGAGCGAGTTCCACGAGACCGGTATGAAGGTCATTGATCTGATCGCCCCATTTACTCGGGGTGGAAAGACCGGTGTTTTTGGTGGTGCTGGCGTGGGCAAGACCGTTATCGTCGCTGAGATGATGTTCACGATGGCAAAGTACCACGAGGGTGTCTCTGTTTTCGCCGGTGTGGGAGAGCGCAGCCGTGAAGGTACCCAATTTTACCATGACCTGACCGATATGGGCGTTATTGACCGGACAGTCATGGTCTTTGGGCAGATGAACGAGCCACCAGGTGTACGATTCCGCGTTGGACTGACCGGTGTGACCCAGGCCGAGTATTTTCGCGATCAGGGAATGGACGTGTTGTTGTTCATCGACAACATCTATCGCTTTGTGATGGCGGGGATGGAAGTCTCGGCACTTTTGGGACGTATGCCCAGCGCAGTTGGCTATCAGCCAACGTTGAGCACCGATATGGGCGAGTTGCAAGAGCGTATCACCAGCACCAAGCGCGGCTCTATCACCTCAATGCAAGCGGTCTATGTCCCAGCCGACGACTATTCCGATCCAGGGCCAGTGGCGACCTTTGCTCACTTGGACGGAACCATCGCGCTGGATCGGGCTATCGTCGAAAAGGGCATCTACCCAGCAGTAGACCCACTGACATCTGCCTCCCGCATTCTCGATCCGGTAATCGTTGGAAAAGAACATTATAACACGGCTCGTGAGGTCCAGCAGGTGCTCCAACGGTACAAGGATTTGCAAGACATTATCGCCATCCTGGGTATCGAGGAACTTTCAGAAGATGACAAGCTCACTGTGCACCGAGCGCGTCGCGTTGAAAAATTCTTCTCCCAGCCAATGTTTGTCGCTGAGCAGTACACAGGACAGCCTGGGCGCTATGTCTCCATCGGGGAAACAGTACGCGGTTTTCGCGAGATTTTGGCAGGCAAACACGATCACTTACCTGAAGACGCATTCAACTATGTTGGCTCAATAGACGAAGCAGTGGAAAAAGCGGAGCGAATGAAGGCCGGATAAGTCCCAAAATAGGGGGATAAGCGTGGCTGGTTTGAAATTGACTATTGTCTCTCCAGAGAAAGAATTATACAGCGATCAAGTAGATATGGTGCTGGCCCCAGGCATTGATGGGCAACTGGGTATCCTACCCCAACACATACCGCTTATCACGCAATTGGCAGAGGGCGAGTTGTGCGCGCGGGTGGGCAAAGAGGAACACTATTTTGCCATTCACGGCGGCTTTATGCACGTCCTCCAAGACAAAGTGATTGTCCTGGCCGACGTGGCAGAACGAGCCGAAGAAATCGACATAGAACGGGCCGAACAAGCTCGTCAGAGAGCAGTAGAGTTGCTCAACAAAGCACCACCTGAAAAACGACGATTGACCGAGGTTGCATTGCGGCGCTCTAGCGTGCGGCTCAAGGCAGCCAGACGCCGACGCCGCACCGCACCAGCAGCATATCCATCAACGGGCGAGGGAAAATAAAAAGGGAACTGGATGTTTGCAAAAGAATTAGGAATTGATCTAGGAACGGTTAACGTACTTGTCCACTTGCGGGGCAAAGGAATTGTCTTGCAAGAACCTTCCGTGGTCGCTATTTCATCTGATGAAAATAGGTACAAGATCGTGGCTGTAGGTGAAGAAGCCAAGGCCATGCTTGGCCGCACGCCGCACGCTATCGAGGTAATACGCCCACTACGTCTTGGCGTTATCGCGGATTATTATGTAACCCAAAAAATGCTACAGTATTTCATCAGCAAAACTGCTGGGGGGATGCTAGGTCTATTTAAACCACGTGTGGCGATCAGCGTGCCGTATGGAGCAACGAGTGTAGAAAAGCGAGCAGTGCGGGAAGCGGCACTGGAAGCAGGAGCCAGTCAAGCGCACCTGATACCAGAACCACTGGCGGGAGCCCTCGGCGCAGGACTACCTATCAGCAGCCCTTCTGGCAATATGGTTTTGAATATGGGTGGCGGCGCATCAGAAGCGGCCGTCCTCTCGGTAAACGGTATTGTAGTGGCAAATTCGGTTCGCGTGGCAGGTCTGAGGTTAGACGAGGCCATCGCGGGATATATCCGCCGTAAATACAACCTGATGATCGGTCAACCCACGGCAGAAGCGATCAAGATTCGCATCGGCTCGGCATTACCATTGGATGAAGATTTACAGATGGAAGTGCAAGGTCGTGATCAGGTTGCTGGGTTACCTCGCACGATCACGATCACTTCTGAGGAGGTCACTGAGGCTCTTGGAGAACCTCTTTCCGCAGTGATAGGTGTAGTCAAAGGCGTGTTGGAAAGAACGCCGCCAGAATTATCATCAGACATCATCGACCGCGGTATGGTGTTACTGGGTGGTGGATCGATGTTGCGCAAAATAGATGAACTTATCACCCGTGAGACAGGGGTTCCAGCTTACGTCGCCGACGCCCCGATCGCGTGCGTGTCACTGGGAGCGGGAAAAGCTTTGGAGCAGTACGATATACTCAAGCGTACCATTCCTGATTTTTAGACACTGTTTAGAAACAACATCGAGGCAAAAAGACAAAAAGCGCAGGCTTGCCTGCGCCTTCTTTTTAAGACTTTCAGTCTGCTACCACATTGGCTACTCGTACACTTTCCAGTATTGCTTTTCCTCCTCCCAACCCGTGCGAAACTCTTCCGGCACACCGGACACAGTAGCCTCACACTCGGCAGTGACGGTACCGTCGGGTAAACGGATCTCGCCTGCTACCCGCGCGCCTACCCCTCCCATCCGTTCCACCCAACCAATGGCGATTAAGGAGGTTTTGGTTGGCGTCGGGCGGCGATAGCGAATATCAAGCCGGAGCGTTGCGAACAAATCGTCGTTAGAGCCATGCACCATGATTGCCCGACCGGCAACCTCGTCCAAGACGGCAGCTACAATGCCACCATGAACAACACCGGGATAGCCTTGATACTCGTCCGGTATCATAAAATCGACCCGCACCTGCTTGGCCTCTGAATCCTCATAAAACTCCAACTTGAGCCCAATCGGATTTTGTCGCCCGCAGAGAAAACACATTCGAGAATTGGGCTGTTTTTTCATTGGCAAAGATTACCTCCTGTGTATCACGGTCCAGACGCCACCCAATATCGCGTAAATCAGGCCCACAAACACGAGGGTGAATTTAAGGGCGGCGCACCACCACGCAATTTGGAGCCAGACTGCTGATGGGCCATTTGACAAGGTGATCCACAAGCCCGTATTCTCAATCCCATCCAACAAGGCCGCCAGCCATTGCCCCCACGCCAGTAGCAGTCCAAACGAGGCCAATGGCCACGTGGTATCACGCAATCCACCGGACACCCAGGCACAAGCGCAGCCAATAGTAATCGAGTAAAGAACCAAAAAGAGAAAATCAAACCCCAGGCTAAAGCCCGCATGGACGCGGGCCTGCAAATCCCACGAATCAAGAATGGCCTGCGCGGTGGAGATGTCGCCCACAAACTCGAACGAAATAATCCCAAGGGTGAGGCCCCGGTATTAAGCACAGCTCCAACGCCGTTCATCACAACCATCACAATCAGCGTCAGGATGAATAGTGGTACAAAGACTGCACGACGTTTCTCCGTGGGAACAGATTCGAATGGATGTTGCACCGTTACCTCCTCTCGTTGTTGATAGCGCCCAAAACTCCTTTAGCGTTCTTCATTTTGCGAGAAACAGCAGGGGCGGGATTTTGACCCTTTTTCAAAAAACTGTTTCTTGGTAGCATGAATGATTTCCGCTACCACTTTTTCGAGCGCTATCCTGCAAACTGGGGAAGATTATACTCCTATTGAGCATTATGCGCAAAGAGCTTTTGACGACAGTTTGGTATTCATTAGTGGATTACTTGACAGGACTATCAAGATCACGGAATTTTATCATACTGTCGTCAGCGACAAATGCCAAATCCGGCCATAATAGTGCGTCGTGCTTGTGCCTTCTCACCGCTGTGCTATAATGAAGCAACAAATAATACATTCTTAGGAGGCATCTTGCGCCGCGCAAAAGATCGACGAATACGTACCATACTCTGGATCATCAGTTTTCTGGTTGTCACCAGTATGTGTCTTGGGTTGGCAGGAACGCTTGTACCACCACGCCGTGTCACGCCTACACCCACTCCCACCATCATTCCTTTTCCCACCCGCACGCCCACGCCTGTTCCCTCTTCTCCGTAACGGTTGACGCTATACGAGAAAAACAACGAACAGGGTGAACGGTTGAGGCACTAGATCAGAATCACGGTTGTCTTGCCGATAAGCACAAGTACGACGACGTGCCTGTCTTGATAAAGGAGTCAGGTTATGGCTAAAAAGCCGCTCAAGATTTTGTTCCTTGCTGCTGAAGCAGTACCCTTTGCCAAGGTAGGAGGGTTGGCTGATGTGGCTGGTTCACTACCTCAGGCTGTCAAAGCGTTGGGCCATGATGTACGCTTGATGATGCCGCGTTATGGCACCATTCGCAGCGATCAGTTTCCTATGGAGAAAACTGGCGGCCCGATCTCCGTTCCGGTTGGGCCAGAGAAAGAACGCATTCACTTGATCCGTAGCATGACGGGTGAAGAAATTCAAGTCCCCGTTTATCTTATTTGGAACGATCTCTATTTTTCCTCTCGTGACCGAGTCTATGGTTTTGAGGATGATGCTCAACGCTTTACGGTCTTTGGGCGAGCGGCTCTTGCTGCACTTGAGCTTTTAGATTGGAAGCCGGACGTGATACACGCCAACGACTGGCACACTGGTATCGTACCTGCTTGGCTAAACACAGATGGCCGGAGAGATTCCTTTTATCGAGACATTGCCACTCTCTTTACCATTCACAACCTGACCTACCAGGGTATTACGGGCCGGTTGATTCTGACCTTTGCGCAGATGGAGGACGTGAAACACTTGGCCGTCGAGCAGCCGGGAACAGTGAACTGGATGGCTCAGGGCATTGCTCATGCTGATCTGATCAATACCGTCAGCAAACAGTATGCACAAGAAATCCTTACTCCAGAGATGGGTATGGGGTTGGATCCCCTGCTGACAGAGCGCAAAAAACAACTTTTTGGCATAGTCAATGGGATTGATTACGAACAATGGAACCCGGCCACTGATGATGATATTCCCCACGGCTTTGATGTCAACGGGCTCGACCGGCGCATTGCCAACAAAACGGCTCTACAACAACAGGCACGTCTCCCCGTACGATCCGAGATTCCCCTGGTTGGGATGGTCACGCGGTTGGACCATGTCAAGGGGATGGACTTGATGGAACCAGTGCTAGAGTGGCTTTTGGAACGAGAGGCTCAGTTTGTCCTGCTAGGCACTGGAGAACCAAAGTATCACGAGATGTTTGAGCAAATCCAGGCGCGTTTTCCCAACAGAATGCGTGCATTTCTCAAGTTCGACGAGGTGCTGGCACGACGTATCTACGCGGGTGCCGACATGTTCCTGATGCCCAGTGGTGTTGAGCCGTGCGGGTTGGGACAACTGATTGCGATGCGCTATGGCTGTGTACCCGTTGTGCGGGCAACCGGTGGGTTGGCCGATACAGTCGCCGATTATACGGCCAAACGTGGACGCGGCACCGGGTTCACCTTTACTGATTATGGCTCTGAAGCATGTATAGATGCACTGGAGCGGGCGTTAAAGGCGTACGACGATAAGCATGCCTGGCGCAGAATGCAGCAACGCGGCATGTCGGTTGACTTTTCCTGGTCGGCTTCGGCGGAGGAATACGTCAAACTTTACCGGCGGGCGATCAAGGCTCATAAAGCGTAAGGAAGCATAGGAGGCGGGATGCGTACCCTGGCGATGATTCTGGCGGGTGGTGCGGGCAGCCGTCTAAGCGTACTCACTCAGAAGCGAACCAAGCCAGCCGTACCCTTTGCTGGCAAGTATCGGATTATTGACTTTACACTTTCCAACTGTGCCAATTCCGGGATTTCTACCGTTGGCATCTGTACTCAGTATCGTCCCCGTTCGCTCAACGACCACATTCAATCAGGCTGGCCTTGGGACCTGGACCGAGTGACTGGCGGTATCTCTTTGCTTCAGCCCTACCTGGGCCGCCGTGAATCCGATTGGTACCAGGGAACCGCCGATGCGATCTATCAAAACCTGGACTTTATCCGCCGCCAACGCTGTGACGTCGTGTTAATTCTGGGCGGCGATCATGTCTACAAAATGGACTATGATGTATTGACCTCGTTCCACCTGGATCACGGTGCTGACCTGACCATTGCCACGGTGCGCGTCGCGCCCGAAGAAGCTCCTCGCTTTGGTATATTGGAAACTGACAAAGAGTATCGAGTTGTCGGCTTTGAGGAAAAGCCCTCACATCCCAGAGGCCCCTTTGGCTCAATGGGCATTTATGCATTTAACATCGACGTGCTGGATCAAGTGTTGACAGCTGACCATACCCGTTCCGGGTCACGCCACGATTTTGGTGGCGATATTATTCCACAGATGATAAAAAACCAGCGGGTGTATGCCTTTCCCTATCACGGTTACTGGGTAGATGTTGGTACTATTCAAGCGTACTGGCAGGCGCATATGGACTTGCTGGTCGATGAACCTCGGCTGGATATGCTCGACCGGGACTGGGTTATCCACACCCGCAGCGAGGAGCGCCCCCCCGTCAATATCCGGAGTAGTGCTGTTGTGAAACAATCCCTTATCACCGACGGTTGCGTTATTGAGGGGACCGTGGAGCACTCGGTGTTGTCGCCAGGGGTAAGGGTGGGGCCAGGAGCCGTTGTCCGTCACTCGGTTGTGATGACAGATTCAGTAGTTGAGGAAAACGCTGTGGTGGATCATGCCATCGTGGATAAACGCGTTCGGGTTGGTGCAGGCGCACAAATTGGATGGCAAGGTGATCGTTCAGCCAGCCCTCGGGCTGGCGTATATGATGGCATCACCGTTGTTGGTAAGAACACATTGATCCCAACTTGCACGCGCATTGGCAGCAACTGCACAATTGCGGCTGATCTTGAAGAAAATGTATTCGAGAAGGATGTGGTTCCCAGTGAAACGTCCATTGGAATTGCAGATCAATAGCCAATCGACTATGCTCAGAATCAATATCTTTGTCAGATAATATAATCATCAACCCGTCAGCACCTGAGACGGGTTTTTCACAACTTTTTTCCTCCAGGAACGCTCATAAAACACAAAGGTTGGTGCAAATGGAATTCCACATATCCCGCAAAGCACGAGACCAATATCAGTTTGACCAATCCTTATTTTCCTTGAACGGCAATGTTATTTTCGCCAACTTTTACGGCGTGCGGATTTTTGCGCAGAAAATGAATCGCAAGCGGGATCTGATCAGATTTCCAGAACAGGCCATCAAAGCTGGGCAGATCAACGCCATGGGCTTGATAGATGAAATCATGCACATTGTGGTCAGCTTGTACCGTGAGCGGGAAAACGCTCAGGTTGTGGAACAGGCACTGAATTGGCTGTATGAAAAGCAAGGCCAAGAAGCAGTCGATGCAACCTTGTACAAATTTGCGGACGAGTTCCCCCCGCTAGCCGTCTATCAGCGAAAGATCACGCTGGAGGATTATTTAGAAGGGGAAACCGCCGGTGTGCCTCATCGTCAAATCGTGTTGGAAGAGATGTTGATGCTCTGGCTGACCAACGAAAACTCGGCTTTTTCACCATTTCTGGAACTGTTTGACGATACCGCGCTGGACAAAGAAACAGCCTACCGGCCAGTTACATCTGGCTTGTACGAGTTCTTTGAGACGCAATCGTCCTTTGGCCCCAAGAATCAGAATCTGGTAGACATGCTCCGTGACCCAGGCATAGCAGTACCTCACTCGCTCTCCGGACAACTAGAGTATATCCGGGAACATTGGGGATATTTACTGGGTAAGCACCTGTACCGTTTGCTCAGTAGTTTAGATTTGATCAGAGAAGAAGAAAAGGCGATCTTTTTGGGGCCAGGTCCCAGCCAAGTGATCGATTTCGCCGAGTCAGAGGGTATATCGGAGCCTGAGCGTTTCAGCCCCGACCGAGACTGGATGCCCAGCCTGGTGTTGATCGCCAAGAACACCTACGTGTGGCTGGACCAACTCTCTAAACAGTACGAGCGTTCCATCACGCGGCTGGATCAAATTCCTGATGAGGAATTGGAACTCTTGGCTCGCCGGGGCTTTACGGGGCTGTGGCTTATCGGCCTTTGGGAACGGAGCGCGGCATCGCAGCGGATCAAACAGATGTGCGGGAATCCTGAAGCTGTTGCGTCGGCCTACTCGTTGTTCGACTATCAAATTGCGGCTGATTTGGGCGGTAGTGAAGCATACGAGGATTTGAGAGCGCGTGCGTGGGAACGAGGAGTTCGACTGGCCAGCGATATGGTGCCCAACCACGTGGGCATTGACGCCAAATGGGTGGTCGAACAGCCGGATTGGTTCGTCTCGTTGGATCACAGCCCCTTTCCCTCCTATACCTTTAACGGTCCCAATCTATCGTGGGACGAGCGGGTGGGCATTTACCTGGAGGATCACTATTACGACCGCAGCGACGCAGCCGTTGTTTTCAAGCGCGTGGATCATTGGAGCGGCGACGAAAAATACATCTATCACGGTAACGACGGCACCAGTATGCCTTGGAATGACACAGCTCAGTTGAACTATCTTAACCCCGAGGTCCGCGAGACCGTGATCCAGACGATTCTGCACGTCGCTCGCCAATTCCCCATCATCCGTTTTGACGCCGCAATGACGTTGGCCAAAAAACATTACCAGCGATTGTGGTTCCCGGAACCCGGTACCGGGGGTGACATCCCATCGCGGGCCGAGCACGGTTTACCAAAAGCCGAATTTGACCAACTCGTACCCTACGAGTTCTGGCGTGAGGTGGTGGACCGCGTGGCGCAAGAGGTACCGGATACCCTGTTGCTGGCCGAAGCTTTTTGGTTGATGGAAGGGTATTTTGTGCGCACGCTTGGTATGCACCGCGTCTATAACAGCGCGTTTATGAACATGCTGCGGGATGAGGATAATGCCAAATACCGCAGCGTCGTCAAGAACACCCTCGAATTTGATCCACAGATTCTAAGGCGATACGTGAGCTTTATGAACAACCCCGACGAACGTACCGCAGTGGATCAATTTGGTAAAGGCGATAAATATTTTGGCATCTGCACGATGATGGCTACGATGCCGGGCCTACCAATGTTTGGGCATGGTCAGGTCGAGGGATTTACTGAAAAATACGGGATGGAATATCGCCGGGCGTATTGGGACGAACGGCCAGACGGTTTCCTGGTCGAGCGGCACGAGCGCGAGATATTCCCATTGTTGCGTCGGCGGGTTCTGTTCGCAGGGGTGGAGAACTTTTTGTTGTACGATCTCTTTACCCCAAATGGCCACGTTGACGAGGACGTCTTTGCCTATTCAAACCGCGTGGGCGGCGAACGGGCATTGGTGATTTATCATAACAAGTATGCCGAGACTCGGGGATGGGTTCGAACATCTGCTGCGTACGCCGTCAAGACCGGGGGCGACGAAAAAATGATGGTGCAAAAATCTCTGGGTGAGGGGTTGGGACTGCGTAATGAAAACGATCACTTGACGATTTTTCGAGACCACACCACTGGCTTGGAATACATTCGGAACAGCCAAGATCTGTACGAAAAAGGGCTGTACGTGGAGTTGGGCGCGTACAAGTGCCACGTATTTCTCGACTTTCGCGAGGTGCAAGACAGCGAGTGGCGGCAGTATGCCCAACTGGCATCCTATCTGAATGGACGCGGAGTGCCAGACATCAAAGACGCCCTGCGAGAGGTTTTCTTGCAGCCGGTTCATTATCCATTCAGAGAGTTGGTCAATGCCGACATGTTCCGTCAGCTCGTAGTAATGGCTCAGCGAGGCAGCGAGTCGGATGAGGAATGGACAGCACTAGTCAACAAGGTGGAGCAAAAAACTGTCCATTTGCTCCGAGAAATCAAGCAGCTCACCCAAGGAAATGGAGATGAAACGAGTATTGCACAAGAGACTCGTCGGAAACTGGAAGCGATATCGCGTTCAGAAACCGCTCATCTGCGTGACGACCCGATGGCATGGTCTGTACTGTTTGGATGGATTTTCACGCACGCGCTAGGACAAGTCATAGTCGAGACCAATTTTGAACAAATTAGCCGCAGTTGGATCGATGAGTGGATATTGGGCAAGATCTTGGCTGGTACATTGCAAGACATAGGATTGGACGATGGGGCAGCTTGGTGGGCAGTTACGACGATCAAGATACTCACCACTCACCAACGGTGGTTTGAAATGCCAGCCTCTGAACATGGAAAAGAGGTGCCCGCATATCGCGTGTTGGCGTCTTGGATGGAGGATGACGAGGTGCAGCAGTTTCTCCAGGTGAATCGGTATCAGGACGTCCTGTGGTTCAACGGGGAAACATTTGACCAATTGTTGCGGTGGATGCTGCTGGTGGCCGAGATCACAGTCTACGCCGACCCTCTTCGTCCGACAGACGAGGTGGCCCAGGAAATTGCCTCGTATCACGACGTCGTAAAAAGGTTGCAACAGGCTAAAGAGAAATCCGGGTATCAGGTAGAAAAGTTGCTGGGAGCTGCTAGAAAATGAAATGCTCGATCTGTAATGCCGAGAACCCCTCTGACGCAAAAAATTGTCACCAGTGCGGATTCAGCTTTAGCTTGACCCAACCTACATGGCCCGACTTTCCCACGGTCGAGATTCCCGAACCGGTCGCAGCACCTATATGGCCGGATCTGCTGGAAGCCCAAGTGCCTACGACACCGTCGGAACCGATCTGGCCAGAAACCGATGCAGCAGCCAACATTGAGAGTGTCAAGATAGAGTCTGTTTTGGATGTTGTCGAGGATAAGAAAGAGTTTGTATCAGAGCCTCTGCAATTGTCCGACCAGTCCTCTGATGATCAACAACCATCCTGGCTCCAACCCATACGTCCACTCTATCCGCAACCACTTGACCAGCCCTCCGATGACGACCACATGGCCCGCTCGCACATTGCGCGGGGATTTGAAGCTATTCGTAAAGGACTAGACGAGCAGGCCATGTGGGAGTTTGAGCAAGCGCGCGACCTTGCAGACAGCTCAGACATTGTCGACATGGCGCAAGCGCAATTGAGCGAATTGTACCATCCATCGGTGGAGGTCGTGGAGGAACAAGCTCCACCCAGACAAGTGCCGCCCAGGGTCGTACGTCCTATACCCGCTAGGAAACCAACCCCGCCTCCCACTCCCATTCCTATCCAGCTCAAAGATACAGATTGGGATACTTTGGTTCGCATTGGCCTGGTTATGGGACTGGTTAATGGTCTGCTCACCGGTTGTGGGGCCGTACTTTGTTTAGGTCTTGTGTTTTCCCCTGTCGTCGGATTTGTTTCTGGCTGGATGGCTGCGCGTAAACAAAGCACTGCTCACAAGGATGACCAATTGAAAAACGTGTCCCCCGCAGTCATTGTGGGGGGAATCACTGGCCTGGGGGGATGGCTGGGCGGCATAATTGGACATCCGATATGGGTGGCATCCACGAGTGACTCGGCGGTGGAACCCGCG
>JAAEPW010000469.1 GCA_024232355.1 Chloroflexota bacterium | reverse complement strand
TGTAGTGGTCAACTAATCCCGGACAGTATTTTAAGGTTTTCCTCAGCGGCAACGGGAGAAATACCACCGTTGAACGTGTGAGGTCGTTGCCGGTTGTAGTAGTCCATCAGATAGCCACCAACATCTTTTTTGGCCTCAGGCAGGTTCCGATATCCCAAGGCCGGTATCCACTCAGATTTCAGGCTCCTGAACAGCCTCTCCATCGGTGCGTTGTCCCAGCAGTTGCCACGTCGGCTCATGCTTTGTGTCATTCGATAGCGCCATAGTCTCTGACGGAACTTACGGCTTGCATACTGGCTTCCCTGGTCCGAATGGAACATAACTTTCTCTGGGTGACCGCGCAGTTCCCAGGCGTGGTCCAGAGCTTTGACGACCAGATCTGCATCCGGACTGGATGACAACGCCCAACCAACAACGCGGCGAGCATACAGATCCAGCACGACAGCCAGATAACTCCACCGCTGGCCGCTCCAGACGTAGGTGATGTCACCACACCAAGCCTGATTGGGCCGGTCTACCGTGAACTCGCGGGCCAGGTGGTTCGGGATATCCGGTCGTTCGACCGTGGCCTGCTTGTAAGCGTGAGGGCCTGGCTGCTTACAGATCAGCCCCAACTCGCTCATCAGACGTCGAACCTTGAAGCGCCCGACGACAATGCCTTCTTCGCTGAGTAAGCCCTTTATTGTCCGGCTGCCGGCAGAGCTGCGGCTCTTCGTGAACAGCCGGTTTACCTGGGCCTTCAGGGCCAGACGCTCAACATCCACACGGTTCCGCCGTTGGCGGTATTCGTAGTAACTAGAACGACTGATATCAAACGCATTGCAGACCATTTCAACAGGTATTCGCTCACTCAACTGGTCTATCAGCGCGTACGATTCATGTCGTCCGACATCAAGAGAGCGGTGCCTTTTTTAGTATGTCTTTCTCCTGTTCAAGGCGCTTGCAGCGGGCTTCCAGCTCCTGAATACGGCGCTGCTCCGGGGTTAACGCCTTGCCCTTCGGGGTGACACCGTCACGCTCCTCGGTCAATTGGTTAACCCAGCGCCGGATAGCACTTTCACCAATTCCCAGAGACACGCTCGCCTGGGGAATCGTGTAACCTTGATCCAGCACCAAGCTGGCTGCTTCCTGTTTGAACTCAGGAGAAAAAGAACGTCGCTTTCTGGTCATCAGACACCTCGTTTATGGTGGCGATATTACCACCTACGTTGGTGTCCGGAATCATTGAACCACTACATTCCAGTTCTCTTCTGGATC
>JAAEPW010000468.1 GCA_024232355.1 Chloroflexota bacterium | reverse complement strand
TATGACAAATGCGATCTATCCCTATTATGCTCCGGTTTAGAGGGTCCCGGGGCTGGTGGCTGTTACTGGGATGCCGCGTTGAGTGGTACGTGCAGTGATTACTGGTCGGCGTCCGAGGACTCGGAATATACCGACAGCGCGTGGTTCGTCTATTTCCACTCTGGTCACGTAACCAGCGACGATGAATACGACGACCACTATGTGCGGTGCGTGCGTTCAGGACCGTGATTGGTGATCCACCCCCCCTTGCCCCTGTCCGCGATGTCTTGATACCCTGCCCGACATGACTCCAACTGAAACGATCTCCACCTACCTGCGCCAATCCCGCCGCCGCTGGGTGATGTTCGCGACAGCCTGTGCCGTAGGCTTGGCCGTTGCCGTGCCGGTTACACTTTGGTCTGATATTACTTATCCAGGCTGGAGGATATTCCTACTCGTGCACGGCATCATTTTCTGGCCGTGGTTTTTGAAACAGGCGTTTGGTAAAAAGCAGGTTAGTGTGTTGGAGGCGACGCGAGCGGCGAAGGAGAAGCGAGGCTAAAAAAACCGCGTTTAACGCGCTGGGGTAACTATCTGTAAAAACAGAGCGCAGCATGAATCTATGCTACATATGAACCAAAAATTTCCGCTGGGCTTCGCCCAGACCCAATCATCAAATAATCAAAACCCAAATCACCAATCACGGTCCCGAACGTACACATCGCACGTAGTCGTTGGAGAGCTTACGGTTGTAGACCACGGACCCGTAGTGGAAATAGACGCTCCACGCGCTGCCGGTATAGTCCGCGTGCTCTGACGCCGACCAGTAATAACTGCACGTACCACTTAATGCTGCATCCCAGTAGCATCCTCCTGTCCCTGGGCCTTCCAGTGTACCACATGCGCTTGGATTGCACTCGCTACCTACCCAACACGACGACTGGCTCAAACAGTTGTCCCAAACTCCGCAGTATCCACTTGGGACCGTGGTCCATTCCATGTCCCACTCTATTACATTACAATCCGTATCGCTTCCGCTGCGTACCAGTGTCCTCAGCTCACTGAGCGTCGGCAATCTCCAGCCACTTCCCAGCGTG
>JAAEPW010000467.1 GCA_024232355.1 Chloroflexota bacterium | reverse complement strand
TTCAGTTGGGTGGGATTTTTAGAGAATAGTCTGTTGTGGCTCGAAATTGAGCTTGTAGCCGCGCTTTCCATAGCGCGTAAGGCTCTACGAGGTATGGAAACCTCGTCTACATCGTAATCCCATTCAACTGAACCAGTACCCTCGGTCCGCAAAAAGGTCACCAGCGCCCCAGGTCGGGAAAGGCGCGCTTTTCTCTCGTCTGGGGATTCTCCAGGCTAAAGCACCACGTCGCGGGGCGGTCGGGGTGATGCCCCGCATCTCACAACAACTCAGCACGTAGGATTGGTATCGCGGTGGTTTGTCGTAGATGATGAGCATATTGGCTTTACGTGTCCTTTTGTATTGGTTCAGTAGGAATTAGAGTTTTGCCATATCAAAGCAAGACACTATGTAGTTGCTAGGCAATGCCTTCATCAGCCAAAATTGCTACTGCTCTTTGGCTCTTGGCTCGTCGTTCGCGAGCACTTTTCAGTTTGCGTTCAGCAAAGATTTTCAGATCGTTGCCTAGCAATTTGTCTCTAGCATTACATTTGACTGCATCAAAGAATCACATAACTGAAACCGCGGATGAACGCAGATTTTTACTAAATTCACCACTTTTGCATCTATGTTGATCTGTGTATATCTGCGGTTCCATTCTAGTTGTGTCATTTCGCGTCGATGTACAAAGGTGATGCTAGGTGTCACATAACTGATGGCACTGTGTAGGCGTTCATCATTATAGCACTTTACAAACTGATCGACAATTCTTTGAGCATCTTTTACCGAGAGTAGAGTCTTGGACCGAATGCACTCTGACTTGGCGAGTCGTTCCTGTTGATCGACGCCGACGCAGTCCCTACCCGCCCTCTCGCCGTCTTCCCCTGTTCTGCCCAGGGAATGCATTGGCTTGTGTCCTTGGGCCAGGGACGGTGGAATGCGGGGTGGGGGAGTTGGCGTTGGGGAACGGGGATGCTGTGTCTTTCGAGGGTGACGAGTTTGGGTGCGGCTTTGGTTTGCTGTGATGGGTGCGGGGGGAGAATGAGTTGCGTTGGGAAGGGCACTACCGAATTTAACCCAATTATCAGCATCTAAACAATAGCATACACGAGATTGACCGGCGGAATGTGTCAAGTTTGGTGAGACAACCAGGAACAAAAATTAGGGAGCATGATTGGCCCCCTAGGCTGTGGACAGCCGAAAAGCATGCCTGCCCACACAGCCCACAGCCCCTACGACGGCTGCGGTTTGTTGATCCAGACCTCCTTTGGTAAAGATAATGGTTTGGGTTCGCCACGAACAAAGCGTTCTGGATGAGCAGCGTAGGCGGCCTGAAGCACCTTTTGACGCTGATCGAGTACAGCTTG
>JAAEPW010000466.1 GCA_024232355.1 Chloroflexota bacterium | reverse complement strand
TTTTGGTGCAAAAACTGGCTCAAAAGGGTGTGAAAACCCTCCAAATTCCCGCTTGTGGGTTGCTGGCTGAGAAAAATCCGAACTGCTAGACAACCTGAAAAAGGGTCTTGAAAAAAGTGTCTATCTAACTTGAACCACGCCGAGATTTACTTCTCTGGAATTCCCCAACTTTCCGTGCTGTTTGCGACAAAGTTGCGACAAATCCGTGAAAATCTCACGACATCTCTATGTTATTCTTACGGTGCAATCGAATAAAATCACGCGTAATAGCGTTAGGAGAATAGGCGTACATACAACAGAAGGAGAGACGAGACACAATGGATAAACAGACTAGAGAAACAGAGCCAGACACCTTCATCCAGGTGGACAATGTTCACAAATCGTTCCTGATGGGCAAAGAAGCTGTGCAAGCGTTGCGGGGCGTCTCGCTTGACGTGGCGCGCGGCGAGATGATCTGTTTGATGGGGCCCAGCGGCTCTGGCAAGACCACGCTGCTCAACATCATCGGCGGGCTGGAAGAGCCGAGCCGCGGGCACGTCAGCGTGGACGGCGAGAACATTGTCGCACTGTCGGAGGATGCGCTCTCAGAGATGCGGCTCAACAAGATGGGCTTTATCTTTCAGAGCTATAACCTGCTGGCCAACTTTACGGCGCAGGAGAACGTCGAGGTGCCGATGGCGCTGAACGGACGGAACGGGCGTGGGCGGAAGCAGCGCGCCACGCAGTTGCTGGAGAGCGTCGGCCTGGCTGACCGGGCCAGTCACTATCCCAGCGAACTTTCCGGCGGGCAGCAACAGCGAGTGGCTGTCGCCCGAGCGCTGGCCAACGACCCACCTGTCCTCATCGGCGACGAGATTACGGGCGACCTCGACTCGACTACTGGTTTTGAAGTAATGGAAATCGTCGGCCAATTGAACTGCGAGCAGGGCACAACGGTGATCTATGTCACCCACGACCCGCGCATGGCCCGTTTTGCGGACCGGGTGATCCAACTGCGTGACGGTCACATTGTAGAGGAGAACGCAATCTGATGATGGTACGATACATCCTCAAAAGCTTTGTACGGCACAAAGGGCGCACCGCCATCATTGTGCTGGCGCTGCTGATCGTGACCGTCATGCTGATGATTCTCAACAACGCTGTCGAATCATTGCAACAGCAGGACGTCAAATTCGTCGAGAGCGAGGCGGGCGCGCACGATATCGCCATCACCCGCGCTGAAACCAGCCCCGATCAACTGATCGACATCGAACGCATCTCGACCCTTTTGCGCGACACTGCTCCCACTGTGGCCGTCATCTGTCCCCGCTTCCAAGCGACAGTCGAGTTGCAGGGCGTGGGACATGCGGCGAGCGCTTCTTTGATAGCGCGGACGCCCACGGACGACTTGGGCCAAGTGACGATGCAAGAGGGGATACATAACTTGGAAGGAGACCGCGTTGTCATCAATCGCGCGATGGCAGACACCTTTGGCCTGGCCGTCGGCGACCAGATTGGCTTGAGCTACCTCCTGCCCGCCTCGCGCCTGCCAGGCTACGACCTGCCGCAGAACGGCAGCGTCGGGCGGGCGACGCGCAATTTTACCATCAGTGGCCTCGCTCAGGCCCGCGGGCTGGGTGGCGGGGGACGGTTTCTTATCCTGGCAAGCGTCGATACCGTCCAAAATTGGCTGAACGTTCCCGGAGAGGCCGAGCGGCTGGTGGTGGTCCTGGATAAAACCATCTATACTTCGATGAACACGCAGGCATCCGTCTTTCGCGTGCGCCGTGTGGCCGAAGAGATGCGGGACGCGCTCTCCGCCACGCTGGGAAACGACCAAGCCATCCACTATGAATTTTCCATTGCCAAAGCACAGGCGTTGGTCGATAGCGGCGAGGCATTCGCCTTTCAGCGCGCCTTGACCAACGTTTACAGCTTTTTGGTGATGGGTGTCGTTGGCTTGCTCGTCTATTCTATCATTAACACCAATGTAGAAGAGCGGCAGCGTGACATGGCATTCCTGCGTGTCCTGGGAGGCAAGCGTAGCCATCTCTTTGGGCTGGTGCTGGTAGAAGTCGCCCTCATCGGCTTGATCGGTGTTGGTCTGGGTATCGCGATTGGGCAGGCGCTCGGCCTGTGGGTGCTCATCCCTGTGGTGAACTATTTTATCACCCAGAGTGGGTCGAGCGCCAAGTTCGAGATGATGATCACCCTCGCCGCAATGGGACGGACGGCGCTGACCGCCGCAATCGTGCTGGCTGTATCGACCATCGCCCCGGCGTACAAGGCGGCCAGAACTAAAATTCGCCACGCCATCAACCCCGGCAACGCGGATAGTCTACAGATCGAAGACCTGGCCCGGCTGCGCTCGCGCAAGTTTGATACTGGTTTCCTCATCGTCGGTCTGTTGCTGACCGGTCTGTGGGTGCCAATGTTTGTCAGCCTCCAGGCTCTCATCGGGGGCAATGTCTCGGTCATTACTTTTCTGATGTTTGGCGGGCTGGTCGTGATCGTCACCGGCGCCAGCCTGCTCTTTTTCGCGCTGACGGTCCCTTTCGAGCGCGTCTTGATCTCTTTGAGCAAAGTGATTTTTCCCAAACTGACCTTTTTCGCCGGGCCAAACTTGATGCGGGCCAAACGGCGCAACACCATGATCGCGTTGATGATCGTCCTCAGCGCCACGCTGCCCACTTTCCTGGGGACGATGGTCGTTCTGGAACAGGCAAACAACGACTCTCAGACCCGCCTGCAAACTGGCGCTCCGATAACGACGGAACTTGGCCCGCGCCAACCGGCAAGCTTTCTGGACGAATTTCGTGCCTTACCGGGCGTCGCGCAAACGTCTGGTGTGACGGGTGGCTATCAGGTTCAGATGACCAATCAAGTCGCACTGCGTAGCACGTATGTGCGTGTGTATGGAATCACCCACTCTCTGGACGGCATTGTTTACCCTGACCTGATACGCTATGGCGATGGCGGCCCGCGTGCCTTTGCCGAGATGTTGGCCGAGCCGGACACTATCATCCTGAGCGTCGAGTATGCCGAGTATATGGACTTGAGCGTGGGAGACGTGGTGCGCGTGCCCGGAAAGGGCAAGGATCACGTGGTCAATATGCGGGTGGTCGGGCTGGTCGAGAGCTTGCCGGGCTTTCAGGGCTTGTATGCCCGGGGTGCCGCGCGAATGGAAAATTCCGAGGCTGTTGTCTCGCTGGACACCTACATCCGCCTGACGAACGATCCCGCCGTGTCGAACGTCTGCCCGACGGGAGCCTGCCTGGCCGCTGAGCGCGAGCAGCCCGTCATCGGGCGCGTTTTGGCAACAACTGCGGACGGCGCGGACGAGGCCGTGGTGGCTGCCGACCTGCGACGCTACTTTGCTAGTAAGAATGGGGTAGAAGTGACGTCTACCGCCGAGGTGGTGCGTGAGGTGGTGCAATATATGAAAACTGCGCACTTGTTGATGCTGGCGATGGCGGCGCTCTCCTTCGTCACCAGCGTCCTAGGCGTCTTTGCTGTGGTCTATGTGGCCGTTTACGCCCGCCGGAGAGAGATCGGGATGCTCAAAGCGGTCGGGATGAGCAGGCGTGCGTTGGTGGGCACATTCGCGTTAGAGGCGGTGATGCTGACCGTCAGTGCGACGCTGGCAGGGGCGGTAGCTGGAACGGTGCTGGGCTACTTTTTCTACCTCACCTTTAACTTGATGCGCCTCTTGCCCACTCCTCAATATCTGACGTTCGATTGGCTGACGACACTGGCGATTCTTGTCGTGGTTATCTTGGCAAGTCTTGTCAGTGCAGCGCTCGCGGCGCGCGGAGTGGTACGGAGCAAGGTGACGGAGATATTACGAGGGGCATGATGAGAATTAGAAATAAGAAATTAGAGATTAGAAATGAGACACTGGGAGGTTTGATCATGAAAGTTTCCAAGGGGATTTTAATTATAGTTGCGGTTATGATGCTGGTTGGTTGTAGGGCGAGAATAATCACTTCTGATGATGCAGATGACACAATGACGATAGTCCAAAATGACGCACCGCAGCAATCGCCGCCGGTGGCAGTGATGGCGACCGGCAAGACGGTGGCGGCCGATGGACAACTGAGTTCTATTTACCCAAGCATGGGTTTGGTCTTTGGTGGTGGGGTGAGTGGGCGGGTGTTGACTATCACCGTCCGGCCCGGCGACGTGGTCCAGGCGGGCGACCTAGTGGCGCTTTTGGATGAGACTAATTTGCAGCGTGCTGTAGATGACGCGCAACTAGCGCTAGATCGGGCCACCGCTGACCGTGTGCAGGCACGCACACAATGGGAGCGGGATGTCGCCGACGCCGAACAATCCTTGCTAGAAGCGCAGCGCGCGTTGACGACGGCCCAACTGCAATATACAGACACCTCGCTGGAAGAATCCCGCACCCAACTCGAATACGCACGGCAAGCAGAGGCAGATACCAAGAAGGAATACGAGGACGCGCAGAATATTGGGTTTCGAATCCACCTTGATCCATACCATGATGCTTGGCAGCATGCGATACGCGACCGAGAGTTGGCAGAGATGCGGTTGACTGATACAGAAAACGCACACAGCGCCGATTACCTGAGCTTGGGAACCTATGAGGAAAATGTGGCCCAGGCCGAACGGGCGGTGGCGGCGTTAGAAGCCGGCATCGCGCCGAGCTATGAACACGCGGTCGAGGATGCAGAACGCACGTTAGCCCAAGTACAGGAGGACCTGCCCCACGCCCGTCTCACCGCGCCCCGGGCGGCCATCGTGCTTTCGGTAGACGTCGCGCCAGAGGCGACCATTGGTGTGGGAACGCCCATCGTTACGCTGCTCGACGTGGAGGACGGATTGTTATTCATCACCCAAAAACTGGGTGAGCAGCACGCCGCCGATGTAGATGTCGGCCAGCGGGCGGTTGTCACGCTGCGTGCCTTTCCCAACGAGTCATTGGAGGGAACAGTCGAGGCGGTCGTTCCGCAGAACGAGACGGCGGCTGCTGACGCTCACTTTACTGTCTTTGTGCGATTGTCTTCCACCAATCTGCGGCTGCTGCCGGGCTTGACGGGGCGTGTGGAAATCTTTGCGGGAGAATGAATTCGTTTGTATACAGATTTTACAGAGCCTACAGACTGAATTGAACAGGAATCCATGTTTATTCGTGAAATCCGTGTTTGTCTTTTTTTGATTTGCACATTCTTACCGAACGGGATACCATGATGCTGAGGTTGAAAGCGAAAAATGACAACAATTCTGTTGGTTGAAGATGCAGTCGATTTAGCACAGGTAATCGTGCGCGAGTTGGGGATGGCGGGCTATCAGGTTTTACACGCCGCCGACGGGGTGGCCGCGTTGAAATTGCACGCCCGCCGCCATCCTGACTTGGTAATTCTAGATTGGATGCTGCCCAAGTTGGATGGCCTGGAGGTACTGCGCCAGATACGGCAAAGCTCGGCTATCCCTGTGCTGATGCTGACCGCGCGGGACGAGGAAGCCGACCGCGTCATTGGGCTAGAGGTGGGGGCGGACGATTATCTCACCAAGCCCTTTGGCATGCGCGAGTTGCTGGCGAGGGTGCGGGCTCTGCTGCGGCGTATCGAACGGGTGCGCCAAATCCTGGAAGCTGACCGCGCTGAGAGCGTCGTGGAGGTCGTTTACGGGCCACTGCTCCTCGACCCCGAAGCCTACTTGGCCACGCTCGACGGCGAAACGCTCGATCTGACCCGCATCGAGTTTGGCTTGCTGCATCTACTGCTCCGCAATCCCGGGCGGGTGTTTGGCCGTTCCTACCTGCTGGACACAGTTTGGGGCGAGACCTATGTGACGGGTGATCGTTCGGTAGACAATGCCATTTTGCGGCTGCGAAAAAAACTGGGCAACTGGGCCGAGGCTATTGAAACGGTGTGGGGTGTGGGCTATCGGCTTACGCCAAAGAGACGAGCGCCTGAAAGATGAAAGAAAAGGTAAAGCGATTTCGGTTTCTATGGCAAGCTCACCCACTGCGGGCACTGGTAGAGGCCTGGATTTTGGGGATAGGGATCATTTTCCTTCTCTCCCGCGTCGTTGGGCGCGCGCGCCCCGATGTGTTCGACAACGGTGTACTGATGCTATGCGGCTCATGTGGTATGTGGATGGTGCTGCGCACTCGCATACCGCGGATGCATCCATTCCTTCAAGTGTTCTGGGAGTTGTCCGTCGGCGTCGCATTGAGCTTGATGATGGTCTTGGGGTTGCGCTGGTCCGTCAATCTATTGAGATGGTCAGAGGTATGGCTTCAGTCCCGTTTAAGTGTTTCCTGGTCAGACGTATTTCAATCCAATTTGGATGTCCCTTTGACCACAATATTGTTGCTACTGACCGGCATCGGCTACCTGTTTGCGCGGATCGGAGTACGTATCTGGAGGTTTTGGAATCGCGTCCAAGCGCGTCGGATGCTTCTTTCGTTGACCCATGCCCATCTCACCGTCGTCGTCTTGATGATGGTGTTGATGGTTTTCCTTAACGGAATTGGATTTTTGTGGTCTGGAGACCCGGATCTTCCAGAACCGGCAGACAGTGGCGTCATACCAGTGATTGCCGACCGCATCCTGATGAGCATCATGCCGCTCATCAGTGTCTCTGTAGTAATGACGATTGTTTTATTGATCATGCTCTTGCCTCCCTCGGCAATTTTCTCCTACTTTGTCGCGCGGCGAACAACCCGGCGACTGGAGACTCTGGCTACTGCCACCAAGGCGCTGCGCGGCGGAGACCTATCCGCGCGCGTCCCTGTGGAGGGCGAGGACGAGGTGGCGCAGCTTCAAGATAATTTCAATGTTATGGCCACTGACCTCGAACGGGCGACGGGCGAAATCCAGACCGAGCGGGATAAGGTGGCCTCGCTGCTCAAGTCACGGCGCGAATTGATCGTCAATGTATCGCACGAATTGCGCACGCCGGTCGCGACGATACGCGGTTATCTGGAATCATCCCTCGCGGGCAGCAATGAGGACCCGTTAGAGTTGCAGCACGATCTAGAGGTGATGGCGCGTGAGGTTGAGCGGCTGCAAGGTTTGATCGACGACCTGTTTACCTTGGCGCGTGCCGAGGTGGACGGCCTGGCAATGGAGTTGAGTTTCATTGATGTAGGCGAGCTGGTACAGCGACGGGTCAAAGCCATGGCGCCATTGGCTTGGCAAAAGGAACGCGTCGAGGTTGTTGCAGAGGTGCCGCCTGACTTGCCCCATACTCTGGCTGATGCGGGACGGTTGGAGCAGGTACTGGTCAATTTGTTGCGCAACGGCGTGCGTCATACGCCGCCTGGTGGCATTGTCGCGGTGGTCGTCGCGATTGAGGATGACGCTGTCCGTATTGAGGTACGCGACACCGGCGAGGGTATCCCTTCTGATGATTTGCCGTACGTTTGGGAGCGTTTTTACCGTGGGGAGAGCGCCCGCGTGGACGATGATCGAGGCGCGGGCTTGGGGCTGGCGCTGGTCAAGGAACTGACCGAGGCGATGGAGGGAACGGTGGCGGTGGAGAGTGTCGTGGGGCAGGGAAGTTGTTTTACGGTGAGATTGCCACAGGCTTGATTTGTGTTTTGAGCAGACAAAACCTCCCACGAGTTCCAAACTCGCGGGAGGTTTTTTTTGCAACAGAGTTGTTTGGCTGGGCGGTTTGTACCAAGTCAACAAGATGTGTATAATTGGCACTGTATATTCAATACGGGCGGGGAGGCCAAACAATGGGGAAAACGTTGGGAATGTCACGCGAAACGCGCGGGCTATGGACAGATCAACCAATCTTGGGAGCAAAACACGATCGACTCAATTTTACGCACTATGCCGACGTTCTATCTGAGGTGGTGCTTACTGCCGATACACCGATCACTATCGGCATCTTTGGTCCGTGGGGGAGCGGCAAGACCAGTCTGATGCGGCTGGTCGCCGAGCGGTTGCTCACTCGTCGTTCTGCCACCCATCGCTGGGCGCGGGTTGTCTGGTTCAATGCCTGGCAATACGAACGGGATCAAGGGGCATTGTGGAGGGCGTTATTGTTGCGGGTGCTGGAGGGGCTGGAAAATGACCAGCTCAGCGAAAACGATGCTCAGCAAATCAAAGACTGGCGAACACGGCTCTACACCGACGTACAGCGCTCCGAGGCGGGCTCGGTCAAAATTGACTGGCCCAAGCTGGGTAAGGGAGCACTAAGTTTGGGCCTTTCATTGGTACCTTCTCCGGGTACATTTCTCGAAGTGGCACAATTGTTACAAGGTGAGACAGGAACACTGGAAGATATTATTACGGCATTCGAGCGCGAGCGCACCGAGGTTTATCGCCGGCAATTGACGTTATTGGAAGAGTTCCAGGGGGGATTCGCTCATCTGGTGCGGGAGTACGTCTGGAGCCGCAATGGTTTGCTGATCATCGTTATTGATGATCTGGATCGCTGTCTGCCAGATCGCGCGGTAGAGGTGCTGGAGGCGATCAAGTTGTTCTTGGACGTACAGGGCTGTGTGTTTTTCGTTGGGGTAGACCGGGACGTCATCGAGCGAGTGGTGCGGGTGCAGTACGCGGATTATATGGAGGATGGGAACGAGAAAAGTGGTATGCCCATAGCGGGCCAGAGTTATCTGGAAAAGATCGTGCAACTTCCCTTTCACCTGCCGCCGTTGGAGGATGACCAGATTGCTGGATTTATCAGTCAACATGATTCTCAATTGCCCTTGGGCTGCCGCGACATCTTGGCATTGGGCCTGGAACCCAACCCGCGCGTGGTAAAGCGCACGTTGAATATCTTTCGGCTGTTGCTCAAGCTGGCCGAGCGCCGGGTGGCGGATGGCACGATGGAGTCGGTCATGCCAGAACTCTTGGCCAAAATGGTCGTGATCCAGGCACGCTATCACGATCTTTATCACGACCTGCTCGAGTATCCCAACCTTATCCAGGACCTGGAACTGGCCGCGCGAGAGGGAACGGAGGTTGAGCGTGCGGTGTCGCCGTTGTTAAAAGAGTCACCGGAAACCGGTACTTTGTTGGAGCGCTATTTGCGTTACAAACCATTGCTGCGAATGTTGCGGGTCGATCCAACTTTTGCCGATCTGACCCGATCCCAAATCAACGCCTATATCTATTTGACCCGCACGACCAGCGATGATGCAGGGCCAGCCTCCGAGATGGAAACTGCCCGGCTCTGGCGAGATTTGCTGAGCAATGATATTACCCGTGTACGGGCCGCCGTGGATGCTGTGCGAGCAGAGGGGGGAACGAGTGCGTTTGCCAAGAACATTGTGGATGCTCTGGTGCGGATGCTGGAATCTGAAACAAAGGCCAATTCGTTGGAGCGCATCTCGGCGGGCACAGCCCTGGCGTATCTGGGGGATCCCCGGAGTTTGGACGAAATGGTAGATGTCTCTGGTGGCGAGTTTCAGCATGGCGAACGACGGAAACCGACCTACGTGGTAGCCTATCGCATTGGCCGCTTTCCAGTCACGAATGCGCAATACGCTCGTTTCCTGGCCGACAATTCTGCCTATCCGGTGCCCTATCTCGACCAAGTGTGGGCAGAGCCATACAACTGGCATCCACAGCACCGTACCTATCCAGAAGGCAAGGCCAACCATCCCGTTGTGCTGGTAAGCCAGAAGGATGCCTTGGCTTATTGTGAGTGGGCCGGTATGCGGTTACCTACCGAGGTAGAGTGGGAAAAGGCCGCCCGGGGTGAGGATGGTCGAACTTTTCCCTGGGGAAACGAGTTCAATACCGAACGGGCGAATGTGCGTGAAAGTGGTGTGGGGAGCACAACACCGGTGGGAGTCTATCCAGATGGCGTCAGCCCGTATGGCTTGTTCGAGTGTGCGGGCAATGTGTGGGAATGGACGACTGAACGAACGAGTGGGGATCAAATCGTCATTTGCGGTGGTTCGTGGAACTTTTATGCGCAGGATGCACGCTGCTTTGCCCGTGATCAAAGTCACCCTGGTTATCGTTCCAATCGTATCGGTTTTCGCGTCGCTACTGGCACAAGATCAGGGGCCGATGGCAATGAATTGCAAGTGAAAAGTTAATTACCACTATTCACTTTTTCTCTCCCGCTGACGGAAAATCAAGCGTAGCGGGGTGCCCGGAAAGTCGTAGGCTGCCCGCAACCGGTTCTCCAGATATCGCTCGTAGCCAAAGTGCACCAGATCGGTGTCGTTGACGTGAAAGACAAAAGTCGGCGGGTCCACGCCGGGCTGGCTGGCATAGTAAATCCTGAGCCGTCGGCCTCGCCTGCTGGGAGGGGCATGGCGCGCTAGCGCGTCTTGCACCAGGCGATTGAGTTCCCCGGTGGGGATGCGCAAGAAGCGAGCTTGTTGCACGGCTAGGGTTTCTGGTATCACTTTGTGCACGCGTTTCCCCGTGAGCGCAGAGATAAAGAGCACGGGCACATAGTCGAGGAAGCGGAGGGTTTCTCGGACCCACTTGGTGTACTCGATCATGGTGTACGTGTCCTTTTCCACCACATCCCACTTGTTGATCAACACTACCACACTGGCCCATTCGTCGAGGATAAAACTGGCTACGTGGGTGTCCTGAGCCGTTACGCCATCCACCCCATCGATCACTAACAGAGCTACGTCGGCCCGTTGAATAGCCCGCAGCGCCCGCAGCACGCTATAATGCTCCACACCCTTTCCGACCTTGCCCCGTCGCCGGATACCGGCCGTGTCTATCAACGTGACAGGTGTACCTTCCCATTCCAGATATGTGTCAATAGCATCGCGGGTAGTGCCAGCGATCGGGCTTACAATGGTTCGCTCCTCGCCGAGAAGTTTGTTCAAAAGTGATGACTTGCCTACGTTGGGCCGTCCGACGATGGCAAGTTTGATCCCTTCTTCTTCTTCTTCTTCACCGTCCAGAGGGGTGGAGGGGTGATGGGGAGTTAGCGCCTCTACTATGTCATCCAGCAGATCGGCTACACCGGTGCCGTGTAGAGCAGAGATGGGATAAACCATTTTCAGACCCAGGGCGTAGAATTCAAGGGCGTGTTCGCGCAAGCGTGCATTGTCTGCTTTGTTGGCAGTCAAAAAGACTGGGCGACGAGAGTGCCGTAGAATGTCGGCTACTTCTTCATCTCCAGCCGTCAAGCCGCTGGCTGCATCAGTGAGAAAGATCACTGCATCGGCATCCTGGATCGCCTGTTCAGCCTGAACACGCATCAAGGGAATGAATGGAGCCGAGTCTTGGGCTAAAACGCGCTCGGGACCGGGACGCTTCCCGGAGGCGACAGTGTCGGGCAGGATTTCGATACCACCGGTGTCCACTACCGTAAAGGACACACCGTTCCACTCGGCGGAAGCGTGCAGCCGGTCGCGGGTTGTACCCGGTTGGTCATGGACTACTGCCAGGCGCTGCCCGACGATACGATTAAAGAGAGTAGACTTGCCCACATTGGGTCGGCCTACAAGGGCTATGATTAGTTTGCTCATAATAAAAACTCGCTATTCTTCTTCTCGGTCTGATGTAAGAGTCTGCGCGATGAGAATCTCTACTTGTACAGTGGCTGGATTAATACTTTGAGCGGTTACTCCTTCGGGTACCACGATCTGGGGCTCAATTTGGTGTGTGTCTTCTAACAGACCAAACAGGTCCAACACGACGCGTACGTCATCAGGTTCCAGAGTCTCCAATAAAGGCAACGGACCGCTCAAGATGACTTCAACTGTTTCCGGCGAGACAGTAAACGTAAAACCTGGATCCAGTCCTTGGACCTCTGGCGTGATCACCGTCGTTTGGCTGCTCTGGATAGGTTCGATGGAAACCGTCACGACGGGTTGCTCGTCCATAATGGCTGAGACATTTGGAGGAACGGCCAGTGATGGCTGTGCGACAACGTCTGCCTGGGCTCCTTCGAGATCTATCGGTTCGGTCTCGATAAAGCCTGGCAGTGCTGCGACCATACCCGGTGCTCCAAAGACCGTTACACTAGACGGCTCAACAGAGATTTCGGTGATCCGGTGGCCTGAAGCATACTCTCCTGTGAGAACAACCCTGACTACGAGAGGACGGTAACGAATGGATAGTTCGATAGGAATATGCACGTAGGCTTTGTCAAACGCCCACGTGATGTAAGGAACTGGCCGATTTTCACTGTCCCGAATGCGTAGCTCGAACTCTCCTTCTATATTGGAACTGGCATCCTGTACAGAGACTTGTGTAGTCGCTTTGACAACCTGGGCAACATAGGTGCTGGGGCCACTCACGGTTACTTGGTCAGGAGTCACGGTCAATGTGCCGGTGAGATAGCCTAACGTTGGTTCTCCTCGCGTTTCTACAAGTACAGGTACGGTTTGTTCTGCTCTAGGCTCCAATTTCAGGTTGACGTACTCGGGCTCGATCGATATCACCCTCGATGGACTCTTGTTCAATGTACAATCGATAGGCAACTGGTGCTCTCCCGCGTTCAGATTTGTTAGATTGGTGGTGACGATCAAGTCTTCGTCCTTGAGCGAATCCCAAACGGATTGGGGGGCACGAAGTGTGATTTGTATATATTCGTCAAACTCTCCCACGATCATCATCCCCTCTGGTAGATCGGGCAACGTTACGGGGATGGTTTGAGGGTAAATCCCTTCCAGAGTTGGATCTCCCTCTTCCACGGCTACTACCCAGGCCAATATGCCGAGAATAAGTGCTAGCACCATCAGAGGAGAATTGATCGCCATCCACCGTAGTGTTGTTTTCATGATCTTGCTTTTCTCACTACTTGCTGTAGTTGAGCGATCCATTGAGGCCAAGCTCGCTCTAACGCAGGTTGGAAAAACGCTTGCAGCACTGCTGCTAGACGTTTGGTGTCGAGATTGCGGATGATGCGACCGTTATGTGCAATGGCAATGGAACCACGTTCTTCAGAGACCACAACCGCGACAGCGTCGCTTTCCTCGGTCACGCCGAGAGCCGCTCGATGGCGCAATCCTAATTGCCGGTCGGCAAGAAAGGCTGTGGAGAGAGGTAGCACGCAAGCTGCGGCCAGAATCTGTCCGTTTCGCACAATGACGGCTCCATCATGGAGTGTGGTGTGCGGGTTGAAAATATTCGACAATAGTTCTGGTGTGGTGACGGCATTCAGGATCACGCCACTATCCACCAGTTCTTGTAGACCGGTTTCTCGTTCCAAGACAATTAGGGCACCGTGTCGTTGCTCGGAGAGGATTGGACAGGCCTGCGCGATGGCGGTCAATGCTTGCTCTAGATTGGTTCGATCCCCTGCTACTCGACCAAATAGTGTCCCAGCTCGCCCGATCCGTTCCAATGCGTGGCGCAATTCTTGTTGAAAGACAACTGGAAAGGCCACGAGCAGTGCAGGGAGTGCTTGTTCTGTTAGCCAACCGAAAGCACGTAGACGTATCAAACCGCTTAACAAAGTAACAGTAATGATAAAGATGACCACGCCACGAAGCAGTGGCACAGCCCGAGTGCCGCGCACCAGATACAGAATCCAAAAGAGGATAAAGGCTACAAGCCAGATATCGAGGACGTCAATCCAGTTGAGCCGCTGTAGATACCACAGGAAATCGGCCACTATTCACACCCTGAACCGTTCAACAAAACCCTTTACCTAAAGCATCATTCAAAAATAACTTGGCATTTTAACGTGCGTTTTCCAAGTGAAATCACATAAAAAGCACAAGGCTATTTCTGAACAACGCATAAATCCAAGCCGAATGCTCCCCAGTCCCAACTGTTAAATCACACTATTAAAGTTGTTCGAGTATTTGCTGATACTCGGCTACGTTGGGCGGGTTGAGTGCAATGATGACCCGGATGGTTGCCCGAGCATCTTCCAATCGCCCAGCTTCTGCTTGCATATCTCCCAGTTTGTCCAAGTGAACCAGTGCCTGATCCACGTTGCCTGTATCCAAATGTGCCTGTGCCAAACGAGTGCGCAGCAGAATATCTTCAGGTCGCCCACTGACAGCATCTTCCAGAATAGCAAAGATACGCTGTGTCTTGCCACTCTCGCGATAGACTTGCAAGAGGTTATCAAGCTCGACGATTGCTGCGTCCGATTGATTGAAGCGATAGTACAGGTCCATCAGTGTTAGTCGGGCTCGTTCGTCGCCGGGAGCCAGTTCGCGAATTTGTTCGTAGGCTTCAATAGCGCGTTTCCAATCTACACGCTGCATATCAATATCGCCGATTTTGTGCAGAATACGAACTTGCCATTTCTTGTCGGCAGTACCTCGTGGTGCCAACTTGAGTGCTTCATGGTATATCTCACGCGCTCGATCCATTTGGGCCAGGTGATAGTAGCTATCGGCCAGGATAAAATAGTGTTCCAGTGCGTGGTCAATCTCCCCATGACTGATGAATAAATCGATCAATTTGGTTCGTACAGCGGTGTCCATAGGTGCTAATGTTAGAGCCTGTTGATATGTCGACATAGACGAACGGGCATTACCACGCATCTGATAAGTGTCTGCGATAACGACGAGTTTGGATACTGCTTCTTCCACCTTGCCCATTCCTACGAGTATTTGGGCCATTTGCCGATAAATGGGGAGGTAAATGGGCGCATGGTCCAAGGCATAATAGCATTCTTCCAGTGCGGAATAAAACATGTTGTGCTTGGCGTACTCTTGCGACAATGCTACAGATTCCAGGACGCGCTCAGAACCTGGCACGACCAGCATCTCGGCCAAACTCAGGGTAGGTCCTTCTTGAGCCAATGCGTCGAGTCGTTGGCGGGCTTGCGCGACCTTGTCTTCCCAACCTTTCGCGCTGAGCAACTCGACGAGTGAGTTGGTAAACTCTAATGCTTGCTCGCTCTCTCCCTTGGTCGCATAACTGTCGGCCAGACGCTCGTAGAGTTGAATCAAGTCGTCCGCTTGCCCACGTTGGACGGTAGCCAAGTCAACGATCTTGAGTACCTCGATAAAGTGTTCTAGGGCCTCGTCAATACGTCCCCGGGCACGGTAGCACTCGCCCAGTGCAAAGTGGCTACCCAACGTGTATTCGGGGTGAGATACCGCACGCTCGAACTGGGAGATGGCTTCGTCAAAACGCAGTTTTTCCTGGTAGAGCAACCCTAGGTTAAAGTCCACGGCAGTCTTTTCTGTGCCTGCCTCGGCTACTTTTTCATAGGCTTGAATGGCTTGGTCCACCTTTCCCCTGGTCTGAAAGTCAATCGCCTGTCCGATCAGGGCGTCAATCTCTGCTTTGCTGAGTCGAGGGATCACGCCCGATGCTACAATGACCTCTTCCTCGAAAAAGATTTCGGCGAGGTCACTGAGTGCCTTCTGACGGGTGATCTCGATGGGGCTACCTCGTTCTTCAGCGAACTCGGCCTCCATCGTAGCACCAAAGTCGAGCACACTGGTGTCTACTTCCTGCGTAGCCTCAAATGGATCCTCAGGTTCTACCTGTGGGGCTTTGGCTTCCGGTTCGGCGGAGAGGGATTTGCCCTGGCGCAATTTTTCAAGAGCAACTGATATCTCGACATCGTCTGGGGTTAACTTGAGCGCATGTTGACAAACTTGAATTGCATAATCGGTTTGTCCTTGAGCATTATAGATGTGTGCTAGGGTCATGCATTCTTTGACTGCTTCGTGCACTTGGCCCTGCTTTTGGTAATGCTGAAGTAGTTTCACGTGGGCTTGTATGCTGTTGGGATATGCACGAATGGCATCATGCCAACGTTCTGGCGCTAGATGTGCGGATTGTGGTTGGCTCAGATATCGCTCGGCCGAAGCCAGGTACGCTTTGGCGGCCGCTTGACTACTCCCTAGATTTTCTTGTATCTGGCCAATACGCTCATAGAGTGCAGGATCATCCGGCGTACGTTCGCTGGCCCCTTGATAAGGCCCCAAGGCGGCTTCGAACTGCCCCGCATCGAAATAGGCCAATCCCAGGTTGGTGAGTGCACTTGTATCATTGGGAAACTCGGTCAATGCGTGCTGATAGGCCGCAATCGCCTGATCCCATTTCTTACTCCAGGCGGCCTGAGCCCCGGTCCGCATTGCCTCTTCGAATTTCTTGCGATTTTTTGCCATAGTACAAGCCTTTATTAGTTGATTGGGCGTTGTTCAGAAACAACGTTAGGGATTGGCCTTGGACCGCTTGTCACGGGTTACGCCTGATGATTAACCGCTCATTAGTTGTGCCAGAACGGCTTTTTGAGCGTGCATACGGTTCTCTGCCTGATCCCATAGCACCGAGTGTGGGCCATCACAAACTTGATCAGTGATTTCCTCTCCTCGATGGGCTGGTAGACAGTGCATCGCGATAACGTCTGGCTTGGCTTCTGCCAGCAGTGCCTCGTTTACTTGATAGGGCGCAAAGATGCGAGCGCGTTCATCAGTTTCGGCTTCTTGCCCCATTGATGCCCACACGTCGGTATAGATCACGTCGGCTCCGGCAACCGCTTTGTGAGGATCGTAAGTTGCTGACAGTTGGCTGCCACTGGTGGCGGCGAACTTCTTGCCCAACGCCCACACGCCTGGGGGTGATTCGTAGCCACGTGGTCCGGTGATGCAAATATCCATACCCAACAAGGTTGCACCAAAGATAAGCGATGTCGCTACATTGTTGCCATCACCGATATAGACCAGCTTGAGTCCTGCCAAGTCCTTTCCCTTGTTTTCGATGATGGTGAGGAAATCGGCCAGCCCCTGGCAGGGATGGTTATAATCAGAGAGGCCGTTGATGACGGGGATACTTGAATACTCGGCCAATTCGACGATGTCCGCGTGGGCAAAGACGCGGGCCATAATACCGTCCACATAACGAGAGAGAACGCGGGCTACATCTGCCACGCTTTCACGTTTGCCTAATTGAATTTCAAAAGGAGAAAGATAGAGCCCTTGCCCGCCCAGATGGTTCATCCCCATTTCAAAGGAGACTCGAGTGCGTAGTGAGGGTTTTTGGAAAACCAAACCTAGCGTCTTGTCTTTAAGCAGAGGATGATTACCGCCATTCTTCCATTCCTTTTTCAGATCAAGTGCCAGATTGAGTAGTTCTCGTAGCTCATCGGGTGTCAAGTTTGCTATACTGAGAAAGTGATTCATTATTTGCCTCCATAAAAGTTGTAACAAGTATACCACAGGCGGCGTAGGAATAAAAGTGAGCCAAGTGATTTTAAGTGACAAGATATGAGATTGGAAGATTTGGAGCACAGCGAGTCTTGCATCCGGTAGATCCGCAAATCTCAAATCGCTAAATCTTAATCCTCAAAATTCCATCGCCCGACGGGCAGCACGCCAAAGGTTGGCCTTGATTTGGGTCTGGTCGCGGCCAAACTGGCGCAAGAGTGCCTTCATTTGCGCACGCTTTGAGGTCAGTCCCTGGGTGCATGGAGGATGTGGCGCATGGAAACCGGCTATCCGTCCGTAGCGTGCCAGTTTTTTTTCGGGCAAATAGATCAAGGGACGGATGATCGTCACCGCCCCGTCGAACATCTCCATACGAGGAGTCATTGTCTCTAGTCGTCCGGTGAACATCAAGTTCATGAGCACGGTAGCGGCTGCATCGTCGGCGTGATGACCGAGAGCCAGTTTTCCGCAACCTAGATTTGCTGCTGCGGTGAAAAGTGCTTTGCGGCGGTTCCGTGAGCAGCGAAAGCAATTAAGCGGTAACGGTTCTTCAGGCGATAATTCTAATGGAACAAAATGATACTCGACACCCAACTCTTGAAACCAAGGTTCCAGTTCGGGCCGCAAGTCGGGAAAACCAGCCGATATGCCGACAACGTGGAGAGCCAATAATTCGAACTTGTATGGAATCTTGCGTCGGTAGCACAGTAGCAGTTGAAGTAATGCGCGGCTGTCCTTGCCGCCAGAAACCGCCACAGCTACCCGATCGCCATCGGCTACAAGATCAAACTCCTTGCAAGCCTGGGTAACGGGCTTGAGGAGAAAATAGGTCGCACGGTCATAGTCAGCCATCTATTTTTCGACCAGTGATTGTGCCAAGTGTCTGGTTACGATTCGAGTAATCCCTTTAGCGACTCGAGGCCTGACTCGATCTGCTTGGATACGAGCCCCGACACTACGCCGCCGCCGGGGATGTCGTATTCGAGATCCAAACTGATGATTACTTGATCGCCCCGGTCAGCAAACTTGAACAACCACGTGCTGGGAAGCCCCTGTGTCTGTACCTCGAATCGTTTGTTGGGAATGAATTTGGTGACCTCTCCCGTGCCGTTGAACGCGGGCAGTGCTCCAAGCTTGAATTGCCAGTTGTACGTGGTCCCTATACCTGTCCCTGATACATCAGAGACGCCGGTCACGGCGGAAACCCACTCGGGCCACCGGGAGAGATCGGCGATAAAGGTGAATGCTTTGTCCGCTGGGATGTTGAACTCGGCTGTTTGTTCGACTGTAGCCATTTTAGCTCCTTTAGCGTGAGGTTTTCGCAACATCGTAGGTGGATTTCACTGCCACATAGTCTAAAACATACAGCCAGGCCCCCGCCACGATATTCGATTGTTTACGGATATTCCTGTGCAAGCAGACGCTTGCACAGGATCTTACCTACTCGTCAGTATTATCTATTTCCCGCCCCGCGTACTGTCGCTCGTAATACTCTTGATAATGCTCACCACTTTTGATCGATCGCCACCACCACTCATTCTCAACGTACCACCGTACGGTCTTTTCGATTGCTTCCTCACAAGAGTGAGTTGGTTCCCACCCCAAGCTACAAATCTTGGTCACGTCGAGGGCATAACGCCGGTCATGACCAGCCCGGTCACGCACCGGCTGAATGAGGCTTTCTGGCTTGTTCAGCAGATTGAGGATCAAGTGGGTCATATCAATGTTATACATTTCAGTGCCGGTGCCGATGTTGTATGCTTGGCCAAGTTCTCCCTTGTGCATCACAAGATCGATGGCCTCGCAGTGATCCAACACATACTGGTAATCACGCATCTGCATTCCATCGCCGTAGAGGGGCAGCGGCAGGTTGTCAATCGCGTTGGTGACAAAGAGCGGCACCACTTTTTCGGGATATTGGTAAGGGCCGACGTTGTTTGCGCCCCGAGTGATTGTAACCGGCGTGTCGTATGTGATGTGGTACGCATTGACCATCAGGTCGCCGCTGGTTTTGCTGGCGGCATAGGGACTGCGCGGGGCAACAGAGTCGGTCTCTTTCGAAGCGCCTTCTGGCACGTGACCATATACCTCATCGGTGGATACCTGGTGCATGCGCTCCAATCTAAGCTCGCGGGTGGCTTCTAACAGCACATAGGTGCCATAGACGTCAGTTTGGATAAAGGCATCGGGGTCCATAATAGACCTATCCACGTGACTCTCTGCGGCAAAATTGACGATGGTGTCTACGCTATGAACGTGGAGCGTTTCTCTCACCATTCTGGCGTCGCAGATGTCACCCTGTACAAAAGCGTAACGGCCGGCAAATCGTTCGCTTATGTCTTTGAGATTATCTAAATTTCCAGCGTAAGTCAGTTTGTCATAGACAACAATGGAATAATCTGTGTACTTTTCCAGCATATATCGGGTAAAGTTGGAGCCAATGAATCCGGCTCCACCAGTGACCATCAAATTGTGCACAATCGGCCTCCTTATGTGGGGGTTTGGATTTGGGGTCTCGAGTTGTCCCAGGCTATTTTACCACAACCAGAAAGTAGGGCAACCTTGACTTGCCCCACGAAAATGCTATTATTGTTTTGCATCTCTACTTTTGAAAGGTTCTTGGCCGATGTACTTGGAACCAACAATACAGAGAAAGAAAAAGCGACGATCATCTCCGCTGCGCATAGTATTCTTGTTGGTACTGATCAGCGCGGGTATCTATGTCTATGTCATAATCCAGCAGGAACAGGTTGCAAGCCCATTTGTGCCCACGCCGACACCGACACGCGCAGCATTTTCTTATATTTCAGAAGCAAACGAATTATACTTTCAAGGCAGGATGACAGAAACAATAGCTGCCTACGAACAGGCCATAGAGCTCGAACCAAGCGATGTGTCGCCGTATATTCCTCTGACGAGACTTTTGATCTTGGAAGGGCGGATGAACGAGGCCATGCAGCGCGCCGGACAAGCGATCCAAAAGTCACCGGAGAATGCCGCCGCGTGGGCTGTTCAGGGAATGGCTTATGATTGGAACGGCGATGTACCGGAGGCAATTGAGGCGTGCAATCGCGCCATTGACCTTGACCCGACCTATGCTGAAGGATATGCTTACCTGGCTGAGGCATACGCCGACGCTGGCCGTTGGGCAGAAGCCAATCAAGCTGCTGAAACTGCTTTACAATTGAACGACCGCAGTGTGGACGCACACCGCAACTATGGCTATACGCTCGAGATACAGGGGAACTATTGGGGAGCGCTAGAGGCATACGAACAGGCTTTGGAGATTCATCCAAACTTGTCGTATATCCACGTCTCGGTGGGGCGTAATTATCGCCGTCTCGGTGATTTTGACGCGGCACTGGACAGCTTTCAACGAGCGGCTCAAGTGAATCCAGGAAATGCCCAGGCGCACTTTGAATTGGGATGGACGTATCTCACCATTCTGGGAGATTATGACCAAGCCGGGATCTATTTTGAGCAAGCAACCAAAGTAGACCCTCAATTTGGACGAGCGTTCGGAGGTTTGGCAATCACTTTCTGGCAACATCGGAATTACGAGGACGCTATTCCAAACTTTGAGCGATCCATCAAGCTGGCATCCAGTGCCAGTCGGCAGATGGCCAAATCATTTTACATCACCATTGAGGAGCGGGATCGTAATGCCCTGGAGCCATCGCTAGACGTGGTGATGCGCGGCGACTTGAACTCTACTGCGCCAAATAACCCAAATAACTTGCGGGCCACGTTGCTGCCGGACGGCACCGAGTATGACGAGGCTTGGGCCGATGCCCGTGGTGTGGTGGCCTTTAATGCGTGGACGGGCAAATATACCATTGACTTGGTAGGTTTGCCTCGACTTGACTCTAGCCAGGTATACGTGGGCTGGTTCGAGCGGCTCAAGACACTTTCGGGTGATCGTGTGAACACTGGGCCACTTCAACGCTTCGTTGATGGCAGCATAACGGCAGAATTGGAAGCTACGTGGGTGGCAGGCCCCGCCATTGACTATCTCTATACTCTGGGTCTGGCCTATTTCTACAAGGCAGAATGTGACAAAGCATATCCTCTCTTTGATGCCGCACTAGCGATAGATCCTGAAGAACCAAACGCTCTAGAAGGTATCCGATTGTGCCAGGCAGCGGGGGATTGACCAGAATCTCATTATCTGGTATACTTTCCTTAACGCCGGAGTGGCGAAACTGGCAGACGCGCGCGACTCAAACTCGCGTGAGGGTAACCTCTTGTGGGTTCGATTCCCACCTCCGGCATTTGATTTGATGGGGCTGACAAAAGGCCCACTGCGGCGTCCTTGGGCGGGATATATGCCTGGGAGCGCCGCATTTTTCATATGGGAACGCTGACGTAAGGGGGGAACAAGGCCGTGAATGAGCAAGCATCCCACTCACCCCGTTTACCAAAGTGGGTCATGCGGATAGCTTTGAGTGTGGCTGTCGGATTGGCGCTGGGATTTGCTATCGGTTGGTGGCTCTGGCCGGTAGAGTATACGAACACCGCGCCGAACGTGCTGCGCCGGGACTATCGTGATGACTATATTCTGATGGTCGCTACTGCCTACGAGATCGAAGGCAGAGATGTAGAAAAAGCTCAAAAGCGACTGGAACTGCTTGACCCAGTAGATCCCACTATCCCCGTGATCGAATTGGCCGAGAGACTCGTTGCAGTCGGTGGCAGTGTTGAGGACATCACCCGTTTGGATCGACTGGCCCAGGCCCTTGGCTCCCTTCCTTCAACATTGACTCCATATATGGAGGACCAGTCATAAAATGAGTGGTTTATCCACCCGCCAGACGATTCCCGTCATCGGGGTAGTGATTGGACTAGCACTGGGGATATGGTACACTTGGAGCGTCAATCCGGTTGAACTTGTCAACACGTATCCAGCCTTACTGCGCACCGATTATCGCCGGGACTGGGTACACCTGACCGTGCTCTCCTACGTAGACGATGGCGATCTGGAGCGTGTGCACGCTCGACTGAATGGGATCGAGCAAAATGACGTTGCTCCCGTGGTGCAGGCGCTGATCGAAAAGTATGCGGCTGCTGGTCGTTCGGCAGAAACTATGCGCAGTCTGACCAAACTGGCTCAGACGTTGGATGTGTATACCTCAGCTATGCTGGTTTATCTGGGCACGCCGGCACCGGTATCCCCTGCACCCACGCGCACAGCATCACCTACTTTGTTTCCCACATCCATAAGTGAAGCGACATATACCCCCACACCTTCTCGCACGCCAACTTTGCCCCCAACGCCGACGTCTCCGCCTCGCACCCCGTCACCATCACTGTCTCCTACCATATCCACTCCTGAACCGACTAGCACGCCCTCGCCTCCTACTCCCACCCCTTTACTTTCTGCCCGCCTTCAATTGGTAGAGCAGGAGCAGATATGCCAGGCCGGGCAACGTGAACAGATTACGGTTATGGTCAAAGATGAGCGTGGCAGGGAGGTGGCTGGAGTCGAGGTGTGGCTGATGTGGCCCGGCGGAGCCGATCGGGCTGTGACTGGCCTAAAGCCCCGGAATGGTGAGGGATACGCTGATTTCGACGTCGAATGGGGTGTGAATTATTCGCTCAGCACCAGCGAACTGGGCCGACCACTAGTCGATGGTCTGCGACTCGAGTCATGCCCGACGGATGAGGGGGGAGAACTGGTGATTGGTTCGTGGCGCATTGTGTTAGAGCCGGATTCTTCCCAGGATCAGTGATGCGTGCTTTTTTGACACAATAGATGTGATGAACAGACAGAAATATCCATTAGAAATTCTTGTAATTGGAGTTTTACATGTTCTCATCGGTCTAACAATCATGGTGATTTCTGCTCGGTTTATAATACTCGATTTGCTCAAGGCAAGTGTAGACAATTGGATAATACTATTTATTGTAGCAGGAACTGTAGGATGTTGTGTGGCTGAGATATCAATCGGTAGCAGGTTGCTGGTAGCCAAACCTCGCGCATACAAGGCGGCGCGACGCTTGGTCGAGGTCTATGTGATATATGGTGCATTTGGGCCTCTGTTTGCTAGATTGATCCTGGGTGAGACAATTACACCCAGGAGATGGCATTTTGCATTCATTGTCCTTGTGTTGGCAGCGATAACCTATATTGGTTTGAATACAGTCAAGGTTAAGGAGTTTTTTGCGCAAAATCAGCAAATAGATGATGAATCAGATTGGCGTTATAAAATTGTAGGTCGCCTGATAGACTATTTTTCTGCCAAGCGGTCCAGCAACACCGCACAAGCCAATAACAGGAGAGAGGAATGAACAAACGCTGGAGATGGCTGTTTGTCACGCTGATGCTTCCTGTGCTCCTGACCAGTTTGGGAGTGTCTTCTCAAACTCGAGAGAAGATCATTGCTTGTGAGCGATATGACGTAGAAATTGCCATCCAGCCAGATGGCTCGCTGCTTGTGGCCGAAATGGACCAGATGTGTTTCGGCGGCGAGTTTCACACCGGTTTTGCCGGAATTCTCCTCGATCGCATCACCGAGGTCACAGACGTGCAGGTGTGGGAGGCTGAGGCTATGGTAGCAAAAGCCGTGGCAAAAATAGCAGTCGTTACCGATCCAGCAGCTAAAGTAGTAGCAGCAAGAGTTCAAGTCGGAGCAACAGGAGCAGCAGTTCCTTATGTTCCAAAAGTAGTGGAGGGCGGCGAGGATTTAGATAGGGTGCGTGTCTGTAATGCCCGAAAGGTAGACCTATGTCTCTCGTCAATTTACTCAGTACTGGTCCTGGGGTTTTTGTTTATCATTTTTTGATCCTTTTGGTATTGGAAGCATTGATCGGCATCTCGCTCGTTGCGTATCGTCGAACTCGTCAACCTGACCATCGTCGTATTCTGGGAGTTTTTGGTGGGTTGATGGGCATGCGCGTCTTGTTGTTGCTTGGCGAACGACTTGGTCCAGACGTCATCGCCCCGATATTTAGTGGTACAGAACTTGCCAGCCTCACGCTTTTGGGGTGGGTTTTCTTGTCCATTTTCTTCAATCAGGGCACGCCAAAAAAGTATCTGGTTGTTGGTCTCGTGGTGACTTTTCTATGCACGGTGACCTTTTTGCCGTGGTGGTACAAGATGTTGGGACAATTTCCGCATCTATTGTATTTTGCCTTTTGGCAGCAGATCTTTTGGTACGCAATGAGTATGCTTCTTGCACTGGCTCCAACTCTAATTCTGCTGCGTATTCAAAGCAAGAGACCGTGGATGTTGTTGGTTGCATTTGGCACTCTTTCTCTTGGCTTTGCAATATTGTGTGCTGCTTCACTTTTCCTGACCCTTGGGTGGCTCGACATATCTGGGTACACACTGGTTGGAATGGGGCGGTTGATCAATATGCTAGGCTATCCTCTCTTTGCCGTTGCCGTTCACCAGATTGCGCTGCAAGATAAAACAGGTTACCAACAATCGCAACAGCGCGCAAGCGAGAAAACGCTGCATCAGGCATTGACCTTGGAGTTCCTCACCAATCCTCTCAAGCCGGATGATGAATCGCTCAACTTGAACGGCTATCTTAGTCGGGTAGCTCAAGGCACCACTGCGACTCTGGACGCAGACCTTTGCGCCATCTTTTTGGTCAATTCTGATGATGTGGGCAATATCAACCTGACCGTTCAATATCCATCGTCTCAAAACACAGGGCCACGAACTATGCGATTGCCCCTTTCCCTCGCCGAACAACCTGTGCTTGCCTATGCGTTAAAACGGCGTCAGCCATTGATCCTCAACGTCGAAATCAACACCCCCCATTTGCATACGCTGTACGAGTTGCTTGGCAATCAAGAGATTGGTCCAACTGTTATACAGCCAATTCTCAACCAACACCGGGCATTGGGTGTTCTGGTTGTGGGGAATGGACGCAGCCAGCGTGTTTTTGAGCCTGACGCAGCCCGAATGTGCCAAAATATTGCCGAACAAATTGCTCAGGTTCTATTGGGCTAGGATTTCCCTTACATGCCCAATATGTGGTATAATCTTTATGAAACTAACTTGCGGGTGTAGGGTCTATGTTATTTCTACAAAGTTTAATTGAATTGATTACCGTATCAAGCGGTAACATGGTCTACCACATAGTGACCCTGTTTGCTGTTCAGAGCACTCTGGCAATGGCATTCGGACACTGGAATCGGAATCGCCGTGATTGGGCTGGAATACGTTTGGTGGTGATCGCCGTAGGATTGTTTTTTGGTAGCATACTGCTGATTTTTGTCGGTGGACTTGATTTCTTGGGTTTGCTGTCATCAAGCCGTATTCTACCTCCACTGGAGCGGTTCCTCAATCTCGCCACATTGCTTCTGGCTGCATGGGCGTTCCTGCCGATTCTAGCACGTCAACCGCGTCTGGGAATTGGGTTGTTGATTTTTTCCCTGGCGATAGTTGTATTTATCTATGCAGCCTTTGCCGTTCGCTGGACGCAGATAGAAGCGCCAGCTATTTTTTACAACGATTATGCACAAGCGGCAGTATGGGAATATCTTTCCATCATAATCCTCTTGTTTTGCATTGTTGCCAGCATGGTATGGCGTGAGAATGATTGGAGCCTGGTTACTTTTCTGTTTTCTCTTTGGTTCATCGGGCACATCTTGCAGCTCGTTGTATCTTTGCCTGCCAATGGTCAGATTGCTGGATGGGTACGGTTGAGCAACTTGGCTGTACTTCCATTGATAACCAGTTTTGTGCACCGTCGCACGTTAAGCGTGTCTCCGGGCCTGGCTCCCCGTGAAGACAGTGGTATGGAAATAATCGGCATTTTGGGAGCTGCCCAGCGTGTTGAGACAGCTCGTGACACCGAAGCGGCCCTCAAATTAGCGGCCCCATCTATCGCTCACGCTCTGGGAGCCGATATGGTGGCCATTGCTCTGCCCGACTTGGTTCAATCGAATTCGCCCCAGTCTGGACTGGCTAAAAAGATACGCGTTGTGGCTCTTCATCCTTCGACGGGTACAACTATGGCCGATCAAGAACCATCGCTGCTTATATCCAGGCATCCTTTGTTGGTCACAGCGATCAAGACCGGCAGCCTGCGAGGCGTGAGTACGCCAGAGAAGGACGCTACGATCGTTGATTTGTACAGTCGTCTGGGTTTTGAACGACCAGGCCCATTGTTGGCATTGCCTTTGATGGATAATGGCACCTGGCTGGGTATTATTCTGGCTGGGAATCCCGTTTCTCGACAAAGCTGGACGTTGCGCAATCGCCAAATATTTCAGGCCGCGGGTGCTGCGATCACACGAGCCATGCTCAATGCTTCTCGACGAGATGACGACGGTGATCATAGTGCAGAGTCACAAAAGTCGCTCGATGAGGCTCGTCGTTTGGCCCAGCGAACAGCTGAACTGGAAGCCGAATTGGCGCAGCAGCAACAACGGACTGAGGAATTAGCCACCAAACTACGTCTTCGTGAACAGGAGAATGACCCTGAGAGTATGGATGCGACTCAGGTTGCCGTCTGGCAAGAGGAAATACAAAACTTGACGGATGCTCGCACAGTGATAGAAACTGAGCTTGCCGAGTGGAGGGAGAAAGCGGAGCAGCTTGCTCTATCGGAGAATGATCTGCAAGATCAACTGGTACAGACACACACCAAACTCCAGGAAGCACGGAGCCAGGCCGCGTCGTTAAACAAGTATGGGCCACCTGTCCAGTATAGCCTTACCCCACGTGGTTTTTTGATAGGTGACGAGGAAGGTAACATTATTATAGCCAATCAAGGGGCTCAGCACCTCATAGGTCAGCCCAGTTCAATACTGGAGGGTACATCTCTTCAGTCTCTTTTCACTGAGCCATCGTGGATTGAGGCAGTCCAAAAACTATCCTACGAGAAAGCCCAAGACAACGACGTTAGCGCAGTTGTCCTCAAACTGGATGGGCAGATGATTCGGGCAGAGATAACGCGTGTGCCCAGCATTGCTGGGGGAATGGGTTCGCTGTCGGTGATGTTTTATCCTGCAGAAAGAGTGACGCGCCAGAATGATATCGTGACTTCGTTGATGCACGAACTACGTACTCCGATGACCTCTATCACCGGTTATACAGAGTTACTGTTGGGCGAATCTGTGGGTATCATTGGTGAAACGCAGCGCCAATTGTTGCAACGAGTCAATGCCAACGTTGAGCGTATGGGGGGACTGCTCGATGATTTGGTCAAGGTATCCTCTATTGACGCCAACCAGGATGTACTCGAACCTGAACCAGTTGATCTTGTCAACATTATCGAGAATGCGATCATGTCACTGGCCATACAGTTTAGTGAGCGCGATCTGAACGTACAAATGGATATGCCATCCGAATTGCCCTCTATACACGCGGATCCAGATAGTCTCTATCAGATTGTGTTACGTCTTTTATCGAATGCTTGTCAGTGTTCGACTCCCGGCACAGAGGTGATGGTCCGCGCTCGGTTAGAAGAGTACGATACACAAATGGACGGTCTGCCTGACTATTTGTTCATGTCTGTGACCGACACGGGTGGTGGTATAGCGCCCAAAGATCAACAACGGGTCTTCCAGCGTCTCTATCGAGCCGACAATCCTCTAATCGAAGGTGTGGGTGATACGGGTGTTGGCTTGTCTATTGCCAAAGCGCTGGTAGAAATGCAGGGGGGGCGTATTTGGGCAGATAGTGAGGTAGGAATAGGCAGTACCTTTAGTTTCATTCTACCACTCTCACCCGAAGGCAGTGATAGCGTGTCACGTGAGTATCCATCTCTGGACCCATTTCCTATGATTGAAGAGTCGGAGGAAGAACGGTGAACAAACAGCGGCTAGGCTCAAGCGCCCGTCAGATATTTGAGTCGTCTTCAGACACGGACAAGCCTGCGAGCCAATCTGTTGCTCCACGCGATGGCAGGGCAGATGAAGAACAGACCAGTGATATAGGACAGTTGTTGGGCAACTTGGCCATTACGCTCATCAGTGTAGGTATGCTGCTGGGTAGCTTTTTGTTGAGCCGTTTGGACATGTCGAGTGTGCGCCCTGATGCTACTCTGGTAGCCCAATCCTCACCACCACCAACCGTTTTCTTGCCCACTTTACCATCACCAACAGTTTCTATACCTACATCCACACCTACCCCTATACCTCCTTCGCCTTCTCCTACAGAACCCATTCCTTCTCTCACATCTGCAGCAGAAACGATCGTCCCGCCAACTTTTACCCCATCTCCTACCCTGTCCTCACCTTTGATACCTCCTAGTTGCTCACCACCAGTTGGTTGGGTTGCTTATACTGTGCGGCGGGGAGAAACGCTCTACGGTCTGGCCTTGCGAACCGGTGTTACTGCACTCGCGTTGATGGAGGCCAATTGCATGAGCACTGCGACAATCTATTCAGATCAAAAGATTTATTTGCCTCCTACTCTGTACGCAAGTCCTACTCCGCGATCCTGTGGTCCTCCTCTTGGCTGGACTGCGTGGTATACTGTTAAGCCTCTTGAGACTCTATCTTCCCTCTCTCGACGTTTTAGTGTGGGAGTAGAGGCCATCCGGAATGCAAATTGTTTGCCTAGCTATACTATCTATGCGGGGCAGTTGCTCTTTCTCCCGCCATTGCCCCCCACACCTGTTTCACCTACTATCACTCCTTCACCTACCTATACACCTACTGTGACTGTTCCAACTTCTACATGGACTCCCACCCCCACCGCATCACCATCGGCTACGCCATCTTTTACCCCGACAGCTACTGTTTTCACAGCTACTGTCACTTTTACTCCCACTCCGACAGAGACGCCTGGGCCGGTCACGTTGACCCCCACGTCAACCGGATCGCCCACACTTACTTTGACAAATACTCCCCCTGTGGATACTCCCACGCCGACGGTCACGCCAACACCAACACCAACACCAACACCAACACCCACGGCAACGCCCTCTTCCACACCAACACCGACTCCCACACCGACGACTACACCAACTCCTTCTGGTGGTTAGTGATCGGGTTTTGCTCTCATTCGTGTAGGATGATGCTTGTTACTCGGTTTTCATGCTTTTCTCTGTTGCCTGTTGCTGGCAGCAGTAGACTATTATGGTATAATGCCTACTCAAGCCAGATAGTTTAGGCGCGTCGAGAGTTGCTCTGAGGAATTTGTGAGGCTGGAAGGAAAAACCGAGACGATATGCAACGTTCTCCCAATCATTGGCTAGCAGGATTAGTTTTGACCGTTACTCTGACCCTGTTGATCGTAATCAGTCGTTGGACTGTCGGCACTGCGCCAGAGATCGCTCTAGTGTTTTCTACAGCAACTATTACCGTTCAGCCATCTGCGACGCCCACTGCTTTGCCTACGGCAACCCCCACGCCAACGATTACGCCTATGCCCACTTTTACCTCAACGCCTACTTTTACGCCTACGCCTACTTTTACCCCAACGCCCACCCCTACACCTACCCCGACGTTTACGCCCAGCCCAATGGCTCGCCCAGCTATTGAGCAACCTGCTTTATTCGTCACACCGACCGCAGTAACTCTTACACCTCACCCATTAGCTGTACCAGAACCGATGCCGTTGCTTGAGCAGTCCAGCGATGTGATCAACATCCTCTTGCTGGGCTCTGATCAGACCGATACTGGGAACGTGGGACGTACTGACGTCATTGTCGTCGTTAGTGTTGATCCCGAGTTGCCTTCCGTCGCACTCCTTTCTATTCCCCGTGACTTTTATGTATGGATCCCCAATCATGGTTTTGACAGAATCAATACCGCTTACAACCACGGGGTACGCAAACATTATCCCGGCGGTGGCTCCGAACTGCTCAAGGATACCATCGAGTACAATTTGGGGATAGACGTTCATTACTATGTGCAGGTCGGGTTCGACGGGTTTATGCGCATCGTGGATGCACTGGGAGGCGTTAACGTAGCCGTGGAATGCCCTTTGGCTGATACGTTTCCTGATCCCGATTCGCCTGACGGCCAGACCGACGTGGATTGGTTGCCGGGCATTCATCATCTTGATGGCAAACATGCGCTCTGGTTTGCGCGCTCTCGTTGGAATACCGGCGATTTTGACCGCAACCGTCGTCAGCAGCAGGTGCTGCGGGGCTTGTACGGCCAAGTTCTAGCCGTAGACGTTATTCCCAGGATTCCCGAACTGTGGGGAGTGCTCGGGGAAAATGTCTCGACTGATCTACCACTGGACGAATTGCTCTATCTGGCAAACGTCGGCGCGCGGCTGGACATGGTAAATTTAAAGGGGCGTTTTGTAGGATGGCAAGTCGTGCAGTCGTGGGTTGCGCCCAATGGTGCCCAAGTGTTGGTGCCTTACTATGAGGCCCTTGGTCCTATGGTCAGCGAAGCGTTGGCTCCTCCTGCCAGTGCGCGTGCGCAGCAACGTGCTTCTCGAGTCGAGGTGTGGAATAGCACGCCTGAGGAAGGGTTGGGGCACGTGGCGGCCGAAAGGTTACGTTGGGAAGGTTTCGAGGTCGTGAACGTCGGGCCAGCGGATGGGGCTTATGAGCGTACCCAGATCGTGGACTTTAGCACCAGTGCCAAAGGCTCGGTCGTCTACCGGCTGATGCGTCTCTATGGGCGCTATGGGGATGATGTGATCTCGCAGCCAACTGAGGACAGCGCGGTGGATTTTCGGGTGGTGCTTGGTGCAGACTATGATTCTTGTTTTTCGACCAAGGTCTATTGGCACACGGACCCGCTCCCAACGCCCACGCCATTACCTACCGTAATCCCCACGGCCACAGCAACTCCCTTGCCCACGCCATTGCCCACCGTAATCCTCACGGCAACTCCTTAAAGCGCAATACCCGTGAATGAGTTTACGCTCATTCAGTTGAGCGCACACTCATCACTCACAATCAAGAAAACAAGCGCCAGGCAGTTGATCCAAAAGTGGCACCCAGGGCAAAGCGGAGACAATTCGAGGCTATGTTGTTGGTGAATATGATCGCCTTGTTGGTCTATTCACTAGTGGGTCATTTGTCACGCTTATGGCTACTAATTGATGATGCAGCAAGCACCATATGTGGCCCAAAGTGTCCCAAATTCTGAGAAATCGCCACATCTAGGGACAGTTTCCACAAGACAGAAATGGTTATTAGCGAGTCAAATGACCCACTAGTATGTAAGAGACAACTGCGGGTAGTGGCTCATCTAGATGCGGATAATTGACCAGTGGGCGCCAGTTGTAACAACCC